>CAYOBW010000058.1:0-21271 GCA_964402115.1 uncultured Victivallales bacterium
CGATGCAGGGGGCTCTCCTTGCACATAACGGCCGGGGACGGCCGTCTCCATGGCGTGGGCAGGCGACGAGGCGTGGAGACGGCGGTCCCCGCCGTTAGCGCCCTCCCCGCGTCACAACTGAAGCGCTATGGAGCTTCCGCGTGCGCAACACTCAACGTCAACCGCGCACTTGACAGCTGGAAGGCGGGTAGCCTAGGTTTTCGTCAACGAACTTAAATAACAGCGAGGGGGGCGAAGCGATGGCAACAGGCAAGGCATGGCAGGCTTGGATGACGGTGGCGGTTTGGGGCGCGGGGGTGGCGGTGTGCGGGGCCGCGCTGGAGGCGGCCACCGGCGACGCCGCGCTGGAGCGACGCAACCAGGTGGCCCTCCAGGCAGCGCCATTCCCGCTCGCCGCGGTGCGCTTGCTGGAGGGCCCGTTCCGCGAGGCGCAGGAGCGTAACCGCCAGGTGCTGCTGCAGCTCGATCCCGACCGCCTGCTCCACACCTTCCGCCTGACGGCCGGCCTGCCCACCACCGCGCGCCCCTACGGCGGCTGGGAGGCCCCGGGCGGCGAACTGCGCGGCCACAGCCTGGGCCACTACCTGACAGCGTGCGCGCTGACGCACGCTGCCACCGGCGACGCGGAGCTGCTGCGCCGCACGGGCTACATGGTGGCCGAGCTCGCGAAGTGCCAGGCGGCCCTGCCGGCGAAGGGCTGCCGCGAGGGCTTCCTCTCCGCCTACCCGGAGGAGTTCTTCGACCGCGTCTACGCACGCCAGCGCGTCTGGGCGCCGTTCTACACGCTGCACAAGATCATGGCCGGCCTGCTGGACGCGCACCTGTACACGGGCAACGCACAGGCGCTGGACGTGCTGGTGAAACTCGCGGGCTGGGTCAAGACCCGCGCCGACCTGGCGGGGCCGGCCGCGCAGCAGGCCATGCTCGACGCCGAGTTCGGCGGCATGAACGAAGTGCTCGCCAATCTCTACGCGGTGACGGGCAACCCCGACCACCTCGCCCTCGCCCGCGCGTTCGACCACCGCAAGGTGTTCGGGCCCCTCGCCGCCGGCGAGGACCGGCTGGACGGCCTGCACGCCAACACGCAGATCCCCAAGTTCATCGGCGCCGCGCGCGAATACGAACTGACCGGCGAGGAGGCCTCCCGCCGCATCGCGCGCACGGCGTGGGAGCGGGTCGCGCTCCAGCGCTCCTACGTCATCGGCGGCCACAGCGACCGCGAGCATTTCTTCCCGACGAACCAGTTCGCGGCCCACCTGTCGGCCGAGACCTGCGAAACCTGCAACACGTACAACATGCTCAAGCTGACCCGCCACCTCTTCGCCTGGGAGCCGGACGCGCGCACGATGGACTTCTACGAGCGCGCCCTGGTCAACCACGTCCTCGCCTCGCAGGACCCGAAAACGGGCATGTACGTCTACCTCATGTCCCTGAAGCCGGGACACTACAAGAACTACTCCCTGCTCGAGGACTCCTTCTGGTGCTGCGTCGGCACCGGCATGGAGAACCCCGCCCGCTACGGCGAGGCGATCTACGCCCGCGCGGCGGACGCGCTTTACGTCAACCTGTACGTGGCCTCCGAGATGCGCTGGAACGAGCGCGGGCTGACGGTCCGGCAGGAGACGCGCTTCCCCGAGGAGGAGACCGTGCGCCTGACGCTCCAGGGCGCGCAGCCGGCCGCGCTTGCGCTGAAGCTGCGCTGGCCCGCGTGGACCGTAACCGCTCCAGAAGTGTCCGTCAACGGCGCGCGGCAGCCCGTGGAGGGGCGGCCCGGCTCGTACATCACGCTCGCCCGCACGTGGCAACCGGGCGACCGGGTGGACATCCGCCTGCCGATGTCGTTGCGCACCGAGTCCCTCCCGGGCGCCCCGGAGTGGGTCGCGTTCCTGTACGGCCCCATGGTGCTGGCCGGCGAACTGGGCACCAACGACATGCCCAACGTGTATGTGCACGGCCAGTGCGACCAGGTGCGGCTCCCGACGCCGGAGGCGCCCGTGCTCGTCGGCACGGCCGCTGAGCTGCCCAAGCGCGTTGAACCCGCCGGGGCGCCGCTGGCCTTCCGCACGAAAGGCCTCGCCCGCCCCGCCGATGTCACGCTGGTCCCGTTCCACCGCCTGCATCACCAGCGCTACACGGTCTACTGGCGGACCTGCGACCCCGCGACATGGCTGCGGGAAGAGGCGGAACGGGCCGCGGCCGCGCGCGAGCGGCAGGCGCTCGCCGCCCGCATCGTGGACGAGTTCCATCCCGGCGAGCAGCAGTCCGAGACCGACCATGCTCTGCAGGGGGAACGCACCCGCAGCGGCGAGTACCGGCAGCGCAAGTGGCGCGACGCCGACGACGGCGGCTGGTTCGCCTTCAAGCTCAAGGTTGACCCCGGTCAGCCGGCGGTCCTGCGCTGCGCCTACTGGGGCGGCGAGAGCGGCAACCGTGTCTTCGACATCCTGGTGGAGGGCGAGAAGCTCGCCACGCAGACGCTCGCCAACAACAAGCCCGGCGCGTTCTTCGAAGTCGAGCACGCCATCCCGCCGCGGCTGACGGAAGGCAAGGCGAACGTCACCGTGCGCTTCGCCGCGCACCCGGGCGCCACGGCCGGCGGGCTGTTTGGCGCGCGACTGCTGCGCGCGGCGGGGACCCCGTAACGGCCGCGGTAACGCGGCGGATGGCATCGTGAAGCGGCCGGTCCGCCGCCTCACGGCGGCAGCTACAGGGAGGGGAGAGGGAAGAAGGGGGCAGGCTCTCCCCCGTAGCCCCCGCGGTGACGCGGGGGACGTGGATCGCGAAGGGTTCGGTCCGCCGCCTCACGGCGGCAGCTACGAGTAGCATTGGCGCCGTCGTATTGAACGTTGCCTACTCGGGCGAACCAGTCCGCGCCAGCGGACTCCCGGGGCGGGCCAGTGGCAGGAGATCCGCGTAGGGTACCATCACGTCTGTTTCTCCCAGGGCGTAGGGCCCGATGTCGTATGCGTTGTAGTGGAAGACAAGACCGCGCGGACCGAACATGAAGTCCACGATCGGGTCGATCGCCTCCTCAATAAACCCCACCTCCGCCAGACGTTCCCCAGGCTTCAGATCGCAGGCCGCGCCCAGACGCGCCTTGATCAGTCGCGTCACCGCCGGCAGGCGCTCGGGGGCGAACAACGCGTCGAGCGTCACGCGCGCTCCCGTCCGCACGTCTAGGACCTCGTACGAGGTGCTGCCGTTGCCGTGCGCCCCGCCGGTGAAAGACCACTCCGTGCATTGCAGCGTCAGCGTGCCGTGGGCGGCGCCGCGGACGGAGATCGCGAACTGCTCCTCGTAGCAGCCGATCATGCCGTCGGAATCGGCGAACTCCCGCCGGGCTTCATCGGCAGCCGCCCTGAAAGCCGCCGCGCGCGCGGCCAGCCATTGCGCCGGATCGTTCGCGTTCCGCGGTTTCTTCAGGCCCTCATAATCGGCAAGCCAATCGACGACGGTCTGCCGCAGGGCCTTGAACAGGGGATCGGGCTTGCCCGCCACGGGCCACTGCACGCTGTACTGGAACTCGGGGAAGGCAAGACTGTTCGTGAGCCGGCACTCCCGCCATTCGATCGCCACCGGCCCCTGTCCGTCCGTCGCTCCGGCCCCGCACCCACTCACGGCGCAACACCATGCCAACAACCCCAGCACGCCCAACCCACGCATCTTCCGTCGCATAAATCCCTTTCCCGGCACGACGGTTATGGGTCGTGCCGCGTCTGACAGAACGGCTTGTCGCAGGTGCGCGTGACAACCCGATTACGGAGTTGTGATTAGTTGCGACAGGCGCCAACGGCCGGCGCCACGGCGCAGGCCGCCCCGACGGGCACGGCGGCGGCGGGGAGCCAGCCGGCGGCGACTTCGATGACGGCCCAGGCGCGACGACCGCCCCAGGCCATGCGCCACGGCGGCACGTCGCGCACGACGCGCACGACCCGCAGCGCGCGATCCATAAAAATGAGATCGAGCGCGAACTGCATGCCCCACGTATGAATCGAGCCGGCCGGGGCCAGGTACATGCCCCACCCCGCCTCCAGCGTGCGCCGCCCCAGCAAGCCCCGCATGCGCTGCCAGGTCGTGGTCGCCAGCAGCAGGTGCGGGATCGCGACACGGTTGTCGACTAAGAGGGAATAGCCGCTGCCCAACACGGGATTACCAGGGACGCAAGAAAGGGAATTCGCCTCACCCTTGGACATTGGACATTCCGTGTTGGACATTGAGTGTTTCCGTCACGGCCTGCCGTCCGCTGCCGCCAGCCACGCCCGCGCGGCTTCGAAAATCGCGACGGGCTCGGCCATGCGCCCCTGGCCGGTCGTGCCGCAGGCCAGCTCGCCATCCCCCACCTCGACGAAGCGCGCGCCACGCGTCCCCAGCACAGCCACGTTCGCCTGCGTGGCGGGATGCTGCCACATGCGCGTGTTCATCGCCGGCGCGATCAGCAGCGGCGCGGGGCAGGCCAGGGCCGTGCAGGTCAGCAGGTCGTCGGCCAGGCCGTGGGCCAGCTTGGCCAGGACATTCGCCGTGCAGGGCGCCACCACGAACAGGTCGGCGCGATCGGCGAGGGAGATGTGCCCGGGCACCCACTCCTCGGGGCTGGCAAACAGGTCCACGTGCACCTTGTTCTGCGAGAGCGTGAAGAAGGTCAGCTCCCCCACGAACCGCGTGGCGGCCTGCGTCATGATGACGGTGACGTCCCACCCGGCGCGCCGGGCCAGGCGGACGAGTTCGGCGGCCTTGTAGGCGGCAATCGAACCGGTAACTCCCAAGAGCAGATGCGGTTGTTTAGTCATGCGTGCTACTCCAGCCGGACGCGCCCGCGGTAGTACCGCCAGCCCGTTGCCGTTTCGTTCGTGTGCCACACCGGCGTCCCCGTAGCCGGCAGGTTCGTAAAGCCGGGCACCCCCTGCCAGGGCTGATTCGTGAGCACGCTGCTGTGCAGGAGGTCATACCAGCGCACGCGCCCGCTGTAAACGTCGCCCGTCACCGGCACCGTCTCGAAGCCCACGCGCACGCTCCCGCCGGAAGCGGTCTCCGCCCGCACCGTGAAGCGGCTTTGCGCGTTGGTCGGATTCGTGCCGGCGAGATACTCCGCCCCGTTGGACGCGCCGTCGCCGTCGCGGTCGTCGCCGGGGGCCCCCGCCACCGCGTTCGTGGCGCCGAAGTAGGCCACCTCCCAGGCGTCGGGCAGCCCGTCGCCATCGGCATCCGGAACGGTGTCAGCCTCGACGTTGGCGCTGACGAAATCGTCCGGCTGCGCGAGGGTGAGGTACTCGGCGAGAATCCAGTCGGCGCTGCGCGCGACGGCGGCGATGCGGACCTCGTCCAACGCACCATTGAAGAACCCGGACTTCGCGGCGCCGGCGTTGAGGCACAGCAGGGCCGGGTCGGCGCCGACCGTAAACGCGCTGTGCGCGCCGCCGTAATCCATCCGGATGCCATCCACATAGCCCGCCAGATTGCCGCCGGACGTCACGAGGGCCAGCATCTGCCAGGCGGAGACGCTGCCGACCCTGGTCGCCGGCTTCACGTCATGCGCATACGTGAGCCAGGTGAGGGTGTTGCGTTGCGACTGCCCCTCCAGGGAGAACCGGTTGGTCGCAACCCCCGCGTTCTGGGCGCCCAGAATGGTGCCGTTGTGGGCGATGCTCGCCCGCGCCCAGGCCGTCACGGTCAGGGCCGGCAGGTTGGCGGTGTACCAGGCCGCGTTGAGCGGCAGCGTGAGGTAGGCGCTGCTGCCGTTGCCCAGCCGTGCCGAGCCCAGCACGCCCGCCGCCGCCGTCGTCCCGACGTTGACGGCCACGCGCCGCGCGGCGGTTGCATCGGTCAGCCCGCTGTCGAAGTGCCAGACGGCCGCGTAACCCGCGGACCACGTCGAGCCGTCCAGCGAGGAGGGCGCCGCCACCACCGGACCGGGCGCCCCCCAGAAGGCCCACAGCGTCGTGTTCGTGCCGGCCAGCCGCGGCACGCGCACCCAGACGGCCGAGACCCCGTTCGTGTCCCAGATGCCCAGCTCGTGGCTCAGCACCGTGGTCTGCGCGGCGTCCATGAACCGCAGGTCCGCGGCATCCGCGGGGGACTGGAACTGGCTGTAGGCAAAGCCGTCGAGCTGCGGCCCCAGGCGCACGAGCGCGGGGAAGTTGGTGAGCGGAGCGGCGCCGCTGTAGCCGCGCACCACGATGCGCAACCGGTGCGCCCAGTCGGTCGTGGTCAGGGCGCGGAAGTTTTCCGTCGCGGGAGCCCACCCGCCGCCCGGCGCAGCCTGCGCATACCAGCGGTGAAAATACGGCGTGCCCGGCGTCAGCCCGGCCAACGCCACCGCGAAGGCCTGGTTGCTGACCACGCCACACGCCGCCGTGTACGACCACGCCTCCGCGTTCGTCCCTCCGTCGGTCGGGCCCCAGTACAGGGTAACGGCGACGGCGGCGGGGCCGCTCAGCCGCCCCCACACGTCCGCGCCCACGTCGGTCAGATTCGAGACGCCCGCCGCCTGCAGCGCCACCACCTGCACCGTCGCGCTGCGGCTGGTGTAGCTCCCGGCGCCGTCCACAAGCACGCCGGCGAGCGTGTAGACGCCGGGGACGCTGAGCGGGCCAAGCGGCAGCGCGTAGGGCGGCTGCGTCACCGTCGCCGCCACCGCTCCGTTCACGAGCAGGTCCACGCGCTGGATCCCGCCCTGGATCTCGGCGTCCTGGATGAGCGTTTCGACCGTGGTCGCATATGGAGCCACGCCGACGGTACCGCTGACCGGCGTGGTCAGCAGCAGTTTGGCCGTGCTCCGGCCCGGGCTGGCCGCCAGGCACAGCCAGTTGGTCGGGTTGTTGCCGGCGCCTTCCCCGCCCGTCCGCTGCAGGCTGTAGCCGGTGCCGTCCGCCTCCGCGGGCCACGGCTCGCGGTCGAAGTAGATCGCCTCGTCCACGATCGCCCACGAGATCGGCTCGCCCGGCAGGTCGGGGGCGAGGGGCTGCTCCAGTGCGACCCGCTCGCCCCGGTTCGACAGGCGCCCGGCGTACGGGCCGAACGGCCGGACGGCGGACGGCCACGCCCCGTAGACAGCCTCGAAAGCCGCACGCGCAACGGCGTCCGCGGGGTCGAACGGCAACACTAGGATGCGTTCGCCGGCCGCCAGCACGATCCCGGTCGGAAACGTGTAGGTCACCGCCCCGTCCAGCCGCCAGGCGCCGGTTTCGCCCATCAGACTCACGGGCGCGGCCGCGGCGTTGCGCAGCTCGATGAACTCGTCGTCGGTGTTGTCTTCCGGGTGGGCCGCGGTGGGCGCGGGGTGGAACTGGAGTTCCTCGATGATCACGCGCGCGGCCGGCGCGGCATTGGCGGCGCCGCGCGTGGCCGGCAGGCGCAGCCACCAGGGAGAGCCGTCGGGGTACCGCCCCTCCGACGGCCCGTTCAGCTGCGCCTTGAACCGCACGGCATCCGCCACGCGCGCGCGGCCCGCGGCCGGGAACTGGGTGAGGTAGAGCGCCTCGCCCTTCTTGTCGAGGCCGAAACCGCTCGTCAGCGGATTGTGAAAGCCCGTGACCTCGTCGAACACCCGGCGCCCGTACGCCGCGAGCGTGTTGGTGGCGGGAATGGCCCACTTGCGCAGGTCGTCCGCGTCGTCGCTGAGATACCAGCCGTCCAGCGCCACCGGCGCGCCGCGCGTGTTGAGCAGCTCGAGCCAGTCGTTGGAGAGCCAGGGCGCGGGGTAATCGGTGTGGGCGCCGAATTCGTTGAAGACGACGTCGCGCACGGCGGGCGGGTTGGTCTGCCCGGGCGAGCCGTCACGGTAGGCGCTGGCCGTCCACCAGCCGCCGTAGTCCAGCCGCCCATCGGCCTGCGCCGCCAGGAGCAGCGGCTCGAGCGCGTGCCCGGCGCCGTCGGCGGCCGCCGGCCAGCCGCGGCCGCTGCCGTAGGTGAAGTCCGCCAGCACCTCGTTCGTCGGCCCCGTCAACACGATGCGCTCGCCGGCGTCCGCCAGGTCGCCGCCGAACTCGCCGGCGATCCGCAGCGCCGCCCAGTTGGTGTAGCGCCGTTTGAACGCCGCCAGGTTATCCACGATGAGCACCGTCTCCCCGGCGCCCAGCGTGGGCAGCGCCCCGTAGCTGAAATCGAAGTCCACGCCGTCGGTCAGCCGCACCCCGGCGAGTCCCACGGCGCCGGCGCCGGTGTTGCGCAGTTCGACGTACTCGTAGTCGGCCGCGGTCAGCCCGCCATTGGTCTCGCTGCCCGTGGCGGCCCGCGGGTGGTACATGAGCTCCGTGATGGCGAGCGGGGGCGTGCCGACGGAGTAGAGCGCCTCGGTCAGCCCGCTCCAGGGCGCATCCGCCGGGGCCGACGAGAAGGTGGTGCCGTCGGTGGCGCGGGCGCGCACGAGCGTGTTGCGCGTCAGGACGATCGGCTGGCCGGCGGTGTAGCGCAGGGCGGAGGCGGCCACGGCGCCGCCGGGGGCGCGCGGGTCAGCGCCATTGAGCGTGTAGTAGATCGTCGTGCCGGCCGGGGCGGTCAGCGTCAGGGCGAAACCCGGCGCGATCGGACCGCCGGCACGGCTGCACACGGGGCGCGCGATGAACTGGCTGTCCACCCAGGCCAGGCGGTTGGTCAGCCACCACTGCAGGTGCGCGATTTCACCGCGCCAAGTGCCGTCCAACCCGCCTCCGCCGGCACGGGGCGGAAAAGCCGTCCACTTCTGG
The DNA here is from genome assembly GCA_964402115.1 of uncultured Victivallales bacterium. Taxonomy (GTDB): domain Bacteria; phylum Verrucomicrobiota; class Kiritimatiellia; order UBA8416; family CAYOBW01; genus CAYOBW01. The sequence continues at coordinate 8,682 of CAYOBW010000058.1, forward strand.
AACTCGCGGACGGAGGCCTCCTCGACCTCGCCGGACATGTCCGCGATGACCGCCGCCACGTTCGTGAAACTCAGCGGGCCGGCCCGCAGGTTCTGCCAGTGATCGATGTAGCACTGCCAGCTCTCGTAGCTGCGGAAGAACTGGCTCCACCAGTCGCTGGCAAAGAAGTAGCCGCCGGACCCGCCCGACGGATCCCAGGTGTTGTAGCTGTCGTCGCGACCGTCGTAGGACTCCATCGTCCGGTCGTAGTCCCAGGCTGGGCCGGCCTTGAGGCGCCCGCCGCGGTCCTTGTAGAAGTAGGAGCTCAGCCGGAGGGCGTCCGGGTTCTTCGTCAGCATCTCGATAATGTGGTAGTCCACCCAGTCGCTCACGTCCACGTAGTTCGTGACGTGCAAGCCGGTGGCGGGATTGACGAAGTTGGCGGCGTAGAAGGCGTTCTCGACCTGCTGCAGGTGATTGGTGAACCAGGACCACTGCGCGGGCACGGCCTTCAGCTCGGCCTCGCTGGGATAGACCATCGCATTCCAGCTGCCGGAGGGGATGTTGCGCGTGGTCTTGAACCCCGTCTCGCCGGGATCCAGGCGGTCCCACTTCCAGATGTAGCCGCCGGTGATATCGGGCTCCGTCAGGTCCGTGGCGTTGAGCGCGGCGATGTCCACGCGCGCCTTGTCGCGCTTGACCTTCTCCTCCAGCACGTACACGCCGCGGTAGTCGGCGCTGGTGAGCGGCCCGCCGTCGCTGTTGTAGAACACCTCGCAGAAGCGGGTGCGCGCCGCGTACTTGCCGGTCTGGTTGGCGAGTTTGTAGACGAGGGGGTTGCGGATCAGCGCCGGATCCCAGCGATAGGGGGCATAGAACACCCACTCGGTTTCGGCCGGCAGCCCGTAGGGCTCGATGTCGGCCAGGAGATCGTCCTCGTCGTACGCCCAGAAGGTGTACGCGTGCTTGGGCTCGCCCGAGGTGGACGACCCGCGCACAATCATGCCGCCGCGGGTGGTCACCTGGGGCGCGCCGGTGATCGGCGTGCGGGTGAGCCCGTTGGTTTCGATGAAGACAGTGAAGACCGGACGCTTGGGGTAGAGGATGTCGGGATTGCTCTCGGCGTCGATGTTGAACCCGAAGGAATCGATGATCAGCAGCGGCAGGTTGCTGTTGAACCCCCGCACGTCGGCGGCCAGCTGGACGTAGGTGTGACTGACCGCCGGCCCGCCCGCCTTCCCCGGGGCGTAGACGCGTGCGCGGACCATGGTGGTGCCGCTGATCGTCAGCGGCCCGGCATAGGCGGTGGAGGATTCCGAGGGAAGCGTGCGGTCGAGCGTGTAGCGGATGGTGGCGCCCGCTTCGGCGGCGGTGAGCGTCAGCGCGAAGGTGTTGGTGAACGTGCCGCCCGCCCGCGAGAACGCGGGCGGCGCGCACACGCCGTCAATGGGCGAGGCGTTGACCGCTCCCGGCGTGGGCGTGCCGAAGTAGACCAGGTCGCCAGCCGGGTCGATGCGCGGCATGACCGCCTCGAGCTTCGGCAGCAGCAGGAAATCCGGAACCGGCGGACGCCCCCCCTCCGCGTTGCGGTCCAACCCCTGCACGGCCAGCATATTCGTACCCGTCACCAGGTAGTTGCGCGGGCTGGCGAGGGTGAACGGCGTGTAACCGGCCATGTCGGGGATTTCGATCGGCGGGCGGTCGTTCCACGCGGAGGGGGAAGGCGCGTTGGAGGCTGCCACGCGCGTCCCGTTGATGTACGCGACGAACCCGTCGTCGAAACGCAGCCACAGGATCAGGCTGCCCACCTTGTCGGCATCGGTCACGACAAACGGCAGGCGCACATACACGGAGCCGGTGCCGTTCGTGTTGTTGTAGAACACGCTCTTGACGTCGAGTCCGATCACGGAGAGGTAGCCGGAGGCCGTCGTGTCCGTGTCGTACCCGACCCCGGTCGTCCCGGCCAGCCAGTCGCTGTCGTTGTACCCCGTGCGGGCGGTCCAGGCCGTACCCGTGCCGCTCGTGGGGACCTTCGCCCGGCAGGGCGCCCCGGCGGCAAGGACCGTGGTGTTGGACTGGATGGTGCTCAGCCCGTAAGAGCGGTCCTCGTACTGCACGGGGAAAGCGGGATCGAACACGCTGGCCCGCGTCACGCCATCGGGCTTGATCAGGGCCAGGTACTCGCCATCACCGGTCAGCTTGAAATTCGTGTGCAGCGGCGCCCCCGGCACCCGGCGGCTCTTCTCGGAGGCGAAAACAACCAGGAATTTGCCGGCGGCGAGGTTGGTAGCCGGGAAGGTCCACTTGGTCGGGTTGTCCGACTTGTCCGTTAAGTGCCAGCCATTCAACGAGATATTGGTGCTGGCGGCGTTGTAGATTTCGATCCAGTCGGAGTAGTCGAGATCCTCGTCCATCAGGGTCTTCGTGTTGATGGCCATGAATTCGGAGATGACAAGCTCCGCCCCCCGGACCGGCAGCCCGCCCGCTGCCAGAAGCAGCGCGGCCGACAGGATCCGTTTCCACCACCGCGGACGTGAGCGCACCCCATTCACAACCATTCCTCCACCGCCCACTACTGTATCAGCGCGCAAGCCGCGTAAGCAAGGACCGAGGGCCTGACCGAGGGCCTGACTTCAGCAACGCATCGTGACACAGGGGGCCACGCGGTGTGTAACGGCCGGGGACGGCCGTCTCCATCGGATGCCGCTGAAAGACCCGCCGACATGGCGGCCTCGGTGCCGTCCGCGCGTGCTTTTCAGCGGAGTCTCCATCACATACGCCGGAGACGAGACATGGAGACGGTAGGCGCTGACCGGCGGGAACAATCATGCCGCAGTAACTGGGAGCGGGGGCGTCCCGCCCCCGCAACGAGAAGACCGGGGGCGGGACGCCCCCGCTCCCAGTTGCCAGGTCGGCTGTTCCGGATGAGGTCCTTACCACTGGACGTCTCTCCTGCAAACACCCCAGAGGGGGGTTGCAAGAGCCTCTTACGACAAGTTCGGCTTGCCATGCCGCGTGCTGTAGGCTATCAGGGCACGCACATACGGAGAGGATTGCCCATGAAGATGACCCGTTCACACCTGCTTGCCACCATCCTGCTGCTGGGAATCGCCGCCGGGGGCGCACTGGCCCAGACCAACGCCGCGCCGGCGGCTTGGCCGACTTGGCGCGGTCCGGCCATGACGGGTATCGCCACGCAGGCGAACCCGCCCGTCACGTTCGGCGAGAAGGAGAACCTGTGCTGGAAGGTGCCGGTCCCCGGCACGGGGCGGTCCACGCCGGTGATTTGGGGCGACAAGCTGTTCCTGCTGACCGCCGTCCCCACGGACCAGCCGGGGGCGCCCTCCACCAACGCGCCCGCCGCGCCGCCGCCGGACGCCGCCCGCTTCGGCATCAAACAGGTGGCCAACATCCACCAGTTCAACGTGCTCTGCCTCAACCGCCGCACGGGACAGACGCTCTGGACCACAACCGTGCGCGCGGAGGTTCCGCACGAGGGCCACCACCCCGACCACAGCTTCGCCTCGGCGTCACCCGTTACGGACGGGGTCCGGCTCTGGGCATTCTTCGGCTCGCGTGGTCTGCACAGCCTGGATCTCGACGGTAAGCTGCTGTGGAGCCGCGACTTGGGTAAAATGCTCACGCGTAACAGCTTCGGAGAAGCCTCCTCGCCCACGCTCGCCGACGGCATGGTGATCGCGCTGCTGGACCAGGAGGAGGGCTCGGCGGTGGCGGGCGTGAACGCCGCGACGGGCGCGGTGGCATGGCGCGTGGCCCGGGACGAGCGCACCTCCTGGACGACGCCGCTGGCGATTACGCACGAAGGCAGGACGCAGGTCGTGGTGGCCGGCACCACCCTCACGCGCAGCTACGACCCGCGCACGGGGGCGGTGCTCTGGCAGTGCGGGGGGCAGACCCTGAACGTCATCCCCACGCCCGTCACCGGTTTCGGATGCGTGTTCTGCACGAGCGGCTACAAAGGCAACACGTTGCAGGCCATCGCCTTGGGGCGTACCGGAGAGCTTACGGGAACGGACGCCGTGCGGTGGCAGATGCAGCGCAACACGCCCTACGTCCCCTCCCCCCTCCTGTACGGCGAGCGCCTTTACCTCTTCAGCGGCAATACCGCGCGCCTGAGCTGCCTCAACGCCCGCACGGGCCAGCCCCACTATGAAACCCAGCGGATCGAAGGCCTGCAGACGGTCTACGCCTCTCCCGCCGGCGCAGCCGGGCGACTCTACGTCGCCGACCGCAGCGGCGCGGTGGCCGTGGTGGAGGACGGCGACACGTTCAAGGTGCTGGCCGTCAACAAGCTCGACGAGGGGTGCGACGCCTCCCCCGCCATCGTCGGCAACGCCCTCTACCTGCGCGGGCACAAGAGCCTGTACTGCTTCGGGAAGGTGGATTAGTCGATCCCGTCCTCGTGGTGCGGCTGCGGCCCGGGGCGCTTCGTCGGGAACTTCGGCGAATCCCAGAGCACGCAGGGACGGCTGTCCTTCCATCCGATCTCGGCACACGAAAGGAACCAAGTCCGCCCCTTTTCGCTGTTGCCCTGCACGAAGAGGTACGTGCGGCCGTCGACATCCTCGAAGACGCCGGGATGCCCCGTCTCGCTCGCATTCCAGTCGCCCGGCTGCCCGTTCGGCCACAGCGGCAGCCGGAAGAGGCGCGTCCAGTGCAGGCCGTCGCGGCTGACCGCGCAGCCGATCTGCTGCGGGTCGTTGTTGTAGCCGCCGCCGTAGAACAGGTAGAGCGTGTCGCCGCGCTTGACCACCGACGGCGCCTCGATGCACTTCGTCTCCCACGGCAGCTCGGGTTTCAGGATCGGCCCGTCGCCCACGGGTGTCCACGCGGCGCGGCCGAAGTCGCTCGCGAGCGGCGCGGTGGCCACCGTCAGCATCTGCGTCTTCATCGTGGGGTCCCGCGTGGCGTAGATCAGCCACAGCTTGCCGTCGTGCGCGTACGCGTCGCAGTCGATCGCGCGGCCGCTGTTCCACGCTCCCGTCGCGCGCAGGATCGGGTTGCTCGGGTCGCGCGTGAACGTCAGGCCGTCCGCGGAAACCGCATGGCAGAGCGCGTCGCCCTTGCCGTTGCCATAGCTGTTGTAGAAGAGGTGCACCTTGCCCCCCAGCAGCAGGGCCTTGCCGTTGACGAGCCCGTTCTGCTCGCACTCCTGCTCCGGCAGGATTTCGCCCACCTTGCTCCAGCTGACAAGGTCGCCGCTCGCCGCAATGCCGACGGCCCAGCCCTTGGGCACCGCCGGGTTCGTGGACGGCGCCATGGAGTAATACATCAGGTAGCGGTCCCCGAGCCGGATCACGGAAGGATCCTTCGCGAAGGGACGGCCGTGGCGCGTGGCGTCGCCGTAAAGCATCCGCGGGCGCTCCGCGGCGCCCGCGGGCGGCGGCTTGGCGGTGTCGGCGACGCTCTCGTTCAGCACCGCCGCGGCCACGACAAGTGACAGAATCACCAACGAACAGAGTTTCAGCATGGCAGGGACTCCTCGTGAGATGTCAACGATCGATGCAGGACCGGCCGAGTTCGCCGAGGCTCTCGCCGCGGGCGCCCGCCAGCTCAACCACGAGCGATACCGCCGCAGCCGGGCAGTCGCTTTCCGCGTCCAGCAGAAAGGCGCCCGCGGGACTGACCGCTCCCAAATCGAACTCCGCCAGGCGCCGCCCGTCGGGGCCAATCCACGCCCCGCGCGCGCGGCCCTGGTCGAACACGCCCCACCGCCCGGACAGGCGCGCTTTGCCGTTCCGGGCCGTGGCCTTCAGCGGGTTTGCCGCGATGCCGACCGACGTGCAGGCGACCACGGGGAAATCGCCGCCGATATCCGCCGCGCCCCACTCGTAGCGCCACGTGCAGGAGGCGCCGGGCTCCAGGCGGAAGAACGGGCTGATCAGCTCCGACTCCGCCACGCAGGGATTCTTCCGCGGGTCGTCCTCCATCACGTTCTCCTTCCCCCACGCGAGGAACGCCCCCCGGCCGTTGTGCCAGAACTCCACGCTCGCGCCGTCGGGATAATCCCGCTCCGGTTCGAAAGCGAAACGCTGCGCGAAGACCTTGCCGCAGGCGCCGTCCACAGTCCCCACCCAGCCCGCGGGACTGTCGAGCACGGCCTTGCCGACCGTGTAACGGTAGGCGGCCGTGAACAGGCCGGTCTGCGCGTCGGCCTGCCACGCCGGATTGCGGGCGTCGCCGAAAACGACGTTGTAGCCTGCCTGGAAATGGCTCCGCGGGTTCAGCGGGCAGAAGGACCGCAGGCGGAGGTTGGGCTTGCCGTCCGCGCCGGCCGCCTCCAGCTGCGCGTGTTCCCAGATGCCCCACCGGCGCGGCTTCGTGTCGGTGTTGCGCATCGTCACCTCGAACCGGACGCGCGAAGAGCGGGCCGCGAGGGCGATCGTCCGCGTGAACTGGATGCCGCTGCGCGCGTCGGGCTTGCTGGTGAGGCGCAGGGCCTGCCCCACGACCTCGCACGCGTGGGGCTGGCCATCCAGCACCGCGTCCGGCGGGCCGGGCCACTGCTCGGCGTGGTCCCACCCCTGCGGCGCGGGCCACAGCTTGTCGCCGCCATAGTTCAGCCACGCGTTGTCCGGACCCAGGCCGCTTTCCGGCGGGGCCTTGCCGGCCAGGTCGGCGTTGACCCAGAGGAACTGCTTATCCCCGACGCGGTACTCCATGACGCGCCCGCCGAGGGACGGCACGACGCCCACCCGCACGAAGGCGTTGGAGAGCACATAGCCCGGCCAACCGCAGACGACCGCGGGCGCCGGCGCAACCTCCGCTTCTCCGCCCGCTTCCGCCTGCCACGTGCCCACGGCAATCCACACCGCCACCGCGCCTGCCACCCACTGCGCGGCTCCCGCCCACCGGCCGTTCATCGCTCGCATGCCTTGCCTCCTCCCTCCGTCCGCCAACTCGGCCCCGACTTGCCCCAGCGACTTGCCGGACGTTGCGGGCTGGACCTTGAAAATGCAAAGGTAGCACGCCGCGCCGCGAATGTCCTGCACAACCGTTGCCGGTCCCGGGGACGTTTGTCCCGCCTCGCCTGCCGTTTCCTGCTTGTGCATCTGGCGGTCTCCCCGCATGGGCCATCGCTCACCGCCGGCAGAAGGCCTGCTTACTAGCGGATCATAAGAACCGTGCCACTCAAGCCGACCTCGTCCAGCGTCACGTCGTCAACGCTGACGGCGCTATCGTTGTTGGGCGAATCGTTCTGGAAACTGATCCGGGTAATCGCGTGGGCGGCCGTGAAGGGGCAGTTGAAGACCCGCCAGCTGGCCGGGCCCGTGTACAGCGGCACCGTGCCGGTCTGGTTCAGGTACTCCGCGTTGTTGTTCTGGGTCAGGCTCGTGGCGACCGGCCCCGGGGTGCCGGCCTGGACGATCACCCGCTGCTGGCCTCCCGCCGTCCACCCTGTCGCCCAGAACGCCAGCTGGTAGCGTTTGCCGGGTTCCGTGACGACGTCCTGGTACCGCCCCCCGCTCTTGTAGCTGTTGCCAGCGTGCAGCGACCAGGCGCCGCCGTGTGGCGCGATGCCGTCGGCAGCACCATCGAAGGCGCCGTAGCTGTTCGCGATGGGAACCCACCCGGCAGGTCCGGTGCCGTTGCCGGCGTTGACCTCGAAATCCCCGTTGTACAGCGAGCCATCGGCCGTCAGGCTCACGTCGTCGACATTGACCGACGCGTTGCTGGCAGGCGCGCAGTTCTGGAAGCTGATGCGCGTGATCGTTGACGGCGCGCGGAAGTTGCAGGCGAAGGGGACCCAGCTCGCCGCCGTGACGTAGCGTGGCAGGCCGTTCGTCTGGTTCACGCACTCCGCGTTGTTGTTCTGGGTCAGGCTTGTGGCGACCGGCCCGGGCGTGCCCACCTGGACGATCAGCTGGTGGGGGGTAGCCACGGTCCAGCCCACGGCCCAGAAGGACAGCCGGTAGCCGTGCCCGGCTTCCGTGGCGATGTCCTGGTAGGATCCGCCGCTCCGGCTGGTGGCGCCTGGATGCAGGATCCAGGCCCCGCCGCGCGGCGTCGTTCCATTCAGCACGCCGTTGTAGGCTCCGTAGTGGTTCGCGATGGCGCTCCACCCGTTGGGAATCGTGGCGTTCCCTCCGTTGCTCTCGAACCCGCCGTTTTCCACCTCACCGTATGCGCCAAAGACCACGTCGTCGATGTTGCAGGCGCTATCGTTGTTGGGCGCGTAGTCCTCGAAGGTGAGGCGGGTGATCGTGCCGGTCACCGTGAAGCTGTACAGGAACGGCACCCAGCTCAGTGCGCCGACGTAGAGGGGCACCGCGTTGGTCCTGTTCACGTACTCCGCGTTGTTGTTCTGCGTCAGGCTGGCGGGATCGGGTCCCGGCGTGCCCGCCTGCACGATGAGCCGCTGCGCGCCGCCCACAGTCCAGCCCGTCGCCCAGAAAGCCAGCAGATAGCGCCGGCCCGGCACGGTCGCGACATCCTGGTATCTCCCTCCGCTCCGGGAACTGGCTCCGGCGTGCAGCATCCAGCCCCCGCTGTGCGGCGCGATGGTCCCGCCGCCATTGTAGGCGCCATAGCTGTTCACGATGGTGGTCCATCCGCTGGGGTTGCTGCCATTTCCCGTGTTGAGCTCGAAACCCGGGTTCGTGGCGCCCTGAGCGACCAGGGCGCCGACAGCCAACACGACGGCTGCACACGCCACACCCGCCGTACTTGTCCGCCCCCTCATTCGAGCCATTCGATCTGGCATGGTTTGCCCCTCCACGGGAGACCATTCTTCGGCCATCAGTAGAACTTGCCCCACGCCTGCTCCCGCGATACCGATTGCGCACCGGGCATGTCGGTGCGAGGCCGCTCGAGCAGGCCTCTTGCACTCGCCCGTATCTCCTCCAGAATGCTGAGGTAGTTGGGATCGGCGGTGTCACGGAACCAAGCCAGGCCGTCAGCAGCCTGGCCGCCCGCACTTCTGCCCAGGCGCCGCAGCAACACTGCGCTCCACTCAGGATGGGTCAGGTTGATATCCGGCGCCTTGACCGGCAACGAGACCGGTTTGCCGTCACGCGTCATGCTCAGAACGGGGATCGATCCCTGGTGCTTGCCAAGCCAGGCGAATCGGGAGCCGGGTCGCCCCGGATACGTGTTGTCGTACGTTCCATAGTACGGGACATTGGCATCGATCCAGGCATAGATGGCCCGGCGGCTTGTGTCGTCAAGATCGACGCCGCTGTGCTTCTTCTCAATGAGCGCCGTCAGCCGGCTCGCATAGGAACCGGTCGCGAGAGGCTTGAAGTTGCCGGTTTCCTCGTTCGGCGGCGTCAGGTAGGTGAAGGTCACCAGGTGGCGGCCGACCAGGTTGTCGTAGGCCATGTTGAAGAACCACGTCTTGTCGCCGGAGAGATCCATCCCGCCTTTTGGCGCGGCGCCGCTGTGGCAACGGACGCAGTAGCGGTCGAGCACGGGCTGCACCTGAGAGACGAAGTCCACCGGCCCTTGGCCCCATGGAGGCGGGCGAATCGAGGACGGTGCGCGCTTCAGCGCGAGCGGGACGGTGTTCGCGCTCGGCGCGGCCGTCCGGCGGTGGTCGTGGCATCCCACGCAACCCTGCTGCTCGCCGGGCATGAGCTGTGTGACGGACCCCATGCGCAGCAGCTCCTTGCCGTCCACGTCGAGAGCCTGGAAGTAGAGTTCCGTGTTGGCAGGGGCCAGGAAACACGCCGATCCGTCTTCCTCCACCGGAACGGTTCCGAGGTTGCACTTCACGAAAAAGGTTCCGTACCCGATGAGGGGATCGACCACGTCATGACTGGCGCCGGAGGCGTACTCGTAGACGTGGGCCCGCGTCATGATGTTGTGCTTCTTGGGCAAGGTCGTCATCACCCGCAACTCCTTGACCGTTCCCCGGGGCAGGCCTTTGAGATCGCCGTTCGCCACGTCTTGCACGATGAAGGTGCCCATCGGCGGCTCCCCCGGCGGCAGCGCGGGCACGATCGGGGGGCGCTTGCGCGGCACGACAGGCACGGGGCTGAAGCAGTCGCTAGCCGCGTCTTCATGCAGCAGTCGCATGCCTCCGTCGCGGTGCAGGAGCATCAGCCGGTAACGCGTCGGCGCGCCGTTCAACGGCCCGCCGTACGACACGAGGAAGAGATCGCGGGTCACCGGCCACGGGTCGCAGTAGGCCCAGTCCATTTGCAGGTCGCCCGGCCCCCAATTGCGGTCGTTGCTGGGCGCAAACGGAACCTCCGGGGTGATGTTCACGAGGGCCTGCGGGGCTTCCATGCCCAGGCGGCGATCCAGGAGGCCGATGGCCCCGACGGGCTTGCCGTGATGCGAGGTCATGGTGAGCAGGATGTCGTCGCAGTCGGGAACAGGCTTTGCCTGCCACTTGACGTTCGGGATGGTCACCGTGTTTCCGTAAACCAGCGCCACCCTCGTTCCGTCGGGATTGATGCTCCACAGCCCCTGCAGCGAGAACACGCTTTTGTCCTGGTACTCCCAGCGCGTGAAGAGGATGGATCCGTTGTCCAGTTGGCAGGGCGAAAAACTGCTGAGGGTTCCAAAGTCAATGCGCCGCAGGTCGCCGCCATCCGCGCTCATGGTGTACAGCGCCGAGGATGGCGCGTCCTGGCACATCTGGTAGCTTTCGACGCGGGTCGAGACAAAGGCGATGCGCCCGTCGGCGAGGTAGATGGGATCAATATCGTGGTAGGGGCCGAAGGTGATCTGACGCACGGCCCCATCGGCTATCTTCAGTTCGAAGATGTGGAAGGAGGAGGTTGTCAGCCCGCCCTTGTCGTCGTTGGTCGCGTTCATCGAAAAGAGCACGCGGGCGGCATCGAAGGACAGGCTCATGCTCATGATGGTTGCGCTGTCGCAACGAAACAGCTGCCGCTCGGGGTTGCCGGGAGATCGCGGATCGAAGCAGTAGATACCGCAGCCGTTCCGAGCCACCACCGCGCTCCAAAACGCCCTCGTGCCGACACCGAAGGGTCTGCCGAAGTGATGGCGTTTCACGAAAAGGATCGGCGGCAAAGCGCTGGCATCGTGGCCGATGAAGGAGTCCGATTCCGCTCCGCGCAAGGGAAGGCAGCAGAGGGAGATCAGCATCCCCGCAACGATAGCACGCGCCATTCTTGCGATTGCCGATGGAGACACGCTGCTGCTCCCGTCTTCTGGAAGGCCGATTTCTGCCAGCACGCTCATTCCCTGCGCGGCCGAGTCGAAACCCATCAGCCCCTTCTTCCGCCCGGAAGCCAGGCCCGGCCGCCGCGTGGAGCGGCGGGATGCCTGGCTACCCGGTTCTCTGCTCAGGGCTGACCCGACATGTCAACGATCTGAACGTAGCGATTGCTGGACTCCGCCGACTTGCGCCCCGAGACGGTGACGACCACCCGGTGCGGGCCCGCCGGGAGATTCTCGGCAACGACCACCCGGCGATTCCAGTCCACCTCGCGGCTGTACGTGTCAATCTCCGGCACCGACGCCGGCTTGTCGTCAACCGCCACCGTCGCGATGCCGCAGTCCGGCCCATTCTTCAGCACCAGCACAACACCCCGGCCTTCGACCGCCTTGGCGGCGGTCTCGTTCGCATCCGCGGCGAACCAGAGGCGGTTCCGCGAAGGGCCCGCGCCGCTCCAGCGTTCCCACAGCGGCGAGAAGGTGATGCCCTCGTCCTCAAAGGCCTTGGCCACCTTCTCCGAGACCTTGAATCCAGCCTTCGCGGCAACCTCCTCGGCGCTGCCCGTGTAGCCCGAAGGGCTCAGGATGGCCGCCACCTCCTTCGCGGAATAGCAGGTTCCGTCCGGATAGATGTGCCCCTGGTAGGGACGCCTGCCCTGCGTGAACTGCGTCTTCCCCAGCATCAGTTCCCAGAACACCCAGCCGATCTTCCGTTCCGCGGCGATCGGAATGGCCTGCTCGATGGGCTGCTGGGGCCGGCCCACGAACTCGTTCATGATGACCGGCTTCCCATGCAGCCGTCCCCAGTGCTGAGCTTCCTGGATTCTCCGCGCCAGCTCCTGGGCCGGGCAATAGTGATGCACGCAGATCACATCCACCAGGTCGATGGCCGCGATATTGCCGAGCGGCCCGGCCCACCCGATCGTCAGGGGCTGAACCGGAGACTCCTGCCGCACCCGCCGGAGCGCCCAGCGCACGAACTCGTCGATCGTCTGGCGTCCGCACTGCTCCCAGTCGGCGTATTTCGCCGTGCTCTCGGGCTCGTTCATCACGTCCCACATCACAATCCTTCGGTCCGACTTGTGCGTGCCCACCACATCGCGGATGAACGCCTCCATGGCCGGCCGATCCTGCTCGCCGAGCCGCCCGAAACCGGGCGAAGGGATCCAGTTCTTGTCGCGGTAGCCCACAAGGTCCATTGCCTGGGGATCGAAACAGGAATCGAAGAGCACGGGCATGGCCTGGATCTTGTGCTTTTCGCAGAGAGACAGGAAGTTCTCCCAGTGTTCCATGAAGACCTTGGGGTCACGCTCATAGACCGCCTGCTGCAGGAATACCCGCACCGCATTGAGCTTCAGGCGTTCGGCATAACCCAGCTCACGCTCAATCACGGCCGGATCGTAGTCCATCCAGATGGCGACATCGTTGCGGGCGTAGGAGGGCACGTAGTTCGCGCCGCG
>CAYOBW010000058.1:21371-30478 GCA_964402115.1 uncultured Victivallales bacterium
TGCACGAGGAATAGCGACCCGTTGTCGATCTTGCGCGACGTGAGGTAGATCCGATGTCCCGAGCTGTCGTAGTGGACCACGTAACTGCCGGCGCCAGCCCGGATCTCCGTGCCCTCCGTGGCGTTGCTGAACATGCCGCTCAGCGCTCCGCCGATGTTCCTGACGACAACCAGCTCCGTGCCGGGCGCCGGGGCGTAGCTCACGGGGGACACGACCAGCGTCAGCGCCCCGTTGGCCGGCGCGAACGCGCCCGCGTTGTTCATGTCGATCTGATCGTAGCCGCCCGACTGGATGTTTACCAGCAACTGCCCGCCGGGGACGAAGCTCACGTCGCCGGTGATCTTCAGGGTTCCCGGCGTCGTCGCGTCGCCCCCGGTCAGCGTGCCTGCGCCGCCAACGGTCACCGCGCTGCCGATGGTGCCGTCGCTGCCGCCCAACACGCCCGTGGCCACACTGTAAGCCGCCCCTGCGGTGTGCGCCCCGTTCACGAGCAGCGTGCCGGCATTCACCGTTGTCGTGCCGGTGTAGGCGTTGGCGCCGCCGAGCACCAGCGTGCCGGCGCCGGCCTTGACCACCGGGTCCGAGCCCGCAAGGGCCAGCCCGACGGTCGCCGTCTGGTTGCTGACCGTGAGCGTGCAGGCCCCGCTGGAGACATCCAGCGTCAGCGGACCGGCAGAGCCTGCGCTGAGCATCCAGTTGTGGGTTGGCGTCCTGTCTCCAAAGATCAAGTTGCCGATCGTGCGCGCGCCGTCCAGGGTTACCGTCGCGTCCGCCGTGAGGTCCAGGGCGCCGAAATGGGCCGTCGCGTCGGCCCCGTCTGCCGTCACGGCTCCGAGCCAGTTGCCCGGAGTCGTCCACGATCCGCCCGCGGCGTTGTTCCAGGTCGAAACAGCGGCATGCAGGTCCACGTCGTCGAGGTTGACGGCATGCACCGTGTCGCCGTTTCTGTACGCGTTGTAGAACCCGATTCTTGTCGTGGTGCCGGGCGCGACGAAGGAGAACGTCTGCCGGGCCCAGGTGGTGCCGACCGCAAGGGCAAACACGAAGTTCGCGGGGCCGGCTGCAAAGCTCGTCGTGACGGCGCTGTCCGCATTGTTCACAAACGTGTACGTGACAGCGCCCGCCGTGCCGACCAGCACCTCCAAGTGCGAAGACCCCGAGGCGGCCGCGAAGTTACGCACCCAGAAACTGCAGATGTAGGTCCTGCCCGGTATCGTCCCGAGGTCCTGATACGCGCCGCCAGAACGGCCGCTGGCGCCGGGATGCAGGCTCCAGATTCCGGTGTTCTTGTCCCCGTTGTAGGCCCCGTAGGAGTTGAAGTCCTTCACCCAATCCGTCGGCGTCGAACCGCTGCCGGTGTTTGTCTCGAACCCGCCGTTCGCGGCACCCTCGGTACCCAGGCTCACATCGTCGAGGTTGACGGAACCCACGGTGTCGCCGTTGCGTCTCCCGTTGTAGAAACCGATTCGCGTTGTGGCGCCAGGCGCGACAAAGGAGAACGTCTGCCGGGCCCATGTCGTGCCGTCGCCGATCGCAAACACATAGTTGGCAGGACCGACGGCGAAACTCGTCGTGGCGGCGCTGTCCGCATTGTCCGCAAACGTGTACGTCGCGGAGCCCGGCGTGCCGACCAGCACCTCCACGTGCGAAGACCCCGCGGCAGCCGCGAAGTTGCGCATCCAGAAGCTGCAGATGTACGTCTTGCCGGGCACCGTAACCAGGTCCTGATACTCGCCGCCCGAACGGTTGCTGCTGCCGGGATGCAGGCAGAAGGCCCCGGTGTACTTGTCGCCGTTGTAGGCCCCGTAGGAGTTGAAGTCCTTCACCCAACCCGTTGGAGTTGAATTGTTGCCCGTGTTGACCTCGAAGCCCCCGTTGGAAAGGCTGTCGGCTTTCACGGTCACATCATCGAGGTTGACGGAGTGCACGGTGTCGCCGGTCCTGTACGCGTTGTAGAACCCGATTCTCGTCGTGGCGCCGGGCGCGACGAAAGAGAACGTCTGCTGAGCCCAGGCGGTGCCGACCGCAAGCGCAAACACGAAGTTCGCGGGCGCGGCTGCGAAGCTCGTCGTGACGGCGCTGTTCACATTGTTCACAAACGCGTACGTGGCAGAGCCCGGCGTGCCGACCAGCACCTCCACGTGCGAAGACCCTGAAAGGGCATTGAAGTTGCGCATCCAGAAGCTGCAGATGTACGTCTTGCCGGGCACCGTAACCAGGTCCTGATACTCGCCGCCTGAGTTGTTGCTGCTGCCGGGATGCAGGCTGAAGGCCCCGGTGTACTTGTCGCCATTGTAGGCCCCGTAGGAGTTGAAGTCCTTCACCCAACCCGCTGGAGCGCTGCCGTTGCCCCCATTGATCTCGAACCCGCCGTTCGCAACCGATTCCGCCGCATACACACGCGGAGCGAGAGCGGCCAGGGCCACCACGACGGCCACGGCCACCGCCCTGACCGGCCGCATCCCGGGAACCGCCTGTCCCGAACACGTGCTGCCCGTGCGGCACTCCCTGTGGGCGACCAGCGCGGTCCCCGCCGCCCCTGCGCTTCCTGCCCGTCGTGCCGACTTGGCCACAGTCCAGTTCATGACGCCTCCTTGCTCAGGAACATCCCCATGATCGACTAAGTGTAATGCATCTTGCCATAACACCATTTTCACCGTCAACCTGTTTTTGAATTCGTGGAGACTACCCGCGTCGCAGGGAGGTCCGGATGGTCAGCTTGCTGGGGTTCACCGACGCCGCGTGCGTCCGCTGTTCGCTGATGCACCGCGCCGCCTCGGCCCCCATCCTCGCGAAGTCGGTCGAGAGCGTGGAGATCCCGCCGCCGATGACCTGCTTGAGCAGCGAGTCGTTGTACGAAATGACGCCGACGTCCGCCCCGACACGCAGTCCGGCGCCGACGATGGCCTGAACGAGCGCGACGAGGTCCTCTTCGCCGATGACCAGGCAGGCGACACCCGGCTTCAGCACGTCCTGCGGCACCCCCCGCACGACGCGCCAGGGCAGGCCCGTCTCCCCGCAGAACCGGAGGAAACCGCGCTTGATCTCCTCGGCGAAAGGCCCCAGGTGATGGACGCTCCCGGGATCCGGATCCACCAGGACGAACGTCTCGTAGGCGCGGATGGCGTCCGCCGCGCTTTGCAGCCCCCGGTACGTGTCGCCCTCGAAATCCTGGCAAATGATCGGGAAGCGCGGGTCGGCGCCGTGGCGCTGGTCAATGAGCAGGACCTCGCGCGGATCGAAGCGGTCCAGGGCGGCCTGCGCGGCGCGCTCGGGGTGCGGGATCATGACGTAGAAGTGGTAGCGGCCCCAGGCGTGCCGCAGCAGGTCCTCGAACACGTCGCGCCGGTAGTGGTGGAAGAACAGCTCGATCTGCGCGCGGTCGCCGAGCTCCAGGCGAAACGCATTGAACAGCTCCTCCTTGAACGCGTTGAATTCGTCAAAGAGCAGGAACACGCGAGTGCGTCCGGTCACGACGTCGGCGCAGACGAAGTACCCCTTGGACGAAGAGGGTTCGATGATGCCGCTGCGCTGCAGCTCGCGAAACGCATACGCCACCGTCGTGACCGAAATGGCAAGCAGGCGGCCCGTTTCCTGGAGCGACGGCAGCCGGTCGCCGCGCCGGATCCGCCCCTTGGCTACCGCGTCGGCCACGCAGCGGAAGACCTGCGCGTGGAGCGGCACGGCCGTGTCCTTGGCGAAACCGCTGAACAGGTCGCGCACCGTACGGCCGTCGCCGGCCCGCTTGCGACGCCGCCGGATCTCGTCCGCCGGCAGGGGCCCGGGGGCATAGGATGCGGCGGGCTCTCCGGACGCCGCGAGGGCCGCCGGTCCGCCGGCGCGGCCGGGCCCGGCGTCCCGAAGCCGCGCGACGGCCTCGCCGCTCACATAGGCCCCGCGCCCGCGCTGGACCGCGAGTACGCCCGCGTCGACAAGGCTCTTGAGCGCACGCCAGGCCGTGACGTGCGTGACCTTCAGGGCCGCCGCCAATTCGCGCACGCTCGGCGCCTTGTCGCCGGGCGCCAGCGCCCCTTCCAGGATGCGGCGGCTGACAATGCCGATGACCTGCCTGTAAAGCAGCTCAGCCCCCTCCCGGTCCACGGCGCCCGCCTGTCTGGGACATCTCCGGCTCATCATCCTCCACGCGGAACATCCCGTCCCGCCTGCGCGCAACCCGGCGCCCGCCCCCGCTTCAGCGGCGCCAGGCCATGGCCCACGTGTTATGAACCGTCCCATAACACATGGACCCGTGTCAATCCGTCAATCACGGGGAAACTCCTGACTCCTGAATTCGGACTGCTGAATGCTGTGCAGTCGCACCCACGGCAAATCCGGCGCGGGGAATGTGCTGGCTGACCCTGCCGGCGCCGAGTAGACTCTACCTTGGCGTGAGGCAAGAAGGAGAACAAGCATGTGTCTGGCCGTACCGATGAAGCTGACTGAAATCTCGCCCGCCGGCGTGGGCATGGGGGATCTTGACGGGAGCCGCCACACGGTGGACCTGTCGCTGGTGGCCGATCCCCGTCCCGGCGACTACGTCATCGTGCATGCGGGGTACGCCATCGAGAAACTGGACGAGGCGGAGGCGGAAGCCCGCCTGCAGCTCTTTGCCGAGCTGGCCGCCACGCAGGCCGGGGGACCGGCGTGAAGTACCTGGAAGGCTTCCGGAATCCCGGCGCCGCGCGAGCGCTGCGCGCGGACATCGCCGCGCAGGCCGCCACCCTGGCAGCCCGCGGCCGTACGCTCACGATCATGGAAGTCTGCGGCAGCCACACGATGGCCATCGCCCGCTACGGCATTCGCGAGCTGCTGCCGGAGAACGTGGACCTCGTGAGCGGGCCGGGCTGCCCCGTCTGCGTCACGAACCCCGGCTATCTGGACGCGGCCATCGCCCTGGCCGCGCGCGGCGTGCAGCTGGTCACCTTCGGCGACATGCTCAACGTGCCCGGCTCCGCAAGCAGCCTGGCGGCCTGCCGCGCCCGCGGGGGCGACGTGCGCGTCTGCTACGGGCCGGCCACGGCGCTGGAGCTGGCCCGCGCACAGCCGGAGCGGGAGGTGGTTTTCCTGGCCATCGGGTTCGAAACCACCTGCGCCCCCTCCGTCAGCATGCTGGACCGCGCGCGGCGCGAGGGGGTGCGCAACCTCTCGCTGCTGACGGCGTTTAAGCTCGTTCCGCCGGCGCTGGCCGCCCTGCGGACCGATCCGGACCTGCGTATAGACGCGTTTCTCTGCCCGGCCCACGTCAGCGCAATCATCGGCGCGCAGGCCTACGAGCCGTTCGCCGGCCCCGGCGGCGTGCCGTGCGTGATTGCCGGCTTCGAACCGCTCGACATTCTCTATGGCCTGGCCGGCATTCTGCGCCAGGCCGTGCACGGCGAGGCTCGCGTGGAGAACCAGTACGCCCGCGTCGTGCGCCAGGGCGGCAACCCCGCCGCGCAGGCGCTCATGGCCGCGTACCTGGAGCCCGCAGACGCCGCCTGGCGCGGCGTGGGCGTCATCCCCGCCAGCGGGCTCGGCCTGCGGGCAGCGTACGGCGACTGGGATGCCGCCCGGCGCCACAACCTCACGGTGGGGCCGGGCGTCGAACCGCGCGGCTGCGCCTGCGGAGACGTCATCAAGGGCAAGCTCCGCCCGCCCGCCTGTCCCCTGTTCGGCCGGCGATGCACGCCGGACACCCCCGTGGGCCCCTGCATGGTCAGCTCCGAGGGCAGTTGCGCGGCCTGGTACAAGTACTCACGGATCAAGGGAGGCGCGGCATGACCGACACGCCCACGATCGAACTCGCCCACGGCGGCGGCGGACGTCTCAGCCGCGACCTCATCCAGAGCGAAATCGTCACGCGCTTCGGCGCCGGCCCGCTCGCCGGCCTGCCCGACGGCGCCACGCTGCCCCGCCCGGGGCGCCGCATCGTGTTCACCACGGACAGCTACGTCGTTCAGCCGCTCTTCTTCCCCGGCGGCAGCATCGGCCACCTGGCCGTGCACGGCACGGTGAACGATCTCGCCGTTTGCGGCGCGCAACCGCACTGGCTGTCGCTCGGCATGATCCTGGAGGAGGGGCTGCCCCTCGCGCAGTTGCGGCGGGTGCTCGACGACGTCAAGGCTGCGGCGGAAGCGTGCGGCGTCACCGTGGTCACGGGCGACACGAAAGTCGTCGCCCGCGGCCAGGCGGACGGCCTGTACCTGAACACGGCCGGCATCGGCGAGTGCTGGCCGGGCTTCCACCTCGGCCCCGGCCGCCTGCGCCCCGGCGACCGCGTGCTGGCCAGCGGGACGCTCGCCGAGCACGGGATGGCGGTGCTAGCCGCGCGCGAAGGCATTGACATTGTCGGCGGACCGCTCAGCGACACCGCCCCCGTCCACCGCCTCGTCTCCGCGATCCTGCCGCTGGCCGGGGCGGTCCGCTGCATGCGCGACCCGACGCGCGGCGGCGTGGCGACGGTGCTGAACGAGCTGGTGGACGACCGCCCCGTCGGCATCCGGTTGAACGAGCCGGACCTCCCGCTGTCGAGCGGCGCGCGGGCGGTGTCCGAACTGCTGGGGCTGGACCCGCTGCACGTCGCCTCCGAGGGCCGCCTGCTGCTCGTGTGCGCCGCGGAGGCCGCGGAGGCCATCCTGGCCAGCTGGCGCGCCCGGCCCGAGGGGGTTGGGGCGTGCTGCATCGGCGAGGTCACGCGCGACAAGGGCCAGGTGATCCTGGAGACCGTTACGGGCGGCCGCCGGCTCGTGGACGTACCGCGAGGGGAGTTGCTGCCGAGGATCTGCTGATGCACGAGCTGTCCATCGCACAGTCCCTGGTCGAGCAGGTCGTCGCCGTCGCGGCGCGGGAGCGGGCCTCGGCCGTGCTGGAGATAACCGTGGTCGTCGGAAGCCTGTCAGGCATCGAACCCGAGGCCCTGGAGCTGGCCTTTCCGCTGGCGGCGGAGAGTACGCCGGCCCAGGGCGCACGGCTCGTGATCGAACGGAAGACGGCCACGCTGACGTGCCGCTCGTGCGGACGCGTAACGGAACCCGATCTGGCGCTGCTGGTCTGCGGGGCCTGCGGCTCGCTGGATGTCGCCCTCAGCGGAGGACGCGACCTGCAGCTCCGGTCCGTCACGCTCGAGACCCCGGCAGAGGAGGCAGCAAACGCATGAAGACGCAACCCGGCCGCGGCGACCAGGGGCAAACCGATCTGCCCGGTGCGCAGCGGGTACACAAGCATCACCCGCTCCTGGAGGCCATCGGCGACCTCGATGAGTTGAACGCCTGCGTGGGGCTGGCGGCGGCGCATGTGCCGGCAGCGGCAGCGGGCGCGCACGAGCACCTCGCGGGCATCCAGGCCACGCTGCTGCGGGCCGGTACGACACTGGCCGCGGCGGCCGCCGGGCCGGAGATGCACGGCCCGGTGCTGACAGCAGCGGACGTCCAGCACCTGGAGACGGGGATTCGCGCCCTGCACGCATCCCTGCCGCCACTGCACAGCTTCGTGCTGCCGGGCGGCCATCCGGCCGCCGGCCACCTGCATGTCGCCCGCGCCGTCTGCCGCCGCGCCGAGCGCCACGCCTGGGCGGCGCTGGGCGAGGCCTGCCGCACCTCGCCCGCCATCGCGCAGGTGCTGGTTTACCTCAACCGGCTTTCGGACTACCTCTTCGCGCTCGCCCTGCGCGTCAACCAGCAGGCGGGCGTGCCCAATCCGCAGTGGAAGCCATAGCCGCCGCTCAAGCCTTTCCCAGGCCGAGGTCGCCCACGATCTTGAGCACGGGGCCGGCGCGCACCACGCGCAGCGCACGCCCCGGGAACGCCTCGGGCAGGGCGCGGACGAGGGCCTCCGCGACCTCCTGCTCGATCTCCGCCCGCCACTCGCGAGGCACCGTGTCCAGCGTCGCCACGCGCACGTCCACAACGTAGCCCGGGCCGTGCGGCGTACCGGGTCCGGGACTGTAGCCCGCGCCGACATCGAAGAGACCGTCGTCCTCGGGGTTGGCCGTCGCCCGCCGGCGCGCCCGCGCCGGGTGCAGGCCGAAGCGCTGCCCGTGCCGCTCCTCGAGCTGGTCGTCGATGCGGTCGAACACCGCCTTCAGCCGCCGCTCCCATTCAACCGCCTTCGGATGTCTGACGCTCATCGTTCCGGCCCACCCTCTCAGTGCGAGGCGGCCAGCGTGCGGAGGAGCCACTCGCTGCAGCCGGCCAGCGTCATTTGAACGGCGACGGCCATGACGATGAGGCCGGTGATGCGGATGAGCGGACCGGTGGCGTGCAGGCGCTCAAGCAGACGGTGCAGCGGCAGCGCGGCCAGCATGAAGCCGAGGTTCGCGAGCAGCGCGAGGCCGAGGCAGAGCAGCGTGAACGGAATCCCGCTCAGCGCCGCGTACGAGATGGCCGCGGTGATCGTGCCGGGGCCGGCAATCAGCGGAGCCGCCAGGGGAATGATGGAGATATCGTCAGCCGACGGCGCACCCACGGCTTCGAAGAACCGCCCCTGCCGAACCGCGTTCAAGCCCACGATGAACAGCACGATGCCGCCGGCGATGCGCAGCGAGTAGAGATCCACGTGAAAGACGACGCGCAGCAGGAAGTTCCCGGCGATCGCCAGCGACCAGACGATCAGCAGCGCCGCCCGCGTCGAACGCAGCGCCACGCTCCGCAGCTGCGGCCAGGATAGCGCCGGTTCGACGGAAGCCAGCACCAGCACCTTGCTGACAGGATTGACCAGCGCCAGCAGGTAAAGCGTCGTGCCCAGCAGCTCGGCCAGCACCGTTTTCATGTCGAACCAGTCCCTTCGGTTGCCATGCGCCACTTTCTACCACCCTGCACGGCGGCAGGCAAGCATGCCCGCGATCCGCATGATCGCGCTTTTCGGCACCCGCAAAACAGCGGGTTCGTAGCCCTCCACAATTTCTCTGCACATTCACAGCACTGTACCGGTGAGGACGCGGGCCTCTCGCCAGTCTCCCTCTCCCCGGCGAGGAGAGGGCGGCGCTCACGCCGGCCGCGCACCCTGCAGACTCCGCCGCGCTGGCAACGGCTGGCAGCCGGCGGGGGCTTCCGCTCGGCAGCTCAAGCCGTCGCCACACGGTCGTCGCGCAGCGCACCATAAGTATATTATGGCGAATAACATGGGAGAAA
>CAYOBW010000059.1:0-30215 GCA_964402115.1 uncultured Victivallales bacterium
GAGGTACGGGCTGTGGATCTCGTCGGGGCCGAAGCGCAGGTGCGAGACGGTCATGGCGCCGGCCTTCTTGGAGTCGTAGACGAAGTAGCCCTGCGCGTAGTTCGGCGTGTCCATGCCGATGATCTTGATCGAGTTCTTGTTGGCGCCGACCGTGCCGTCCGCGCCCAGGCCGTAGAACATGCACTCGATGCGGTTGCGGGACTCCACCGACCAGCTCGGGTCCACGGTGAGGCTGGTATGCGTCACGTCGTCCTCGATGCCGACCGTAAAGCGGTTCTTCGGCTTCGCCGAGGCGAGGTTGTCGAAGACCGCCTTGATCATCGCGGGCGTGAATTCCTTGGATCCCAGGCCGTAGCGCCCGCCGACGATCACCGGGTAATGGGTGAACGCGGTCCACTTCTCGGCCAGCGCCTCGCCAATCGCGGTGCGGACATCGTTGTAGAGCGGTTCCCCGATGGAACCCGGCTCCTTGGTGCGGTCGAGGACGGCGATGTGCGTGACGGATGCCGGCAGCGCGGCGGCAAAGGCCTTGACGTCGAACGGCCGGTAGAGGTGCACGTTCACCAGGCCGACCTTGGCGCCCTGCGCGACCAGGTAGTTCACGGTCTCGTTCACGGCATCCGCGCCCGAGCCCATGATGACCACGATGTGCGTGGCGTCCGGCGCGCCGACGTAATCGAAGAGGTGGTACTGCCGGCCGGTGAGCGCGGCAAAGCGATCCATGGCCTGCTGCACGTGACCGGGGCAGGCGTCGTAGAAACGGTTCACGGTCTCGCGGCCCTGGAAGTAGACGTCCGGGTTCTGCGCGGTGCCGCGGATCATCGGGCGGTCAGGCGTCAGCGCGCGGCGGCGATGGGCGGCGACCAACTCGTCGTCGATCATGGCGCGGATGACGTCGCGGTTCACGAGGTCGACTTTCTGAACTTCGTGCGAGCTGCGGAAGCCGTCGAAGAAGTGAAGGAACGGCAGGCGCGAGGCCAGCGTGGCGGCGTGGCAGATGAGTGCCATATCGCCGATTTCCTGCACCGTGGAAGCGGCCACCATGGCGAAGCCGGTCTGGCGGACCGACATCACGTCCGAGTGGTCGCCGAAGATCGACAAGCCCTGGCAGGCCAGCGAGCGTGCCGTCACATGAAAGACCGTCGACGTGAGCTCGCCGGCAATCTTGTACATGTTCGGGATCATCAGCAGGAGGCCCTGTGACGCCGTGAACGTGGTCGTCAGGGCGCCGGAGGTCAGGGCGCCGTGCACCGCTCCGGCGGCGCCGCCCTCGGACTGCAGTTCCATGACGTCCGGCTTCGTGCCCCAGATGTTCGTGGCGCCGGCCGCCGACAGTTCGTCGGCGATCTCGCCCATCGGCGAGGAGGGGGTGATCGGATAAATCGCACAGACCTCGCTCACCGCGTGCGCGACATTGGCCGCCGCGGTATTGCCGTCTACCATGTCAATATTGGGCTCGTACATGCAGTCTTCTCCCTCGGTTTGCGTTGTTCAATAAATCGCACCGCGCCAGCCGCCTGCGACCTGACCCTGAAGGGCCGGGGCGACCGGAACGTTGGCCGAAATAGCCAAAAAATGAAACGAGACACTTTAGCGGAACGTTGCGGATAGGGTCAACACAAGAAAAGCGGCTACTCCACCCGCACGCGCAGCACGGTCACCGAGTTGCCCGGCAGCGTGTCGCGCAACGTGCTGCCCTGCACCTCGACGGACTTCTTGGCGGGAGCCACCTTCAGGGGCTCTTCCAGCGTGTTTTCGTCGGTGGATGCGGCGGAGGTCAGAACAATGGCCTGGGCCGGCCCGCGCGCCCGCTTGACGCCGTTGAGCTGGATGCTGGCGGGCACCGGCTCATCCGAGACGTTGACCACTTTGAGGATGACATCGCCGCTCTTCTCCGCCCGGGTCGCCGACGCGTGAAGCGCCCTGGTGGGTGCGCAGCTGACGTCGTGCACGAGCTTGCCGTCGAGGTAGCACTTGACGTTGCCGCCCTGGAGCTCGATCCGGATGTCGTACCACTTGCCCGTCTCGATGCGTCCCGGCACGCCTGCATCGGCGATGCCGTCGGCCTCCAGTTGATGGCGGCTGTTGCCCCAGCCGCCGATGTTCCACCAGCTCTTGGCCTGGTCATCCCGCACGCGGAAGAGCACGAGGAAGCCTTCGGCGCCGCCGAGCTTGCGCGCCTTGAGGCTGTAGGTGTAGTCATTCCAGGTCTTGTCGCCCGCGACAGCGCGAAGGTTCTCGGTGACCGCCTGCTGGGCCAGGACGCCGTCCTTGGCCTTCCATTCGCCGCCCAGGAGTTTCCACCCCTCCGTGCCGTTGGCGAAATCGGAGGCGAAGAGCGTCTGGTCGCCGCGCGTGACCTTGAGGTCCTTGAATTCCGCCTGCGTCAGCCACGTTCCCACGCCGATGGCGCCGCCCCGGGGCTTGCTGGCGGACAGGGGCGCTTCCACCGTCAGCGGCAGCACGATGTCGCCGCGGTTCTGGCTGAACATCTGCTGCACGTAGTAGGAGGGTATGCCGAAGACGCGGGTGCTGTCGTAGTTGATGAGGTTGATGGGCCAGCGCTTGTGGTCCACGTTCACGAAAAGCGGCGCGTAGCTGCTCATGACGACCACGTCGGAGTTCCGTTCCATGCCGGTCATGAACGCGGCCTCGCCAATCGCGCCGCGCAGGTTCCCCAGCCCGGCGCCGGAGGTGACGGCGTACTCGCCAACGTACACGCCCGGTCCGCTGCGGTCGTACTTGTCGTACTTGCCGGCCTGGCTGATGAAGAAATCGGGGTTGTTGTAGTAGTGCTCGTCGATGATGTCCGGCGCGCACTCCGTCGGGAACCCGCCCCAGACGTTCGCGATAAGCTTGATCTCGGGGTAGCGCGCGCGAATGGCCTTGTAGAAGAGGTTCCAGCGTTCGTGATAGGCCGGGCCGCCGTTCTCGTTGCCGATCTCCAGGTACTTCAGGTTGAATGGCGCCGGGTGCCCCGCCTGGGCGCGAACCTTGCCCCATGTGCTGTCGGCCTTCCCGTTGCAGTACTCGATGGCGTCCAGCGCGTCCTGGACGAACTCCTGCATCTGGTCCATCGGCACGTTCTCGCGATGCGACATGCCGCAGTTGATGACGAAGAGCGGCTCGCAGCCCAGGTCTTCGCACATCACGAGGTACTCGTGGAAGCCGACGCCGTGCGTGGCTTCGTAGCCCCAGATGTTGTGCTGCGTGCGCCGCTCGGCCGGGTCGCCGATGGTCAGCTTCCAGCGGTACGCTTCCTTCATCCGGTCGCCCTCGACCCAGCAGCCGCCAGGGAAGCGGTTGAAGGCCGGCTGCAGCTCTGCCAGCTTGTTCATGAGGTCCGGGCGCAGCCCGTGATCCTTCCAGGTCGTGGACGGGAACAGCGAGACCATGTCCAGCCAGAACGTACCCGGCTTCTCGGCGCTGATGACCAGGCGCGCCTTCGGGTCCGTGTCACGCGCGGCGAGCGTGACGCTGTGTTGGCGCCACTCGGGCGTCAGCTTGCTCACCGTCTCGCGCGCATAAACCACGCTGTCTTTGCTCTCCAGCGTCACCGCCAGCGGCCCTGCGCCGGCTTCGGCGCGCGCATAGAAAGAAAGGCGGTAGCGCTCGCCTTTCTTGACGGCCATGCCGTAGAAACCGCCGTTCGCCACGCCCACGCGGCCCGTGCCGGTCTCGGCCACGACGACCTTCAAGGCCCGCGGATTTCGCGGCGACACGGGCACTGCGGTGTCAACGCTCAGCTCGGCCTTGGCCGTGCCGCTGGCGACCAGCGTCCAGTGGTCGGGCTTGTCGGCGTCTTCGAAGTTGCGGTTGCGCACCAGCTCGGAATAGACGCCACCATCCGCCGAAAGGTTGATGTCTTCGAAGAAAATGCCCCAAAGCGTCGGGCTGACCCGCACCCCTGGCTTGTCGACGTCGACCGTGAGCGTGGCCGTCTGGCCGGTGGACGCCCGTGCGGTCAGCAGGACGCAGGCGACGACCAAGAGCGCGTAACGGACGACATGCGAAGCATTGTTCATCGTTTGGAATCTCCTTGCTTGTGATTAAGCATTCTTAAAATACGCACGCCGCGACGTCAATGGTTTTGTTCGGTTCAAGTACGGAAACGGGAAGCGAGGATGCTCAGTTCGTTCCTGAGAGCTTCAGCACGAAGTAGACGGCCGCTGCCACCGCCAGGAGCACCAGGGCTACCACGATAATCGGCCAGAGCCGTTTGCTCTCTTTGCGCGTGCCGAAGCCGGTGGTCACCGCGGGCACCGTCATGCGCACCGTGGGCGGGCGCTGACTCGTGCCATCGACAGCCGCTTCGCCAGCCTGATCGACCTCGACATCCGTACCGTCGAACTGCACGGGGACGTTGCCGATCCTGATCTCATCGCCGGGCTTCAAACGGGATTCCCGAACGGCAATGCCATTGACGGTTGTGCCGTTCGTGGAACCCAGGTCGCGGAGCGTGTACTTCCGCCCGGCCCGGAAGAGGATGCAGTGCCGCCCGGAGACAGAGGGGTCTTCGATGGTCAGCGTATTCTGTGCGGCACGACCGATCGCGACCTCGTTCTGCTCGATCTCGTAGCGTCTGCCCGGTCCACCTTCGTCCAGGATCGTAAGATACGCCATACCGCGCCCTTTCTGTTGCTGCGTTACACATCGCAGATTGGCGGCAGGCTGTCAATGCCCAAGGCTTTTTGATTGATAAGCGATGGATGCATGCGGTAATGGTAAATCACTATGTCAGAGCAAAACGCCAGTTCCTCCGAGGTGGCGGACGCGGCACCCGCCAAGGCCAGGTGGTTCGTCCGGAAACGCGACGGGTCGGTTTTCGGCCCTGAGACGATTGAGGTCCTGCTCGAGTGGGCCGCGCAATGCCGTCTCGTCAGCGGGAATGAAGTCTCGACGGATCGCATCAACTGGGTGCCGGCTGAGTCTCTGCCGGAATTGCAGATGCACTGGAAGGCAATCCTGCCTGACGGGCGTACGTTCGGACCCTTCAACGTCCTCGCCACGGCGGAGTTGCATGGTCACAACGTCGTGACCGATGACACGCAGCTGGTCAACACCCTGACCCGCGAGACGGTTCTGGTGCGCGACCGCCTGGCCGCGGCGTCCGGGCCCCGCCAGGAGGAGCTTTTCGGCGGGGCTGCGGCCGAGCGCGGAGGGGCAGGCGAAGCCGAGCGGGCCAAGTCCCGGCGGACCCGGCGCAAGACAACGGAGAAGAACGGTGAACCCGATGTCGCCGTGGGATCCCCCCGCTCGGCCGCGGAAGAAGCAGCCGCGCCCGCGCCCGCGGCCGTGAATGAGGACGGCGGAGCCTCCGCGGTCACGTCCGCGGAGCGCGCAGCGCCGGCTGAGACGGCTTCGCCGCAGGCCGACGAAACGCCTGCGGATGCGCCGCCGGCGGCCGGCGTGCAAGCCACGGAGCGTGAACCCGCGGTCGCACCGGCCCCAGCCGAAGCGCCCGAAAGTCCGGCCGTGCCGGTCGCAAACGTGGTAACGCCGCCCGTCCCTGAAGGGGTTGAGACTGCCAGCGTGCAGGCGGTGCCCGAGACCGTCTCGGCCGCTGCCGCGGAGGCCGCTGAGGCCCGGGCGGAACGGGTGCGATTGGAAAAGCGCGAACGGAAGCTGACGGCACAGCTGGCGAAGCTGGCCGAGGAGCTGGTCGCGGAGCGCGAGAGAGCCGAGAACGCCGAACTGCTCGCGCAGGAGCGCGCGGCCGCCGCCGAGGCTGCCCGCGCGGGCGCCCCTGAAGCGGAGGCCACGCTGGCGGCGCTGACGCGGCAGGTTCGCGAGCTGAAGGTGGAACTGGACGCGACGCGCACGCACCTCGAGTCCGCGCGCGCCGCGCTGGCTGAGCGCGAAACGGAAGTCAACGATTTGAAGGCCGAGCTGCGCGCGGGTCCGGAAGCGGACGAAGCGCGGCTGCGCGAATGGGTGGCCGACGTGGAGGCCGAGCGCGAGCGCTCCCACGCCCGCGTGCGCGAGATGCAGGCACGCTTGGAGCAGATGCGCCAACAGCTCACCCAGACCGAGCAGGCCCTGGGCGAGGAGCGCAGCCGCCTGCAGGAGCAGGTGGAGCACGTGCGCAAGGCCGAGGCGAATGCCGGCGGCCTGGACGCACGGACTCGGAACCTGCGGGCCGATGTCGAGCAACGCGTGACCCGTGCGCGGCGCGAGGTCCAGGATGCACAGGCCGCCCTCGGCACGGCGCAGCGGCGCGCGCTGGGGTTCGCCGTGCTGGCCGCACTCTGCGCCGCAGTGGCTATCGTCTGCGGCGTTTGGGCCGGGCGGCAGGCTCTGCGCGCCGGCGCGGGCGAGGCGGAATCGACACCGCCGCCGGAGACGCCGGCGGCCCGTAGCGGCGTAGCGGCGGCGCCGGCCGCACCAGCCGCTACGGGGCGGACAGCGTCCCCGGGGCGGACGGTCGCCCCGGTCGCTCCGCCCAGCCGCGCGGGAGCGGCCGCAACCACAGCGCGCCGGACGCCGCCGGTGATTCGCGTGCCTGGCGTCCTGCCGCGGCTCGGGGGTAACGTCTGCACGCTGACCTTCGAAAGCCCGGCGTTTTCGTCCATGACGACGCTCTCCTCGGAGGCGAAGCAGCAGTTGCTGCAAATCGCATCGCAGGTGCGGGATTACATGCCCGGCTTCACGCTGACGATTCGGGGCCACACCGACAACTCGCCGGTCCGTCACCCGCAGTATGCGGACAACCTGCAGCTGGGGCTCGCGCGGGCCAAGGTGGTCTACGAGTTCCTGCGCGTCGAGGGCCGCCTGCCGCCGGCCGCCATGCAGGTTGTCTCGGCAGGCGCGACGAATCCGCCGTACCCGAACGATACCCCCGCGGGCCGCGAAAAGAACCGCACGGTGGTCCTGCTCCTGATGCGCAACCGCTGAGGGTGTCGTCACCTGCCAAGTCGGAGGGGTGTCGTGAACTGGCGGTAGGCTTCGTGCGCGATGATTGCGGCGGCGTTGGCGAGGTTGATGCTGCGGGCGTGGGGTCCGGGCATGGGGATGCCGATCAGGCGCTGCGCGAAGCGGGCATAGAAGTCGGCGGGCAGGCCGCTGGTCTCGCTGCCGAACACGACGTAATCGCCCTCCGCGAAATCCGTAGCGAGGTAAGACCGCTGGGCGCGCGTGCTGGCGAACCACAGCCGCGCGGGCCGCTCGGCGGCCAGGAAGGCCTCCCAGTTGTCGTGCACCGTCAGCCTGACGTGCTCCCAGTAGTCGAGCCCCGCCCGGCGCAGGCGCGCGCCGCTGAGGTTGAAGCCCAGGGGCCGCACCAGGTGCAGCCGCGCGTCCAACCCTACGCAGACGCGCCCGATGGCGCCGGTGTTGTGCGGGATCTCAGGCTGCAGCAACACGATGTTGAAGTTCATGGCGAAGCCCTGCCCTGCCGGCGTTTCGGCGCGGCGCGCCCGGCGGGGCTGGGCCGGGGCGGGGCCAGCCGCGCGAGGAAGGGTTTCAGGAAGCGCGCGGTGTGCGAGCGCCGGGCGGCGCGGCAAAGCGCCTCGGGCGACCCCTCCGCAACCAGCTTCCCGCCGGCAGCCCCGCCCTCCGGACCGAGGTCAAGAATCCAGTCGGCCTCGGCGATCAGGTCCAGGTTGTGCTCGATGAGCACGACCGTGTTGCCCGCGTCCACCAGCCGCTGCAGGACGACGACGAGCTTGGCCACGTCGGCCATGTGCAGGCCGATGGTGGGCTCGTCGAGCACGTAGAGCGTGTGCGGCGTGCGCCGCCCGCGTAGCGCAGCCGCAGGGCGCGCCTTGGCGAGCTCGGTCACGAGCTTGACCCGCTGCGCCTCGCCGCCGCTCAGGGTCGGGCTCTGCTGGCCGAGGGTGAGGTAGCCGAGCCCGACGTCCTGCAGCAGGCTGAGCGCATGGTGGATGGCGGCGTGGGGCGCGAAGAACGGCGCCGCCTCGTCCACGGGCATGGCCAGCACCTCGCTGATCGTGCGTTCCTTGTAGCGCACGGCTAACGTCTCGGGGTTGAAGCGGCGGCCCGCGCACTCCTCGCAGGTGACGGTGACGTCCGGCAGGAAGCTCATTTCGATCGTGCGCACGCCCTGGCCTTCGCACGCGGCGCAGCGGCCGCCGGCGACGTTGAAGGAGAAGCGCCCCGGCCCGTAGCCGCGCAGCCGCGCTTCCGGCGTGGCGGCGAAGAGGCGGCGCACGTCGTCCCAGATGCCCACGTAGGTGGCGGGGCAGGAGCGCGGGGTGTTGCCGATGGGCGTCTGGTCCACCTCCAGCACGCGGTCGACGGCCTCCCAGCCTTCGAGGCGCAGGCCGCCGGGCAGCGCGGGCGCCTTGCCGGCATGCGTCCGCCGGCCGGCCAGCAGTTGCTTCAGACCGGTGTGCAGGACATCGCGGACCAGCGTGCTCTTGCCGCTGCCGCTGACGCCGGTGACACAGACGAGCCGCTCCAGGGGGAGCCGGACCGTGAGTTTCCGCAAATTGTGGAGCGTGGCGTGCGCAATGGTCAGCCACCGCTCCGGCGCCGTCGCCCGGCGCGTGGCCGAGAGCGGGTGGGCCATGGGGTGGGCGAGGCAGCGCCCCGTCAGGGAGTCAGGCGCCCGGATGATGTCGGCCACGGTGCCCTGCGCGACGAGAGAGCCGCCCTGCCTGCCGGCGCCGGGGCCGAGATCCACGATGTGCTCCGCGCGGCGGATGGTCTCCTCGTCGTGCTCGACGACGACGACGGTGTTGCCCTTGGCCTCGAGCTGGCGCAGCGTGTCGAGCAGCCGCAGGTTGTCGCGCGCGTGCAGGCCAATGGTGGGCTCGTCCAGGATGTAGCAGACTCCGCGCAGGTTGGAGCCGAGCTGCGAAGCCAGCCGGATGCGCTGCGCCTCGCCGCCGCTGAGCGTCGTGGCGGAGCGGTCCAGGGCGAGGTAGTCGAGACCCACGGATCGGAGGAAGGCGAGCCGCGCCTGCACTTCGGTGACGATGTCGCGCGCGATGGCGGCTTCGCGGCCGTGCAGCTTGAGGGAGCGGAAGAAGCGCTCCGCGTCCGTCACGGTCAAGCGCGTCAGCGTCGTGATCGAGCGGTCGCGAAAAGTCACGGCGCGGGCCTCGGGCCGCAACCGTTCGCCGTGGCAGTCGCGGCAGACGCTCTCCGGACCCTCCCACCAAGCCGTCCACCAGATCTCCTCGCCGGTCTGGTTGGCGTCGAACCCCGCCAGCTCCAGCCCTGTGCCGAAGCAGCGCGGGCACCAGCCATGCGCGGAGTTGAAGGAGAAGAGCCTGGGGTCGGGCTCCGCGAAGCTGCGCCCGCAGGCGTGGCAGGCGCGGAGCGTGGAGCAGATCAACGGGGCCTTGCCGGCCGCGCTCAGCACGTGCAGCACGCCCTTGCCGAAGCCCAGCGTGCGCTCGATGGCGGCGCGCAGCGCGCCCTCGGCGGCGGGGTTGACGGTAAGCGTCGCCACCGGCAGCTCCAGCGTGTGCTCGCGGAAGCGGTCCAGGCGCGGCCACGCGGCCGTGGGCGTGAGCGTCCCGTCCACGCGCAGGTGCGTGAAGCCCCGGGCGGCGGCCCAGCGGGCGAGATCGGTGTAGTAGCCCTTGCGCGCCGTCACGAGCGGCGCGAGCAGCGTCACCGCGCGCCCGCGGAAGTCGCGCTGCAGGCGGGCGAGGATCGCTTCGGCGGTTTGCGACTGGATCGGCACGTGGCAGTCGGGGCAGTGCTGCACGCCGAGCTTGACGAACAACAGGCGGAGGAAATGGTAGATTTCCGTGACGGTCGCCACGGTGCTCTTGCGGCCGCCGCGGCTGGTGCGCTGCTCGATCGCCACCGTGGGCGGGATGCCGAAAAGCGCGTCCACGTCGGGCCGCGCGGCGGGCTGCACGAACTGGCGCGCGTAAGCGTTGAGCGACTCGAGGTAGCGGCGCTGCCCTTCCGCGAAGAGGATGTCGAAGGCCAGGGTGCTCTTGCCGCTGCCGCTGACGCCGGTGATGACCGTGAAGACGTCGCGCGGCAGGCGCACGTCGATGTTACGCAGATTGTGCTCGCGGGCGCGGTGAATCTGGATGGCGCCGTCGTCGCGCGCGCGCTGGCGGCGGGGCGGGGCGCACGGGGCAGTCGCCGCGCCCCTGGCCGCGCGCAGCGCCGCACCCGTGTGGCTGACCGTGCAGGCGGCAACCGTTTCCGGAGGGCCGGCGCACACCAGTGCCCCGCCTTCCGCGCCCCCCTCGGGGCCGAGGTCGATCAGCCAGTCGGCGGCGTGCAGGACATCCAGGTTGTGCTCGATGACGACGACGGAGTGCCCCTCGGCGAGCAACTGGCGCAGGGCCTTCAGCAGCGTGGCCGTGTCGTCGGCGTGGAGCCCGGTCGTCGGCTCGTCGAAGAGAAACAGCGTGCGGGGGGTCGTTCCCGCGCTCGCGCCGCGCCCGCCCGCGGCGAGGTAGCCGGCGAGCTTGAGGCGCTGCGCCTCGCCGCCGCTGAGCGTCGGCACGGGCTGCCCCAGGCGCAGGTAGCCCAGCCCCACCGCCAGCAGCGGCTGGAGGCGCCGCACGACATCGGGCTCGTCGGCAAAAGCCGCGGCAGCGTCCGCGGCGGTCAGCTCCAGCACGTCGGCGATCGAGTACCGGCCGTGCAGCTTGACCTCAAGCGTTTCGGGGCGGTAGCGGCGGCCGTCGCAGTCCGGGCAGCGCAGGTAGACGTCGCTCAGGAACTGCATCTCCACGTGTTCGAAACCGCTGCCTTCGCAGGTGGGACAGCGTCCCGTGCCGGCGTTGAAGCTGAACGTGCCCGCCGTGTAGCCGCGCTCGCGGGCCAGCGGCTCGACGGCGAAGAGCGCGCGCAGGGCGTCGAAGGCGCCGACGTAGCTGGCGGGATTCGAGCGGGCCGTCTTCCCGATGGGCGACTGGTCCACGAGCACGACGTCGCCGACGAGCGCGGCGCCCTCGAGCGCCGTGTGCCGGCCCGGGGCTTCGACCGGCCGCCCGAGGAGACTGCGCAGGGAGCGAAAGCAGACGGTCTCCACCAGGGTGGACTTGCCCGAGCCGCTCACGCCCGTGATGCAGACCAGGCGGTTGAGCGGAATCGTGACGTCGAGATCCTTGAGGTTTTTCCCGGCCGCGCGGGGGTTGCCCGGGGGCGGGGGGGGGTGGGGGGGGGGGGGGGGGCGGGGGGGGGCGACCGTGCGACGGCCGCTGAGGTACTGCGCGGTGAGCGAAGCGCGGTCGCGCAGCAGGGCGCGATAGGTGCCGTTGAAGACAATCGTGCCGCCGTGCGAGCCGGGGCCCGGCCCGAGGTCCACGATACGGTCAGCGGCCCGCATGATGGCGGGGTCGTGCTCGACCACGACCAACGTGTTGCCGGCGTCGCGCAGGCGGTGCAGCACGCCGATGAGCCGGCCGATGTCGCGCGGGTGCAGGCCGATGCTGGGCTCGTCGAGGACGAAAAGCGTGTTGACGAGCGAAGCGCCGAGCGCGGTGGTGAGGTTGATGCGCTGGACTTCGCCGCCGCTGAGCGTGCGCGACTGGCGGTCGAGCGTGAGGTAACCCAGGCCCACCTCGACAAGGTAGCGCAGGCGCGTGCGGATCTCCGTGAGCAATAGCTCGGCGGCGGCGTCCAGCGGGCGCGGCAGCGTCAGTTCTTCAAAGAGCGCGCGGCACGCCGTGATGGGGAGCAGCATGACGTCGTGCAAGGTCAGGCCGCGCCCCGGGCCGACGCGCCACCGCAGCGCCTCGGGCTTGAGCCGCGCGCCGCCGCAGGCGGGGCAGAGCCGGTAGGCGCGGTACCGGGAAAGGAGCACGCGGATGTGCATCTTGTAGGCTCGTCCTTCGAGCCAGTCGAAGAAACGCTGCACGCCGTACCAGACGCCGTCTTCCCACGGGCCCTCGCCCGCGATGACCCACTGCCGCTGGTCGGGCGTGAGTTCCCTCCAAGGCGTGGCGAGAGGGATGCCGCGCCGGCGCGCGAAGCGGGCGAGGTCGTCCTGGCACTCCTTGTAGCTGCTGGTCTGCCAGGGCTTGATGGCGCCCTGGGCGAGGGAGAGCGAGTGTTTGGGGATGACCAGGTCGTAGTCCACACCGATGATGCGGCCAAAGCCGCGGCAGGCGGGGCAGGCGCCGATGGGGGAGTTGAACGAAAAGAGATTCGGAGTGGGATCCTGGTCGTGCAGGTCGCAGTCGGGGCAGTGCAGGTCGGACGAGAAGCGCAGCGCGGCGCCGGGCTGCCGGGCGGCGTCGAGCGGGTACACGCTCACGCGGCCGTGGCCGGCTTTGAGCGCGGCTTCGAGGGCTTCGACCGCGCGGCCGCGGCGGGCAAGGGCGACCCGGTCCTGGATGACATCGAGGCCGCCTTCGCGCCGGGCGTGGACGCGCGTGTAGCCCTGGCGCGCCAGAATCGCGAGCACCTCGGCTTCCGCGAACGCGGCGGGGAAAGCTACGGGAAAGGTGATCAGCACCTCGGCGGTCGCCACGGGCAGGGCCTGCGCGAGCCGGTCATAGATCGAGTCCGGCGAGTCGCGCCGCACGACGCGGTCGCAGCCGCGGCAATGGAGGCGCGCGGCGCGGGCGAAAAGGAGCTTCAGGTGGTCGTTCAGTTCGGTCATCGTGCCGACGGTGGAACGCGAGGTGCGGACGGGGTTGGTCTGATCGATGGCGATGGCGGGGGGGATGCCGCTGATGCGCTCGACGTGCGGCTTGTCCATGCGGTCGAGGAACTGCCGGGCGTACGGCGAGAACGTCTCGACGTAGCGGCGCTGGCCCTCTGCGTACAGCGTGTCGAACGCCAGCGAGGATTTCCCCGAACCGCTAACGCCCGTCACGACGATCAGTTCCCCCAGCGGGAGATCGAGATCGAACCCCTTGAGGTTGTTCTGCCGCGCGCCGACAATGCCGATGACCGCTGGTTGCATGGGGTGGGGAGGATAGCGCCTGCCCCCCCCTCGCGCAAGCAACCCGTTCGCTGCGCGGAGCGAAGCGGGTGCCGATGGGCCGCAAGCGCTTGGGCGTTTTCCAGGGGGCACGGACGGCGCAGGAGCGCCGTCCCACGTAGGCCGGTCCTCCCGGGCCGGCCGGATCGAATAGGGTGCCAATGGGCCGCGCGTGAGTCGAGATCGGGTCGTCTGGCTGGTAGCCCCGCCGTCTCCGAAGGCGAGAGCCGTTGCTTGTGGGAAGACACGCTGCGCACACGACGTCACCGGGCGCTGGGCCTCGGAGAGGCCCGCGCTACTCAGCGCCCGGCGCCTGGTTGCACACGAGCGGAGGTGCGCACGGGGGGGCACGGAAACCTTGCTTGCCTGCCGCCGTTACCGCGTGTCATCATCCGGAGGTGTCCACGGGATCTCAGGCCCGGATCGGTGGTGCCATGTGGCTGAGCTACAACCACGGCCATGGGGAACCCGGGTCACACAAAGGAGAGAGCCATGGCGGAGCAGGCGGCGGTCTCGCGGCGGACGTTCATCAAGTCGGCAACGGTGGCGGCGGCAGTTCCCGCCCTGGTTCAGATCGTGCCGCGGCACGTGCTGGGCGGCGAAGGGCAGACGCCCCCCTCGGAGAAGCTCAACATCGCGGGTATCGGCTTGGGCGGCAGGGGCTTTGGCTTGTTGAAGAGCTTCGCCGCGGATCACAACGTCGTCGCGCTTTGTGATGTCGACGACCGCACCGCGGACCAGGCCTGTCGGGAGTGGCCCAAGGCCGTCCGGTACAAAGATTTCCGCCAGATGTTCGACAAGCAGAAGGATATCGATGCGGTGACCGTGGCCACGCCGGATCATCTCCATTTCACGATCGCGATGTGGGCCATCAAGCACGGGAAGCATGTCTATTGCGAAAAGCCGCTCACGCACACCATTGCGGAGGCCCGCGCGCTGGCGAGGGCCGCGAGCGAATCGAAGGTTGCCACCCAGATGGGCAACCAGGGCAACGCCGGGGAAGGCGTGCGGCTCATGCAGGAGTGGATCGAGGACGGCGCCATCGGCCCCGTGCGCGAGGTGCATGCCTGGACCAACAAGCCCGTCTGGCCGCAGGGCATCGGCCGGCCGACCGACACCCCGCCGGCGCCGGCCGGTCTCGACTGGGACCTGTGGTTGGGGCCCGCCCCCGTGCGTCCCTATCATCCCAGCTACCTGCCGTTCACCTGGCGCGGCTGGTGGGATTTCGGTTCCGGCGTGATCGGTGACATGGCCTGTCACGTGCTCAACAACCCGTGGCGGGCGTTGAACCTGGGGCTGCCCGCCAGCGTCGAGGCGTACGCCACCCGTTGCACGAATGAAACCGGTCCGCTGGCGTCGACCATCTACTTCGAGTTCCCCGCACGGGGGCCGCAGCCGCCTGTGAAGCTGGTCTGGTACGACGGCGGCATGATGCCGCCCCGGCCGGTCGAGCTGGAAGACGACCGGCGTATGGGGGACAACGAGGGCTGCCTGTTCGTGGGAGAATCCGGAAAGCTGATCTGCAGCTGCTACGGCGACAGCCCCCGCCTGCTCCCGGAATCCAAAATGCAGGCTTACCAGCGGCCGGCCAAGCGGATCCCGCGCTCTCCCGGACACGGCGCCGAGTGGATCAACGCCTGCAAGGGTGGTCCCAAGGCCGGGTCGCACTTCGAACACGCCGCCATCGTGACCGAGATGGTCCAGCTCGGCAACGTGGCGATCCGCTGGTCGGCGCTGCAGCACACCGCCAAGACGAACGGCTGCCCCGTGAAACTGCTGTGGGACGCGCAGGCTGGCAAGGTCACCAATGTCCCGGAGGCGAACCGGTTCCTGCAGCAGGAGCCGCGCAAGGGCTGGGAGGTGTGAGGGTGCGTGAGTTGTTGAACTCACCGCCCCGTTCGCGTAGGCTCCGGGCCGCAAGCACTAGGGGGATGACAGCATGAAACAGATTGGTCGGTTGATGACAGGGGCGGTGGTCGTGGCGGTGGCGGTAGGCCTGGCGGGCTGTTGCCATCCGCGCGGGCACGGTTCCGCCCGGGGGCTGCATGGGTGGGGCGTGCACCGGTTCGGGAGCATTACCGGGCTGAGGGCGGAGAAGGCGGCTTACTACCGGGAGCTCCACGCGAAGGCCTGGCCCGGCGTCCTCGCGCGGATACGCGCGTCGAACATCCGGAACTACAGCATCTGCGAAAAGGAGCTCGACGGGCAGACGTTTCTCTTCAGCTACTTCGAGTACGCGGGTCGCGATTTCGCGGGCGACATGGCCGCGATGAAGACGGATGCGGAGACACAGCGCTGGTGGAAGGAGACGGACCCCTGCCAGAAACCCCTGCCGCTTGCCGAGAAGCGGGGCGAGATCTGGGACGGCATGGAGGAGGTCTTCCACACCGCCGGCGCGGTGGACGTGAAGCCGAAGCAGGTCCGGCGACTGGTGGCGGTTACCGGCTTGAAACCCGAGCAGGAGGCGCACTACCGCACCCTGCACCAGACAACCTGGCCGGGCGTGCTCAAGCTGATCAAGGCCTCGAACATCCGCAACTATTCGATCTACCTGAAGGATATCGGCGACAAGCTGTACCTCTTCAGCTACCTCGAGTACGTGGGCGACAACCTGGACGCCGACATGGCGCTGTTCCCGGCGGACCCCGTGACGCTGCGCTGGTGGAAGCAGACCGACGCGTGCCAGATCCCACTGCCGGATGCCAAGGGCATCTGGTCCGACATGGTCGAGGTCTTCCACGCGGACTGACCGGTAACGCAGGGTGGAGGGCGGTAACGGCGGGGACCGCCGTCTCCACGCCTCGTCGCCTGCCCACGCACTGGAGACGGCGGTCCTCCGCCGTTAAGCCCTGTGGGCGCTACATTGACCGTCTTTTCCGCATTGCTTCTTTCCGCGATTCCCGCTAGGTAGGGCGCCATGAATACATCATGTGTCTCGCTGGGTTGTGCAGTGGTGCTGGGGTGCGGGTTGCTGGGAGCGCCGGCGTTGGCGCAGGAGGGGGCAGGCGCGGCCGGGCGCGTGGCGCTCTTCGACGGTCGCACGCTGGCGGGGTGGACCGTGCGGATGTGCGAGGCGGTCGTGGACGGCGGCGAGCTGCTGATCAAGGGCGGCAACGGCCTGGTGCAGACCGAGAAGCAGTACGCCGACTTCGTTCTCGAGTTCGAGTGGAAGGCGCTGAGCACGAACAAGTGGGACAGCGGCGTGTACTTTCGCTATGACTCCGTTCCTGAAGGCAAGCCCTGGCCCCCCCGCTACCAGGCCAACCTGCGGCAGGGCCTGGAAGGCAACGTGGACGGGCTGAATGGCGCCAAGAGCAAGGGCCTGGTAAAGGACGGGGAGTGGAACCGCTTCAAGCTCACCGTCAAGGGCACGACCGCGGCGCTCGAGATCAACGGCCAGCCAGCCTGGACCGGCGACGGCCTGCAAGGCCCCCGCGCGGGATTCATCAGCCTGCAGGCTGAGGTGCCCAACGGCGGCCAGTTCCGCTACCGGAACGTGTATATCACGGAGCTGAAGTAGCGCGAGAGGTTTCAGTGGTCGGTGTTCGGTGGTCAGGGGGAGGGGACACTGATCACTGATGACGGGGCGCTGACCACTGACCGCTGCAGCCCGGTCTGGCACAAGGAGTGCGGGTCATGACGCGAGCGATTCTGAGCATCTGCCTGCTTGCCATTGCCGGTTCGGCGCGTTCTGAACCGCAGGTGCAAGGCAATCCGAAGGAGGTCGCGGCGCTGCTGAGCGGCTTGCCGGGCACGGTCACCCTGACCGCCACGGCGGAACTGAAGGTGGAAGCTGATCGGGCGAAAGCGGTCATCAAGGTGGCCAACACCGCTGAGCAGCTGCAGAAGGCGCTCGCCCGCAATCAACAGCTGCGCGAAGGCGTGGTCACGGTTCTTGCCGGAAAAGGTTTCGCCAAGGAACGCATCACGCTGTCGCGTTTCTCGTCCAGTCCGACCCACGGCATGTTCTCGCGCAAGGTCAAGGGCTACGACATTGAAAGCTCGGTGGAAGTCGTGGCGGAGTCCGAAGTGGAGCTGCAAGCCGTGGGCGCGCTGATCGATGCCACGCCGGAACTGGCGCTGGCTGACCTGCGGTTCGAGAGCTCCCGCAAAGACGAGCTGCTGCTGCAGGTGCAGAGGATGGCGTTCGAGAAGCTCGACGCGCAGCGCGCCCTCTACGAGCAACGGCTCAACGCGCAACTGCGGCCGCGCACCGTGGGCAACGAGCGCGGCGATGCGCGCGAGCCGCTGCTGGCAAGCAAGTTGTCGGGCGGGTCCGGCGTCGGGAGTTACAGCGGCGCGTTCGAGGGCGGGATTGTGTTGCACGCGCTGGCCCAGCGCGCACCCTCCGTGGACCAGTTCGACCAGCAGGTGTTCGAAGCGACGCTGCGTGTAACTTACGATCTCATTCCGACGCCGCCGGGGCAGCGGTGAGGCAAGGTTTCAGTGTTCGGTGTTCAGGTTTCAGCGGGGACAATCCGACTGAACACTGAACACTTCCCACTGCTACTTGCCGTCCGGATCGTGTTCCTCCGGCACGATGGTCTGGGCCTTCTCCGGCGCCCGCCAGACGAGGCCGCGGAGCGTTTCCCAGGCGGACCGGTGCATCCAGGCCAGCGCATCGCCGACCGGGCGCGCGCGTGGCTCGTGAATGGCAAGCAGCGGCAGAAGCGCGCTCCAGCGGGCAAGTCCCGTCAGGCCGAAGAGCGTCTGCTCCGGCGCGAGCTGCCACGGGCCGAGGGTCAGCCCGGGCGGCATGAGCGCCCCGGAGAGCAGCATCGTGACCACGGAGCCGCAGCCGGAAGCCGCACTGAAGAGCCCGCTGTAAAGCTGGCGCTGCGCGGCGGGGGCGATGGCGAGCACCAGGTTCGTTGTCGCCACGCCGGCCCCCGACCACATGATTCCCGAGGTGGCGGCTTCGAAGTAGACGATCAGGTGGTGCGCCGAAGTCGCCGGCAGCCAGAGCAGGGGATTGAGCCCGCCCATGAGAATCGCCACGAACATCGCCGGGCGGTTGCCGAAGCGGTCAATGAGCAGGCCCCACGGGCGCAGGGAAACCAGCGCGGCGACGGTGCTGATCGTGCCGTAGACCTGGACGTTGAGCAGAGTCATCTCGAGTCCCTTCAGCATGAACGGCAGCCAGAAGGGGGCGCCGATCCCTGTGGCCAGCGACCACCACAGGCCGAAGCGGAGGCAGCGGCGCAGGTTGGGGTCGGCGAACGCCGTGCGCAGGCGGTGGTCGTGTGTCGTCGGGTCGAGCGTCGGTGCAGGCTCCGGCTGCCGCGCCTGGATGCGCGTCGCCCAGACCGCCGCAAACGCGCCGAGGGCGAAGAGCAGGGGGAAGAGATAACGGAGGTTTGCGGGCTGCAGGATGCTGTCGAGGTTGGCGTGGAGGCGCAGCCACGCGGCGGCCCGGCTCGTCTCGCTGAAGAGGTCCACCGCGCCGCTGACGAGGTAGCCCGCCAGGAGCCCCGCGATCATCGTGAGCTGGGCGCGGCGTGCGAAGAACCGGCCCCGCATGCGCGCCGGCACCATGTCGGCCATCCACGCCAGCCAGACGT
Source organism: uncultured Victivallales bacterium (assembly GCA_964402115.1). GTDB lineage: Bacteria > Verrucomicrobiota > Kiritimatiellia > UBA8416 > CAYOBW01 > CAYOBW01. The sequence continues at coordinate 18,433 of CAYOBW010000059.1, forward strand.
TCTGCCCCACCGCCTGCAGCGCCGTGCTGAAGAAAACCAGCGCCAGGAGCATCCACAGCGCTGGCGTGGGTGGGAGGACGAACGGCAGCAGGCCATACAGCAGGACTAGGCCGCGGCCGGCGAGGTTGAGGCGGACGACGGCTGTGCGGCGGGAGCGAACGCGGCGGGTGAGGACACTGGCGGCCAGTTGAAAGAACTGCGCCAGCGGGGTCAGGGCGGCCAGCACGCTGTACTGCATGGCCGTCGCGCCGTGCAGGACCATCAGCCGGTTCAGCAGCAGCCCGCCCGCGAAAACGCCGTGGAGTGCCGTGAGCACGGCCTCGCGCTGCGAGGTCACGAGCGTGCGGCGGAGCGGACTGTGGCTGCTCGAGGGCATGGGCGGCGTGGCGGTTCCCGGTGGCGCGCTCAGGCGCGGAAATAGGGGTCGTTGCGTTCGCGGTACTCGCGCAAGGATTTGCGATCCTTCTCGGGGATCGCCAAGTCGAAGGGAATGTCGGCCCCCTCTGCAGCGCGTCGCACCAGGGGCAGCACCAGGCGGGCCGTCACGGCCAGCCCCTCGGCGCTGAGATAGTCGGCGGTATCGAGGTGCGTGTGCCCGAAGGACGCGCCCGCCCGGAACAGGGAGATGGACGGCACGCCGGCGGCATTGAAGGGCACGTTGTCGCTCGAGTAGGTATCGTGGCGCACTTTGAGCGGGAGGCCCTGTTCGCGGGCCAGCGCCGCAACGAAGCCCTCCATTTCCACGGACCCGCAGAGCACCGCCCCGTTCGTGCCGAACGTCGCGCCGGTCATGTCCAGGTTGATCAGCATGCGCGTGCGGCGCAGCGTGCGGGGGGCCGGCCGCGGGACCGGCGCGAAGTCGCGGGCGTGGCGCCGGACGTAGGCGTAGCTGCCGAGCAGCCCGAGTTCCTCCGCGCCGAACCAGACCAGCACGAGGCTGCGGCGCGCGGGACGAGCGGCGAAACAGCGCGCCAGTCCGAGCAGAAGGGCCGCGCCCCCGGCGTTGTCCAGGGCGCCGGGCGAAGCGCAGACGCTGTCATAGTGCGCGCACAAAACGATCTGCTCGGCCGGGCAGTCCGTGCCGGGAATCCTGGCGCTTACGTTCGCTGAGCGCATCTGGCGGGTGCGCTCGCGCGCCACGACCCGCACGGAGGACGGTGCGGCCCGGAGCAGGGCGATGGCGTCGTCGTAGGCAAGGGTGACGCTGGGCAGCGGGCCATACGCGCGAATGAGGTTGGGCCGGCGACTGATGTGCATGGCCGCCCGCGACGAACGGGAGACCTGGATGAGCGCGAGCACCCGCCGGTTGCGCAGTTCGCGGTAAAGGCGCTGGTCGAGCACCAGCTGCGTGATTACGACGTGCCCGGCTGCCGCCTTGAGGTCGGCCGGGGAGGTGGTCATCAGGTGGTACAGGGGACCGGTCAGGCCGCCGGGCGGCGTGCTGCCGCCGCACCCGACCACCACAGCCTCGTAGCGCCGGCGGGTTGGTGCGAGGGCCTCGACGCGAGCCGCACCCTCCGTGTAGCCGATGATGGAGAAGGACTCCAGGACCGGCCGAAGGCCCAGCTCGCGCAGTTCATGCTGGAGTATCGCCGCAGCGCGAGCTTCGCCCGGGGTGCCAGCCTGCCGGGGCGCGGCGGCCATTTGCGTGAGTATGGCGTAGGCGGCGGCGGCATCGAACGCATCGCTTGGCATGAATCGCTATTCCTTAGGTTTTTCGCCCGGCCCACCGGTCGCCCGCCGGGCCTCGAGCAACTGCCGCGGCAGGGTGGTGGGAATGGTGTAGGCTTCGCCGCAGACATGGCAGGAGATGACCGGGGCGACTGCGCGCGCGGCCAGCGCCTCCAGGTCCGCGTCGGGCAGGCTGCCGAGCAGCCCCTCGACTTTCGCGCGCGAACAGCGGCAGGCGAACTGCAGGCGCCGCTCCTCGCGTGCCACGAGATCGGGCAGCCCCAGGATCGCCGCGATGTCCGCAAGCTTCGCCCCGGCCGCCAGTCGCTCGGCCACGACGCCGGCCTCCATAGCTTCCAGGACGGTCACAAACGCCGCCGGGTCCCCATCGGGCATGCGTTCGGCGACCAGCCCGCAGGCCAGCCGCAGGCCGCCGCTGTTGACGCTGACAGCCAACGCCACGCCGGCGCGCGTCTGCAGGGTCTCGTTGTAGTAGCGAGCCAGCAGCACGCGGGGCACGAGGGGCGCGGCGAGGAGCACGCTCTGGCTGAGGATCTGTCCCGGGATGGATTTGATGACACGGGCCTGTCCCGATTCGCCCAGCGCAGGCGCAATGCCGTAGACGTCCCGCCCGTCCAGGTCGTTGAGCACCTTGATGTTCGTGAAACCGCGCAGGTGACCGCAGCCGCTCGCCTCGGCAAAGGCTCCCTTCAGCGGTCCGGAAACGTGCATGTGGAGCGACACGACCTCCTCGGGACGGGAGAGGTCGGTTGACAGCAGGGCGGCCCCTACCAGGACCTCGCCCAGCACGGCGGACGCGGTCGGACCCGAGAGATGGCGGGCTTCGAGGGCCTTGGCGGCTACCGTGACGTCGGCATAGGTGACGCGAATCCCCGTTCGCGGCGAGAGCACTTTGATCAGCACATCCATGGCGCGCGCAGTATGGCCGGTGGCCGGGGGTGGAAGCAAGCAGATTGGGGGGGCGGAGGCTGGCGCACACGTTATTGCGCCGGGTGGTCGAGTCTGGCATAGTGCGCGCGGTCGGAGGTGCGATGAAACGGGCCCAACGCAACCATATGCGAGAGCTTTGCCTGGCAGCCGTGCTCGTGGCCGTTCTGGCGGTCGCGGTTGGCGGCTGTGGGCGGCGCCCGCGGGCGCCGGCGTTTGTGCCCACGCAGCACTGGCTCGAGGCGTGCGTGACAAACGCGTTTCCACTCGCGTGGGCCGGTCCCGTCCAGGGGCCTGGCGGCGGGGAGTTCCGGTTGCTGGTGCTGCGGCATACGGTGCGCGGCGAAGTCTATGACATCGCCGAGGCTCTGCTCCTGTGGCAAACCGAGACCGGGGAGTACGCGGTGCAGAGCATGACCGGCCGCGTGAGCGAGGCAGGGGTCGTTCTGCGGTCGCGCAAGGTCGTGGAGTCCAGCGCCGAGAACTGGGAAGCCGACAACCTGGCGGGCCGCCTGGAACGTAGCCCGTGGCGTCTGGCGGGCGACGGATCGAACGGCGATGTGAAGTGGGGGTCGTGGGTGCTGTATCCCGCGCGTCCGCTGGCAAGCGACCCGCTGCCGGGCTGTGCGATCCTGCGCCGACTGGTCGCGGCACGGCAGCCGCCAGCGCGGAAACCGCTCCCGGCCACCGCGGCGGTTACCGGCGACGCCCCCGCCAAGCCGGCTGCCACCGCAGCGGCGCAGCCCGCCCAGGCGCCGGCGGCAACCGGCACGCCCGCCGCCGGCGGCCGGACGGGAGTCGCGATCACGAACGCTGCGGCGCTGTCCCGCGCGCCGCGGGCGCCAGCGCCGCCGCCGGCGCCGCCGCCGACGAATGCCGCGCCGGTTTCGATCGGCACGAACCGTGTGGCTGAAAGCCCGGGCGGCGGCGTGGCGGACGTCGCGCTGGCACGGCGCCTGGCCGCGCAGGCGCGGGTACTGGAGCTGTGTCGTCGGTTGCAGGCGCAGCCGGGCAGCAGCGTGCTGCTCGAGCAGCTGCGGGGGGCTGCGGGAAGTGTGGGCGACCCGGGCTTGCGCCAGCGTTGCTGGACGGCGTATGGGCTGGGCTTAGTGTACGTGGGACGCGTGGCAGCCCCCGCGGCCGCGGCGGAGATGCTGCGGCAGGCGCGGGCGGATAGCGCGGCTGTCGACGAGGTTGCGGCTGCCAAGGGTATGAGCGAGGCCTGCGCGGGGTGCGGCGGCAAGGGGCAGGTCGTGACCCGTTGCCAGGCGTGCGGCAGCACCGGCAAGTGCCGGGTCTGCCGCGGCGCCGGCAAAGTGGAGACGGGGCTGACGCACACGCAGTTCCCGTGCGGCGCTTGCCGCCATACGGGGATTTGCGCGACGTGCAAGGGCGCGGGCGGGCGTTCGTCGGTCTGCGGGGTGTGCCGCGGCTCGGGGCAGGTCCTGGTCTGGCGGCTGGTCGGCAGCGCCTACCTGCGCCTGCTGGACGAACTGGCGGCGCGAAGAAGCGAGGGCTGAAGAGGGAAGGGGAGAAGCATGGCGATCAAGTTGGTTAAAGGGGGGAAGGCCGCGGCGGCGCCAGTGACCGCGCGCGGGCTTCCCGTGTCGGGCCGGCCGCTACGCCCGGCGCCCGCCGAGCGCGGGTCGCCGCTGGCGTGGGTGATCGTGGCGCTGGTCGCCGTTGTCGGGGTCGTCACGCTGGCCGTGGCCGCATCACGGGCGCAGCGGAGCCGGCAGGCCCAGACGGGGAAGTGGGTGCTGCCGGCGAACTACGGCGCGCGCGCGGGCGACTCGCTGGATGCGTCGATGGGCGGCAAGTCCATGCGCGAGTGGTGCGCCGCGCAGGAGAAGACGAACGAGATGGTGAAACTGCGCCAGAAGCTGCGCACGGGACAACGGCCGTAGTGCCTTAACCGCCGGGAACGGCGAATAAGAACAAGGTGTTTTCGCCCTCTCCCACTGGGAGAGGGACGGGGTGAGGGTTGTGGGCAAAGCCCACATTAGAGAAGGCGATGGAGGAAGATGCCTGATGTCAACTGAAACAACTGCCGTACCACCGAATCCGCGCCGCGTGATGGACATGGCGTGCGCCTTCTACGAGTCGTCGGTGCTGCTGGCGGCCGTGGAACTGAACGTGTTCGACGCGCTGGCCCGCGCCGGTGAGGCGACAGCCGAGGCGCTGGCCACGGTCGGGGGCCTCGATCCGCGCGGCCTGCGGCTCTTGCTCGACGCCTGCGCGGCGCTCGGGCTGGTGGAGAAGAGCGGCGACGTCTACCGCAACGGGGCCGAGGCCCGGTGCTTCCTCGTGCCCGGCGCGCCGGGCGATCTCAGCGGCGCGCTGCGCTACAACCGTGACGTGTATCCCGCATGGGGCAAGCTCCCCGAGCTTGTGCGCAGCGGGAAACCGGTGGAAGCGCCTGCGCTGCACCTCGGCGACGATGCCGAGCGGACGCGCCGCTTCGTGCTGTCCATGCATGGCCGCGCGCTGGGCATGGGGCGCGCCGTCGTACCGCTGGTGGACCTGGGCAGGCGGCAGCGCCTGCTCGACATCGGCGGCGGCTCGGGCGCCTATTCGATGCTGCTGGCGGAAGCCCACGCCGGGCTGCAGGCGACGGTGCTCGACCTACCCGGGATCGTGGCCGTATCGCGCGAGCTGATTGCCGCCCGCGGTTTGCGTGATCGGGTGACCTGCCTGGCCGGCGACTACCGGACGACGCCCTTTCCCGCCGGACAGGACGCGGTGATCATCTTCGGCGTCCTCCACCAGGAGGAACCCGCCAGCATCCGTGCGATTCTGCGCCGCGCCCACGCGGCGCTGGCCGCGGGCGGCGTGATCTACATTATGGACCTGATGACCGATGCCAGTCGCTGCCACCCGCGCTTCTCCGCGCTGTTCGCGGTGAACATGGCCCTGACCACGGATCACGGCTGGGTGTTTGCCCGCGAGGAGCTGGGGGACTGGCTGCGCGAGGCCGGCTTCGTGGATTTTGCCTGTCGGGAGCTGCCCCCACCGATGCCGCACTGGCTGGCCTCGGCGCGGAAGTAGGAGAGGTTTCAGTATGAACATTCCCCCGTATTGGAGCAGGGCGCGTTACCCCGAAGACGGTCAGGCGGGCAAGGACCGGGCGGTGGCTTGCGGCTGGTCCTTCACGTCGCTTGCAGACGCCAGGCTGCAGGCCGTGGCCCGGGCGAAGCGCGTGTTCGAGTTGCTCCATGAAGGCAAGAAGCCCGAGACGTACGAGTATGCTGACCGACCCGTCAAGGAGGAGATCCTCAAGGAGCTTTCGGATGGGACGTCGGTTGTCGCGTTAATCACGCGCAACCGTTACGGCGCGCTGGTGCTGAACACCGCGAACGTGCTCTTCGCCGACGTGGATTTTCCGCGCGTCAGCTCCGGCGGCATCCTGGAGGCCTTGCTTGCCCTGTTCAGGCCCGGGCAGCGTGAGGCGCGCCGCGAGGCGGCGGCGTTGAAGACGATCCAGGGTATCGAAGTCTGGGCGCGGGAGAATCCGACCCGCTCGTTCCGGCTTTACCGCACGCGGGAGGGCCTGCGTCTGCTCTTCACGGACAAGCTTTATGAGCCGGCAGCGGAGGAGACCCTGGGGCTGCTGAAGGCGCTGGCTGCCGATCCCATGTACATCAAGCTGACCCGGAAACAGGCGTGTTTCCGCGCGCGTCTCACGGCGAAACCCTGGCGGTGCGGCTGCCCGCTGCCCCCCAATGCGTTCCCCCGGGAGGGAGCCGACGCCGCGCGTGCTTTTCGCCAATGGGAAGGGCAGTATACGAAGGCGGATGCGGCCTGCCGGGTGTGCGAGTTCGTCAAGGCCTTCGGCCGCGCCGCGGACCTCCCGGCGTTCAGGGCCGTCGTGGCCGCCCACGACCTGGGCACGAGGATTGAATCGACCGAGCCGCTGGCGTGAGCCCGGACGCGAATGGCTCGCAGTCGAGTCTGGCTTGAAAGGAGAGCCCCATGTCGCTGATCGCTCTTGTCGTCATGGTCGTGATCGGGGTCGCCTGCCTGTTCGGCTGGATGTGTCATGGCGGGACGAATCCCGGCGCCGGCACGGCCGCACCGGTTTCCCGTCAAGCCGTGCGCTCGCTCTCGAGGGTGCAGGTGCAGGAGAGGCTGCGGACGCTGGAATCCCGCAAGGCGCCTGAAGCCAAGATGGGAGCCATGTGCTATGACATGGAAAGACGTCCTGCCCCGCCTGCGCGAACTGCTCGGCGTCGGCCCCGCGGACGCTGCGTCGGGGAAGTGACCGCATGACCGACCGAAGGCCAGCGGTGTCATTTCTGCCCGCGACCGCGGTGCTGGAACTGACCTACCAGTGCAACCATCGCTGCCTCTTCTGCTCATGCCCGTGGGAGGACGAGGCAGGGCTGTTTGTCCGGCAGGCTGAGCTGGCAACGAGCCAGTGGATGGACGTCATCTCGCGCCTGTGCGAAATGGGGGTCTCGAACATCGCCTTGTCGGGCGGCGAACCGCTTATGCGAGCCGACCTTGCCGACCTCGTGGCCCACGCCGCGGCATGCCTGACGGAGCACGTCGAGACCGTTGACGGGGCTCTGGTCGCACGACGCGCACCACCGCACTTGTACCTGCTGTCGAACGGCCGCTTGGTCGATGAGTCCGTACTCGGCATGTGCGCGAAGCACGGCGTGCAGCTCAGCCTCAGCCTCCCGGGGCTGGATGCGTTCGCGCAGCACACGGGGTTCGATGGCGCGGACGGAGTGCTTCGGTGCTTTGCACAAGCGAAGGCTCGCGGGCTCAAGACAGTAGCCAACATCACCGTGACGAAGCTCAACCTGAAGGAACTCGAACACGTGGTTGCCGCCGCGCTCCTTGCCGGTGCGGAGCAGGTTCTCGTGAACCGCTTCCTGCCCGGCGGCAGGGGGCTGCGCTTCGCGGATCGTCTCTCGCTGTCGGCCGGTGAGCTCACGGAGATGCTGGACACCGTCGAGGGCGCGCTTCAGGCGGCGGGGCGTTTCGGTTCACTCGGCACCGAGGTGCCCCTGTGCCTGGTCGACCTGTCGCGCTACAAGCGCCTGCAGGTGGGTACGCGCTGCTCGGCCGCCATCCAGTTCTTCGTGGTCGGTCCTTCCGGATTTGTGCGTGTCTGCAACCACTCGCCGGTCAATTTGAACCACGTGAACGACATCGCCGGGCTGAAGCGGCACGCGTACTGGACGCTTTTCACCCAGAAGCGGTATCTTCCCGGCACGTGCCACGACTGCGGGCTGCGCGGGGACTGCGACGGGGGCTGCCGCGAGGCCGCGCACGTTGTGCGCGGGACGCCCGATGCGCCGGACATGCTGCTGCCCCCCGCCTGCTAAATGGGCCGGCCCGGGCTTGCCCCCGGGCACGGGTTCGCCTATGGTGCTCGCGGTTGGTGGTTGGTCGTCCGGCAACTCGGGAGAGAAGCAACATGGACAACGTGGTGCGGCGCGATGTGTTGAAGGGGTTGGCAGTAGCGGGTCTGGCTGCGGTGGGGCGACCCGCCGGCAGCGGCGCGGAGGAGGCAACGCAGATCATGAAACGCAAGGGACGGATCAGGCAGTCGGTTTCGCGCTGGTGTTACGGAAAGATCCCGCTGCGCGACTTCTGCAAAGCGTGCGTGGAAATGGGCATCGGCGGCATCGACCTTGTGGGACCGGGCGATTGGCCGGTCATGAAGGAGTTCGGTCTCGTCGGCACCTGCACACCGTCGCACAGCCTGGGTGACGGGCTTAACCACAAGGAGAACCACGCGGCCTGCCTGCCCAAACTGCGCAAGGCCATCGAGGAGACCTCGGCGGCGGGCTATCCGAACGTCATCTGCTTCTCCGGCAACCGGAAAGGCATCACCGAGGAGGAGGGGGCGGCCAACTGCGTCGCGGCCTTGAAGGAGGTCGTGGGGTTCGCCGAGGAGAAGAAGGTCACGCTCATCCTCGAGCTGCTCAACTCCAAGGTGGACCACCAGGACTACCAGGCGGATCACACGAAGTGGGCCGTGGACATCTGCAAGGCCGTTGGCAGCCCGCGGATGAAAGTGCTCTACGACATCTACCACATGCAGATCATGGAGGGGGACGTCATCCGCACGATCCGCGAAAACGTGGCGTACATCGGTCATATTCACACGGGCGGCAATCCGGGCCGCAACGAGATCGACGACGCGCAGGAGCTCAACTACCCGGCCATTATGCGCGCCATCGTGGACGCGAAATACGACGGCTGGGTCGCCCACGAGTTCGTGCCCAAGCGTGACCCGTTGACCTCGCTGCGGCAGGCCGTCGAGCTTTGCGACGTGTGAGTCGGATAACCCTTTTCCGCCCGTTTCGAGGCTTGTGCGACAGGCGCACGCTGCGATTCTCGGCCGCGCTTCTCTCCCAGGCGCTCAGAACGGGTTTCTAGCCCCGGGGGCCTTGTTGCGCGCTTCCGAGTATGGCGGCCTCGATCTCCTTCGACTTCTTTCGGAAGTAGAACCATACGAAGACGGCGACGATAAGCACACCCGAACCAATGGCCATGGGTTCAGTGTCCGGGTGTACATCCGCGCCTGCCGCCGAAACGGCGGGTTTGTCGGGCAGAAACGTCACGGGTATCTTTCCCGTGGCCTTTGCAGATTCACACTCCTCCTGTCGGACAACGAATTCTTTGCGATGGATCGGGCGACCTTCCGGGCGGTAGTCCGCCACGACCTTGTATACACGTCGTCCCTTGCCTGTGTTCAAGGTGCTGGAGTCCTGAACCTGGGCCTCGACCGTCACGCCTTTCTCCTTGAGCCCCTTCGTTTCCAGATACTGGAATAGGCCTATCCCAAAGACAATGGGGCCACCGATCAAGCCCAGGCACATGGCCCAGCGCATCTTCCTTACCAGTCGGGGACGGTATCGGATCCCGTCCTGCGCCACATCAATCGGAACCATCGGCATCTACTCCTTCGCACAACGCCCAGCATCAGCGGCGGCGCGCAGCGCCGTCCGCTGGATGCCGTTGTTAGGCGCCTGTCTGTAACACATCATCAAGAAGTGTGTCTTGCACTTCACTGACTGCGTCTTGCAGTTTTGTCCGTGCTGCTGCCTTCAGCGTGTCCACGATAGCTTGGCTGCTTGCCAGGCCTCCTTTGAGCGTTAACTTCTGTTCGCCAAGAGGTACGCCCTCAGGCTGGCGATCAAATATCGACGCTGAAACGAAGCAGAGCAGTGCTCGCTTTACCGCTTCCGCCTTCACCCTGCCGCCAAGGGCGTTGGTTACTGTCTCGATGGCCGTGCCCAAGTCCGTATCGCGCGGCTGATTCTGGGCAATCAGGGTCGCAACTTCATGAAGGGACATAGCGTTCGGCAATCGGAAGATAGGAAAGCCCGTGCGAAGCACGGATCGATAGTTCTCAGCCGAGTGCAGATAGTCCGCACCGAGATCTAGTAGGGCCTCAACCCCGGGCGGGGTGTGCGACCGGTGTGCGAGTGTAACAGCACCGTCAGATGAGCGAAGGACGTGCAGCTTGGTACCGGTGCATGCATACTGAAGAAACTCAACGAACTTCGCGAAGCCGACACGACTCGGATCAAAGTCCGGTACGCCATGGCGGATTGCCGCACCGACAACTGACAGATGGATACCCCGGTCATCCAGATCGGAACGACTTGCGGGATCGCCTTCTATCCACCGGAGGACTTCCTTAGCCTTGGCGACGACAACAGCTCGCTCGTTTGATGCAGCGCGCTTGACGGTACGTGCCATGCGCTGGGCAATCGGTGTTGTGATCTGGGGTCCTTCTGCGGATGCTTGGCAGTTGGGCGTTCCTGCCCGCGTGTCCTCGGGGTCGGCAATCGACACGAATTCATCGCAGACGGCCTGGAAGACACGGTTCGCAGCGCTGGGGTAAGCGCAGCCGACGACGGTCTTACCGTACTCATGGAGCTTCTTCGCAAGGGCTGCAAAGCCGCCGTCACCAGAGACAATGACAAACACCTCAATAGAGGGTCGGACATGCGCCAGGTCGATGGCGTCAATGGCCAGTTGAATGTCAGCAGCATTCTTCTTCTGATCCCTGGAAAAACCAAAGACCTGAATCGGCTCGATCCCTAGCTCGTTGATCTCTCCGCGCATGACGCCAAGCCGTGGGTCGCTCCAATTCGCGTAGGCACGTTGGACTGCGATCGCGGATAGACGACCTGTGCCGGCCGCTGACTCCAGTATGTCTCTGAGGGATAAGCCGGAGAGTATTTGAGCAGAGAAAGCATACCCCTTCAGGAGGTTCTCAATGTCATAAAAGATGGCGGTAGTGAATGCCACGGCATCCATCCTTCTTGCGCCGAACAGTTACTCTGCCTCAAACATATCAACCCGCTTGAAGTGATATGCCTCGCATGCCGTGTTGACTGGCAACGACTGGCGGTCTTACGTGAGGCGTATCAGCGAAGCCAGGAGGGCTCATATGCGTCGTGAGAAAGGCTAGGGTGAGACTATGCCCACAGTCAAGGTTTCTCAGCAGTTCTCATCATGGCCACCGGCAGGTGTCCGAGACCGGCTTGTTTGAGACGTAAGTCGTAAGTCATTCGCAATCAACACCCAATGTCCAGCACGGAATGTCCAATGAACAAGGGGGGAGGTGAACTTCGCCCTTGGACATTCCGTGCTGGACATTGCATGTTCTGTCGAACCACAACCCAACCATTCCGTTGCAGAGCGCGTATGATTTGGTCGTAGGGCAGGCTTGGAACCTTGCTCATACGGCGACTTCCAGCAACTCGGCGTTCGGCGCGAAATCCCAATCGTCTTCGACGGGCTCCAGATAGAGATCAATCGCCTCGCGAATGTTCCGCAAAGCGTCTTCTCTAGATTCCCCCTCGGAGATGCAGCCGGGGAGCGCGGGCACAATTGCCGTGTATCCACCTTCATCACTGGGCTCTAGAACGATCGTCAGATTCATTACAGCCTCCCTAATCAGGATACCGCCACCCGATCTTCGGTTCAATCCTTCTTCACGCCAACGAAGAGTCTTTCAGCCATCGTCCCGTGAGTATACACCGGTGGCATGGTGGATTAAGCAGTTGTCGAGCTGCATGGGGGCTGAAACGGGTTGAACGGAGCCGCGGTGGCTATGGGGTAACGGCGGGGACCGCCGTCTCCACGCGACGTCGCCTGCCCACGCAATGGAGACGGCCGTCCCCGGCCGT
>CAYOBW010000060.1:0-30019 GCA_964402115.1 uncultured Victivallales bacterium
TTCCCGCGACAGGTCGTGCTGGTCGGTGGGATGGACGTAGAGGCACAGCGCGATGCCGCGCTTGTTCAGTTCGTCAGCCACTTCGCCGATCAGGTCGCGCTTCGCTTGATGCTTGGACAGGCCGACGTCGACCATGGCCTTGCTCGGCGCGAGCAGGTACATCGCCGCATGGAACGAGGTCAGGGTCACATACTGCGCCCCCATGCCCTCGACCGCGTCGGCAAAGGCTTTGACGTCGAAGGCGTCGACCTTCGCATCCAGATCCCAGGTCGCCGGCTGGGGCTTCCCTGGCGAAAGGTGGGCATACTCCACGGTGTAGTGGACAAAGATGCCGAATTTCGCGTTGGCGATGAACTCCTTCCCCAGCCCTTGGGGATGGGCGGCAAGCTCTGCCGTCGCGGCATGCAGAGGAGTGATAAGGGCGGCGGCGCTGGAGAGCCAGGCGCGCGCAATCACGTTCATTCTCTTCATGCGGTGTGTCCTTTTCCGGCTATGGCGTCACGCTGCGATTGTCGAAGCCGTTGGAGTCGTAGCTGGATGGCAGATAGGCCAGGCCGTTCCTGCGGTTCTCTTCCCTGTCTATTGTTTCAGCCGCTCCAACACCAGAACCCAGTCCTGGGGCGAAGGCAGTTGCGGTGGCTGATACTCATCGGCCGGCCCCGGGGTGCTGGCGGGAGTCTGCGCGACACTGGCTGGTCCAAACAAGGCCCGGGACAGCTCGAAAGCGCCGAACTCCTGCCGGTCGCCAATCTGGTAGAGCCAGACGCCAGCCTTGCCGCTCGTCACGTTGCTGACCTTGACAAGGGGCGTGTGGTAAGTCCTCGTTCCGTCTGTCATGACCAGTGCCGCGGACTCCCCGCAGGCTGCCGCAAGGAGGCGGATTCTGGCGCCGACCTCGGGCACGGCGACGCGGCCAAGCTGATCGCCCCAGGAGCCGTTTTTGCGGTCGTGGAGGTAGATCGCCTTCATCGTCGGGCTGTAAAGCGCGACCAGGTAGTTGTCTGGGTCGTGAAAGCGCAGGATAACGCCGGCCTCGGCGTCGCTGTTGGCCTCGACGCTGGCCATCAGGTTGGTTTCGCCGATCTTCTCCAGGATGGTCACCAGGCCTTTGCCGCCGACCAGACGACCGTCTTTGCGTTGACTGGACGTGCCGTAGTCCTTCCAGGCTGAGCCATCGGCGCCGTCGAACGCGTCTGCAAACAGCAGGGGGTTCGTGTGGCCTTCAAAGGGCTTGGGCACCACGCCGGTTCCCGACGACCGTCGGGGCGATGGCCCGGACTTCTTGACCGTCCCCAGGTCGAACCGCTTGCCCCAGGTTGGATCGAACAGAAAGGCGCGGTAGGCGACGTCGGGCTCCAGGTGCAGCACGGTGGGAGCCGCCACCCGGTAGTCGTTGTTGCCGGGAATGTAGACGAAGCGCACTTCGCCGGGAATCCCGGCTGCATAGGGCAGTTCCCACCTGCCTTGGCGGTCTGCCCACACCTTGTGGTTGTCGTACCACTCCGCGTGCGGCTCGAGCAGCGCGGTGCTGTGCGGTTCGACCCACTCCGGGTGCGGCTCGAACCGCCACCATGGATACTCCTCAAGCAGCTTCCTGCCCAGCCCGAGTTGAGCCGATCCGGGGTAATGCATCGCCACATGCCAGGGCGTCGTCTCGTACGCGGTGCTGCCGTGTACGGCTTCCGAGTTCATCTGCCACACTCCGCCGGCGCCATACGTGTGGCCGGCCGCGCCGTTCAGCATGCAGGTCCAGAACATGAAACGCTGAATGTCGTGCCGCCCTGCGTTCTTGTGCCATTCATAGACCACTTCGCCGTTCACCACCGGCATGGCCGGCGTCTTGGAGTGGGAGGAGGTGACTTGCGACACGGTGATTGGCGCGGAGGACCAATCGTTGTGCGCCGTCTGGAGGAAGTCGAAATCCACGAGAGTCTCATCCTTCACGACCTTCCGCCCCGACTGCATTTCCGGCACGCCGGGAGGATGCATCGCGGTCAGGCGCTTGTAGGGATCGTTTTCCCGAACGTACCTCGCCAGATCATTCAGGTAGGGATGCCGCATCTCGCCCGCGACAATCCAGATGACGGGATACGCCCCGTAGCGCGCGATCAGGTATCGCCAGTGCCGGTAGAACCACTTCCCCTTGCCCCCGTCGATGGCCTCATTGGAGATGCAGCTCGTGTGCCAGCCCCAGCCGCCCACGATGGCGGGAGCCATGTTGTTGTCAATGAGGTGTCGGATGCGGCGGTCGGCATATTCGAAATAGGCCGGGTTGAGCTTTTCGAAGTCCAGCTCATAGGGCATGCCGCCTTCATTCTTCCAGCGGCTGTCAAATAGCGGCTCGTCCGGAAAGGGGCCTCCGCCAATGATCTGAATGACACTGTAGCCCTTGGCTTTCCTGTCCGCCGTAAGCTGCTGGAAGCCTTCCCAGGGAATCCTGTTGCACAGCCCCTTCCACCAGGTGTCGCCCAGCCAGAAGAACGGCGTGCCGTCCGCTTGTTCGAAATGGCGCTGGTCCTTGGCCACCCGCACCGGACCGTGGCGGTACAAGGGATTGTCGCCACCGTAGGGCACGACCTCCAGCTTCCCTTGCACGTCGTGGAGTTGCGGGTTCGCGGCATCGGAGCACGCGGTGCGATAGGCATGCGTTCCCACGCAGCCCGAGGCATAGCGAAACCGCCACTCATGGCCGCCCGCCCAGAACGCCGGCACCTTGAGCGGCCGGCCGTCCGGCGCGGTCACCAGCGCGTCCAGCGTGACCTCCATGAAGGGGTTCGCATAGGATTTCTCCGTCGTCAGAATCACTTCGGCGACACGGTTTGCCTCCACGGTGACGGATTGTCGTGCTTCGTCGGCCGCAGCCGGGAGGCACAAGAGCAGGGCCAGAAGGAACCTACGTGGATTTGGTGTTCTCATGTTTCGTTTACTTCCCACCTTCCGGTTTGCCGCCGCCATCTGCGTCCCCTGGCCCCGGAACAGCGCCAGGCACTTCGGGACCCGTGGCATTCCTGTCGCGCTTCCCAAGAGCCTGTGGCCCCACCTCCGCCACGGCCTGCAGCACCACCGGCCCCAGCAGCCCTGACTCCAGCAGCGGTGCATCGGGTTTGTACGGGTTCCACGTGGTCCAGGTGAGCCGCTGCTCAGCGGGCAGCCCGGAGTCGCGGGCCAGGCGGTTCACCCACTGGTTCGCTACGACCAGCTCCAATTCATTGGCGCCGGGCCGCACCACGCGCGTGATCTCGAGCCGCCACGGCGCGCACCAGACGACGCCCAGCCCCTGGCCGTTCAAGCTGACTTCGGCCAGTTCTTTCACCCGGCCGAGGTCGAGGTAGATCTTGCGCCCCCCCTGATCGGCCGGAAAATCGAACGCTTTGCGGTAGGTGGCCTTTCCGGAATAGTACTTGATGCCGTCCTCCGGCCGTTTCGTCCAGTCCTCCAGCTGCGCGAATGCCACCGGCTTCTCCGGGCCGCCCCAGCGGGGATCGAACGAGACTTCCCAAGCCCCGCTCAGTTCGCCGATGCGCTGCAAGTCGTCGGTGTTTCCGACGGCTTCGGACCGCGGGGCCCCTTTCGCCGTCTTTCGGAAGACGACGAAGAACGATTGCCCCGGCGCGAAATCCAGCGGAATCGTCGTGCGACCGTTCTGCTCGCGGTACGCCGGCAGATCGCGCAACTCCCCGGCTACCGCGTCCCAACGCTCCGGCCGGAGGCCGGCCAGGCGGAACGTGCAATCCTCGCGGCGGGCTGCCCCTGACTGATTCGAGACGAAGTACAGATCGGCAGCTCCGGCCCGGCGGTGCACATACGCCAGCATGTTGTCGCTGTTCTCTTTGCCGGACTTTGCATACTCGAAGTCCGGCAGCGCGCCCAGGTCGCGCAGCACCTCGATTTCCCGGGCACAACTCAGGTACGCGGCCACGCCACAGCCCGCGGTGCCCATGGCGGGACTCTCGGGCCCGCCCCAAAACACGCGTCCGCGCCCGCAAGCGTGTCCCTTCTGGCCGGCCGCGGCGTCGGAACCCCAGAGCTCCTCGGCGATCTTCCGCACCTCGTCGCGGCTTGCCGGGTATCCGGCGAGCCCGGGCGCATCCTCCGGCTTCAGCCCGAGCACGGTCGCGCCGGCCTGCACCAATTCCCGCAGTTTGCGGACGGTTGCAGGCCGCAGCTCGCGGCTGTACGTGGCCAGCAGGCGGTAACGCATGCCCGAGGGAAGGACGACCCAGCCGTCGGCCGCCTTGGCGTCGCGCAGCACGTCGGCCGTC
The DNA here is from genome assembly GCA_964402115.1 of uncultured Victivallales bacterium. Lineage (GTDB taxonomy): Bacteria > Verrucomicrobiota > Kiritimatiellia > UBA8416 > CAYOBW01 > CAYOBW01. The sequence continues at coordinate 4,263 of CAYOBW010000060.1, forward strand.
AGGCCGTGGTAGTCATAGCCCGCGGCACGCAGCTCCGGGTGCCGCGGGAACTCCGCCGTGACACCGTCTCCGGTGAGCAGGCACACGTCCATCACCGGCAGGCCCTGCTGGAGCAGGAACTGGCAGCGGGTGAGATACGTGATGTACCCGGCGGCCAGGTCGAACCACGTGTTGCGGCGGTCGAAATGGATGCCCCACGGGCCGAGGGTGTTGCCCGGCCGCTGGGTGAGCGAAGGGCTGTGGGCCCAGCAGTGGAAGCAGAAGCGGTTGATGCCCTCGGTGAACCACAGGTCGCCCCAGGTGCGCAGGTAGTCGGGCGTTTCCTTCCAGGCGTGGGCATGATCGACGCCCGTGAATGCCTCCGCCCACACGACGCCGTCCAGGCCGTACGTGCTTGCGGCCGAGGCCTCGCCCTTGGCCAGATGAACCTCCGGACCGACCGGCGGGTGCGCCGCGTACCATTGCGTGCGGCGCTCGGCGAGAAAGTTCCCCACCGGCTCCGCCACGTGGCCGCCGTATTGAATCTGGTCGAACACCTCCGGAGTCAGGTGGGGCTCCGTGGTCAGGGCCACCCCCTCGCGACGGCACAGCGCGCGAAACCGGCCGCCGACCGCCTCGGCAAAGAGGTCCGCGCGGACGCGGCGGAAATCCCAGAGAAACCGCGCGGTGACGTCCGGGCTGTCCACAATGCCGCCGAGCACGGCCGGCAAGTACGGCAGCGGATCGTATCCGCACCGCCGCCGGAACTCGGCGCCGAACTTCGGCGTCCACGTCTGCGGGCCGAACTCGTAGCTGTCAACATGGGTCCAACGGATCACGCGCCGTGCCTCGGGGCCGCATTCCTCGAGCACGCGCCCGACGAACCCCTTCCAGTTCTCCTCAACCGCCTCCGGGCTGAGCTTGTCGCATTCCCAGCCGCCCTCGTCGTTGAGGATCGGGTGCGGCCGGTCGCCGGTCGAGACGTGGCGGAACACGTGCACGTTCCAGGTCCCTGGCGGCGCATCCCACACCAGGCGACCCGCGGCAGTGACCCGGTCCGTGAGCGGCAGCGCCAGCCGGCTGTCCAGTACGGCGGCGCCCATCGGCGGCGGCCTCTCGTCCTTCTGCAGCAGGCGGATCTCGGCGATCTGCACGTTCCACCCTTCCTGCCCCTGGAACGGGTGCGACGACGTGATGCGCAGGCGGAACCAACGGCACGGGGCGGACTCGAACGCCACGGTCCTGGCGGCTTCCGGCGCCAGTTCGAACCGGCAAACCGTCTGGTACGCCTTGCCGTCGAGGGATGTCTGCATCTCGCAGGCCCGGGGACCGCAGTCCTTGAACGGGGCGATGAAGACCCCGGCGGCGGCGTACGGCTCGGCGAAGAGAAAGCTGAGGAACTCCGGCTGGTTCTCGGTCGGTCCCTGCCCCGGCCGGGTGCCGTGCGAGATCCAGCGGGTGCCGAGGTCGCCGTCCAGCGCCTTGGCGACTGCAAAGCCCGGCTGGGTCGAGCCAGCGCTGATTTCAGGCCCGGCGGCAAGCATGGAGCCCCGGTCGCGACTTGGCATGGGATAGGCGCTCACGCCCACGACGGGTCCACCCGAACCCAGCTCGACCTCGTGGTGACCGGGGCCTTTCAGGGTGAACGCCCGGCCCGCTTCGAACCGCCGCATGCTGTGCGCGGGCGTGACCCAGGGGCCGCCGCTGTGCGACCAGCCGCTGCCGTTGGTGAGGTTGAGCTTCAGACCCAGCCGGTCCGCTTCCCGAACCGTGTGCCGCATGAGCTCCCACCACGGGGGGCTCAGGAACTTGACCGGATCCTTGACCTCCGCGCCGAGGCCGCCGCCCCACATCCACAGCGCCCCGCCGAGGCCCACGGCGTGCATCGCCTCCAGGTCGGCGGTGATGCCCTCCTTGGTGACATTCCCGTTCAGCCAGAACCAATAGACCCACGGTCGCGCGGAGGGGGGCGGGGCAAGGAAGGCCGCATCCAGCGTGTTGGCGGGTTCCGCAGGAAGAAAGCCGACCGCGGCCAGCAGCAGCGCGCAAAGCCAAATGTTCCGCATCCGTTTCCTCTTTTCCCGTTACACCGGCGACAACCGTCCAAGCAGGAAGCGGCGGGCATCCGTGGTGGCGCCACGCTAGCGGAAGATGAGCAGCGTCCCCCGCGGCGGCAAGGTTTGGGTCTGAACGACCAGGTTGTCGATCGCCCCGCCGAAGCGCCCGACGGCGGGCAGCAGCGCGCCAGCGCGGAGCCGCACGGGGCCACTGCCATCGCCCACATACTGGAAGCCGTACGAAGCGAAGCTCTGGGCGCCGGCCCAGGCGCCCGGTTGACAGGAGTAGGTGGCGAGCACGCTACCGTCGCCGCGCAGCACCTCAATCACCATGCCGTCCGCCGCTGTCGTAGCTTCGGAAGCGCTGGCGTACACGGCCGGGCCGGCTACAAAGTCCACGTGATGCGTGACCCCCGCCTCATTGGCCGTGATCCCCGTGGACAGCGTGAGCACGTTGTCCCGAAAGATCATGGGCGCGTAGTCACCGGCTCCCGTTCGATCCACCGCATGGATGGCATTCAGGCCCGCCTTCCCCCACAAGGGCAGGGTCCCCCCATACGACACTTTCAACGCGGTCTGGTACTGCAGCTTGTCCTGAGTCCCGCTGTAGCCGCCAAACGTCTCGGCAAAGACGACCGTGCCGTAGGCCGGCCGCGCCGTGAAGGCAAGGACAGCGGGGGGAGCGCTGGTCACCGACCCGTTCGGATTCGTCAGCACCACCGTGTAGCTGCCGGCGTCGCAGTCCGCGGCATCAATCGCGGAGTAACTGGCGGCGGTAGCGCCGGAAATGGGGCTGCCATTCCTGCTCCATTGGAAGGCGGTCGCCCCAACGCCCCGGACGTTAAAGGTGAAGTTGCAGCCCTCGGCGACGGCGCCGCCGGCCGGTTGGGTCGTGATCACCGGCGGAACCGGAAACAAGGGGACACCCAGAATCTGAATGGCCGCGCGGATCACGTCGAACCCGGCGTTGCCCAGATTGTCAATCCGGAAGAACAGTTGGTCACCGGCGGCAACAGGGATGCCCGTCAGGTTGCGATCGCCGGCAGTGTCGATGCTGGTCATCGGCACAAGGTCCGAGTCCGCCCCGCTGCTGCGCCGTGTGAGCGCATACCCCGTTCCATTGCCGCCCGTCATGGCCCGGCCAAAGGCGAAGTGGACACTAATGACCATGTTGCTGGGCGCCTTCCAGCCGATGACCAGGCGGCCGGGCGAAGCGTACTTGGGATGCAGCAGCACCTCGCCCCGCGCCCAGACGCAACCGCCGCTGCCAGCCTGGTTGACGCCCGTGCCGTTTCTGCCGATGCCGGCGTAGCCGGCCCCCTCGCTCCACATGGCGGGCGGCGCGGGAAAGCCAAGCCCCCACAGCGAGTTCGCGTTGACGTTGGTGGCGCTCAGCAGCGGCAGAAAGGTCGGGGGCGCGTTCGCATAGTCGTCCAGTCGGAAGGACCACGTGCTGTTGGTGCGATTGTCAACGTAGCTGAAATCGCCAGCCAGCGAGGCCTCGTAGGATGGGGATACGCCGGTGGATGTCACCGTCAAGTCGTCAATCGACCCGGCGAAATGGTCGTACACCGTCAGCGGGCTGAGGCGCAGTGTCACCGTACCGCTGCCGTCGCCCACGTACTTGAAGCTGTACGGGGTCAATGCCGCGACGCCCGCCCAGGCCCCCGGCTGGCAAACGTACGAGGCGAGCACGCTGCTGTCGCCGCGCAGCACTTCCACGAGCATGGCATCCGATACCCCTGTGGCCTGGACTCCAGCGGCGAACACGGCGGGTCCGGCCAAGAAAGCGACCGTGTAGACCGCCCCGGCGTCGTTCGCCGCTAGTCCGCTGGCGAGCGTGATGACGTTGTCCCTGTAGATCATGACGGCGTAGTTACCGGCCCCGTCCTGATCCACCGCATGCACGGCGCCTGCGCCTGCTTTGGTCCAGGCCGGCAGGTTTCCACCGAAGGAGACTTTCAACAGCGTCGTGACCTGAAGCGCGTTCTGGTTTCCCCCGTTGTATCCGTTGAAGTCGTCAGTGAAGACGACATCCGCCCCGGCCAGCGAACAGAGGCTGCCCAGGATTCCGCAAGCCCGGGCCAGCAGGCGATCGCGTCTGGAACCGATTTGGGGCTTCATGGCGGATGTCCTTTCCCGCGGCTTTCCGGACTGGCTGCGAACCAACCCCCGTCCGCCGCCTGCGTCGCGCGAGCGCCGCAACCTCCTACCGCAGCATGAACATCGTCCCCTGCGTCACCTTCGGCGACACGAACGCCGTGATGCTGTCGTAACCGTGCCAGGGGGCACCCGCCGAATGACCGGCAATGGTGGCCGTGAAGTCCAGCACCATGTACCTGCCGATGGAACTGCTGGCGATAGGGACCGTGAAGGTCAGCGTCTCCCGGTTCCAGGAGCCCTGTCCCATGGTGACGGTCGTTGAGCTCAGCGGGTTGCCGGCGGTGTCCTTGGCGGTCACCGTCAGGGATTTCGTCGTCGCGGTGGCGGTCAGCGGCGTAATCGCGTTCAAGAACGTGAGCGTGTAGTCCCCGGCTATGATCGTGTCGCTGCCGAGCAGGGCCGAACCGGTGGCAACGGATTGCAGGACATTGACGTCCCAACTGAACCCGTCGGGGCTCCCGTCAACGTTGTTCACGCCGTTGATTCCAGTCCAGCCGGCCATCCCCGTTCCGTCCGCGGTGAAGCCGAGATCGAAGGGTATCACGCCCGGAAGCAGCGCGACAGCGACGTTGTCCACCGCGCCTTGAAACCGGGCCGCGGCGGGGTCGTTGCCGGCGAAACTGAGCCGCACGACGCCTGTGCCGTCGCCAGCGTACATGAAACTGTCGGCGTGGAGGGTCTCCGTCCCCGTCCACACGCCCGGCTTGGAACTGTATGTCGCCACGGTCGCGCTACCGGCGTTGAGGATGTTGACACGTATCCAGTCGTTGGCGGCGGTGGCCTGCCCGGGCGGCGTGGCGCCGTAGACCGCCGGACCAACGTCAAAGGCCACCCTGTAGACCTTCCCGAGCTCGTTGGACTGAATTCCCGTCGCTTGCGACAGGATACAGTTCTGGTAGAACATCGGCGCCCAGTTGCCTGTCGTCCCCGGGCCCAACTCGACCGCGCAACCGGTGCCCAGTGCAACCGTCCAGCCGGCAAAGAAGCTGTTCACGCCCAAGTTGTTCGCCGTCTGGTACTGCCATGCCGTATGGAGCGTGGCGCTGCTGACCGCATTGAAGTTGCGGAAGTCCGGCACGGTGACTTGTTGGACAACCACGTTGTCAATCGCCCCGGCGAAGTGGCCGCTTGCAGGGACCAGTGGGCTCACGCGGAGCCGGACCGGGCCACTGCCATCGCCAGCATATTGGAAGTTGAATGGTGCGAAGTTCGCGTTGCCCGCCCAGGCCCCCGGCTGACAGGTAAAAGTGGCCAACACAGTGTTGTCGCCGCGAAGCACGTCAATCACCATTCCATCGGTCACCTTCGTAGCCTGGGTTCCCTCAGAGTAGGTTGCGGGGTTGGCAACGAAATCCACACGATACGTCACTCCCAGGTAGTTGGCCGCTATCCCACTGGCGAGCGTAATGACGTTATCCTGCCAGAGCATGACCGCCCAGTCGCCGCTCCCTGTTCGGTCCACCGCATGAATGGCGCCCGCGCCCGCCTTTCCCCACGCCGGCAGAGTCCCTCCCGTGGCGACTTTCAAGCTGGTCTGGTACTGAAGAGCGTTCTGGTTCCCGGCATAACCGCTAGAATCCTCGCTGAGAAGCACGGCCACGCCAGTCGGCCGCGGCGTGAAGTTCAGGACGGCGGGAGGAACGTTGCTCACGGAGCCATTCGGGTTCGTCAGCACCACGGTGTAGTTGCCGGCGTCGCTCGACACCGCGTCCACCACGGTGTAGCTGGCGCTGGTCGCACCGGAAATGGGGTTGTTGTTCTTGTGCCATTGGTAGCTGGCCACGCAATCCGCCGCGACGCTGAGGGTGAAGTTGCAGCCTTCCGCCACGGTGCCCCCGGAAGGCGGGGTCGTGATCAGCGGAGCGGTCGGGGTCCCAAGAATCTGGATGGCCGCGCGGGTCACATCGTTGCCGGCGTTACCTAAGTAGTTGTCTATTCGGCAGAACAGCCGGTCGCCAGCGGAAACGCGGATTCCCGCCTGGCTGCTGCTGATGAAGGAGCCGACAGGAGTCATGGCCACCAGGTCCGAGTCAACCCCGCCGATGCGTTTGGTCAGCAGGAAGGACACCCCATTGCCGGCGTCCATGGCTCGGCCAATGGAATAGTTGACCTCAATCACCATGTAGCCGGGTGCCTTCCACCCAATGACCATGCGCCCGGGGGAAGCATTGAGGGGATGCAGGAGCACTTCTCCCGGCCCCCAGTTGCAGTTTCCACCCGCCGAAGTGGTCTTATTGCCCGTTGTGGTGTTCTTTCCAATGCCCGCGTAGCCCGAGCCCTGGCTCCACATGGTGGGGGGGCCGCTGAAAAGCGTGCTCCAGAGTTGGTTCGCATTGAGGGTGGTTGAGTTCAGCAGCGGCAGATAGGCGGGGGAGCCATCCAGCCGGTAGGACCAAGTGGTGGTGTCGTCGTTCGCGGCGTAGCTGAAATCGCCTGACAGCGACGCAACATAGGGCGGAGCGTTGCCGGTGGAGGTCACCGTCAAGTCGTCAATCGCCCCCGCGAAGTGGTCCAACGAATCGACCACCAGCGGACTGACCTTGAGTTTCACGGTGCCGCTGCCGTCGCCCACATACTTGAAACTGAACGATTGCCATGTCGGTGGATTGGCCCATGCCCCGGGCACGCAAACCCAGAAGGCAAGCACGCTGTTGTCGCCGCGGAGCACCTGGATCAGCATGCCGTCCGACACGCCGGTGACTTGGCCAACGCTGTCGTAAACGGCGGGAGCCGCAGAAAAAGCGACGGTGTAGCCTACCCCGGCGTCGTTCGCGGCGATCCCGCCGGCGAGCGTGATGACGTTGTCCCTGTAGAACATGGGCGCCCAGTTGCCCGACCCGCTCCGGTCCACCGCATGAATGGTGCCGCTGCCTGCCCGGGTCCATCCCGGCACGGTTCCCGTGTGGGCGACTTTCAGGCTGGTCTGGTACTGCGTCGAGTTCTGATTACCCGAATAGCCGTTGAAGTTCTCCGTCAGGATGACGGCGGCGCAGACCGCGGCGGACGAGGCCAGGCAAAGACCGACGACGCCCGCAAGTATGGAACCGTTTCGAGACTTCATGGCGCGCTTCCTTTCCCGCGGGCAACCCTCACTCACACAGCACACAGCGGCACGCCCGCGATGCCGCCGGCAAACACAAATCAAAGGACCCTCACGGCTTCACCCGTTCCACGACGAGGATCCAGTCCTGGGGCGATGGCAGGCGAGGCGCCTTGTACTCGTCGGACCAGATCAGGGACGGGGCCGCGGCCACGGGTTCGCGCGTCGCGGGACCGAATTCAGCTCGGGACAGCTCAAAATTGCCGAACTCCTGCCGGTCGCCCACCTGGAAGAGCCACAAACCGGCCTTCCCGCTCGTGACGTTGGTGACCCGCACGGCTGGCGTATAGTAGGTCTTCTTCCCGTCCGTCAGGACCAGCGCCGCGGAATCCCTGCAAGCCGCCGCGACCAGGTGGATCTTCGGTCCGATTTCGGGCACGTCCACCTTCCCGAGCGGATCACCCCACTGGCCGTTCCTGCGATCATGCACGTAGATCTGCTTGAGCAGCGGCGTGTACAGCGCGACGAGGTAGTTGTCGGGATCGTGATAGCGGAGAATAACGCCCGCCTCGGCGTCGCTGTTGGCGTCGACGCTGGCCATCAGGTTGGTGGCGTTGACCTTCTCCAGCACCGTCAGCAGCCCCTTGCCGCCGACCAGGCAGCCGTCCTTGCGCTGAGTCGGCGTGCCGTAGTCCTTCCAGGCCGAGCCGTCGGCCCCGGCGAACGGATCGGCGAACAGCAGGGGCTGCGCATGGCCTTCAAAGGGCCTGGCCGCCGGTCCGGCGCTGACGAACGTTCCCGCGTCGTAGCGTTTCGCATTGCAGGGATTGAAGTAGAAGGCGCGATAGGGCACATCGCGTTCGAGACCCTTCACGACGGTCCCGTTCCAGTTGTAGACGCCGCGGCGGGGCTGGTAGATGAATCGCACTTCGCCCGGAATCCCGGCGACGAAGCAGTCCGACTCCGCCCATTCCGGGTGCGGCTCGAAACGTGCCCAGGGGTACTGTTCGAGCAGCTTCTTGCCCAGGCCCAGTTGCGTGGAGCCCGGGAAATGCATGCCCTCCTGCCACGTCGTCAGATCATAGACGTTCGCGATGCCGGGGTCGCCCTCCACGCTCGCGTGCCAGATGCCAGCCGCGCCGTAGGTGTGTCCCGCGGAGCCGCTGAGAAGGGTTGTCCAGAAGACGTAGCGCTGAACGTCCTGGAATGCGGTCTGCATGTGGCCCTCGTAGCAGTACTCGCCGATCATGGCGGGCATCACCGGCGTTCGGGCGTAGGCGGCCTTCAGCTTGGGAACGGCGCCGCGGGCGGCATCCCAGTCGCCGTGCCCGGTCTGGAGCATGTCGAAATCGAGCACGGTCTCATCCGTGACCGACTGCCGGGCGGAGTTGAATGGGTGGATGGTCACCGGGCGGTGATAGGGGTCGATCTTCCGCACGTACCGCGCCACTTCGGTCCACTCGGGCCCGCCCGATTCGCCGCCCACGATCCAGATCGCGGGATAGGCGCCGTAGCGCGCGATCAGGTTGCGCCAGTGCCGCTGGAGGCCCGCGACGCCCGCCAGCGCCATCCCGTCGCAGTCGCCCCGCCCCCAGCCGCCGACGATCGCCGGAACGAGGCCCGACTCCGCCAAATGGGCGATGCGGCGGTCCGCGTACTCGAAGTAGGCGGGATTGACGACGGTGAAGTCCCGGGTCTGGTACGGTTTGCCGCCCTCGTTCTCCCAGCGCGCCTCGAAAAGGCCTTCATCGGGATACGGCCCGCAGACGATCTGCACGACGCTGAACCCCTTGGCCTTGCGGTCGGCTGCCAATTCCTGAAACCCTTCCCAAGTCAGCCGTTTGCACAGGCCTTTCCACCACGTGTCGCCGAGCCAGAAGAACGGCGTGCCATCGGCTTGTTCGAAGTGCCGCCGGTCTTGCGCCACGCGGACGGGGCCGTGGCGGTACAGCGGATTGTCGCCGGCATAGGCGCCCACCTCGAGCGTCCCCTCCACGCCGTGCAGCTTGGGATTGGTGGCATCGGAGCACGCGGTCCGCCAGGCGACCCGGCCCGGCTGCGGCGAGGCGTAACGGAAACACCAGCGGTTTCCGCCCGCCCAGAACGCCGGCACCCGCAACTGGCTGCCGTCCGCATGGGTCACGAGGGCGTCGAGGGTAACGTCCGTGAAAGGGTTCGGATAGACCTTGTCGGAGACCAGCGCGACCTCGGCGACCCGGTTCACCTCAACCCGCCGCTCGTCGGCGGCGCGAGACACGCCCACCACGAGGGCCAGCAGGGCCGGAATCCAGAGAAGCGTTCCGAATCTTGTCATTGAGTCACGCCCTGTCATATGTCAGTGACATCGTACAGTCTACGCCAAACAGGCCACGCGGCAAGCTCTATTTTGCCCGTTTCCCGTCCTTTTCGCGCCCGTTTCGATCCCTGACCACCCGCACACCTGCCGATTTGCCGCGCCGCGAGGACTTCCCCAGGCCTTGATCTCACGCCCGCCACGCCCCGAGCCGCACGGGGCGTGGCTGGCCGCGTTCATCAACGTAGCTCCCCCCTGTGTCCGATTGAATCCAGAGCGATGGCGACGAAGATGATGACACCCCTGACGATGGTGTAGATGAACGGCGAGGCGTTCAGCATGGCCAGGCCGTTCATGATGGTCGTGATGAGGATGATCCCCGTGACAGCGCCCGGCAGGATGTTCCCCTTGCCCCCGAAGAGGCTTGTCCCTCCCAGGACGGCCGCCGAGATGACAATGAACTCATTGCCCTCGCCAAACCCGGCGGAGACGCTGCCGATCTGCCCGGCGGACAGGATGCCGCCCAATGCGCCCAGCGCGCCGCATATCGCGTAGGCGCTGACGATGTTGCGGTTCACCCTGATGCCCGCGCGTTCCGCATTCTTCGCGGAATCGCCGATCGCCATCAAGTGACGGCCATAGGCCGTACGGCGCAGCACGTGGTCGAAGAGCAGCAGCACCAGCACGAACAAGGCCACCACGTTCGGGATGGGCCCCACCCGGCCGTTCGACAGCCCGCCCAGAAAGGATACGTGCACGGACGCCGAACCGGAAAGCGAGAGCCCGGCCCCGCGCAGGATGCTGCCCGTGGCCAGGGTGACGATGAAAGGCAGGATGCGGAAACGCGTGACCAACACCCCGTTGAGCCAGCCCACGCAGCCCCCCAGCAGCAGCACCGTCACGAGCACCAGGACCGGTCCGCGCAGGTCGGCAAAGCAGCTTTCCGGAACGATCCCGGCGGTCGTCACCAGGTAGCCGACCAGGGTCGAGATGAAGAACATGCTGCGCCCGACGGAGATGTCGATCCCGACCACCAGCAGCACGAAGACCATGCCCACCACGGCGATGCCCAATGGCGAGGCCTGTTGCAGGATCAACAGCAGGTTGGCCACCGTGAAGAACCGGCTGTTGGCCAGCGAGAACACGACGACGAGGAGCACCAGCATCGCGTACGTGCCATAGCGGGGCAGCAAGCTGAGGAGATTGGCCGTTCGTTTGCCCTGTCCCGCCATGGTCATCCCGTCCTCTGTAAGGCGAGTTCCAGAATGCGTTCCCGATCGAAGCCGGCTTTCGGGACATCCCCGGTGATCCGGCCCCCGCTCATGACGAGGATGCGATCGCAGGTCCCGATCAACTCTTCGATCTCGGACGAAATGAACAGCACGGCCGAACCGGCCTTCGCGAGGTTGACGATGATGGAGTAGATCTCGAACTTCGCGCCGACGTCCACACCGCGGGTCGGTTCGTCGAGGATGAAGATCTTCGGCTGGTTCATGACCCACTTCCCGAAGACAACCTTCTGCTGGTTTCCGCCGGAAAGACTGTTGGCCAGCTGGGTCCTGGAGTCGGCGACCTTGATGCGCAGGTCCAGGATGGACTGGCGATTGTACCGGCCTTGCTCCCGGACGTTCACGACCCCCATCCGGTTGCGCAGGGTAGACATCTTGACCAGGCTCAGGTTGTCGTCAACCGGCTTGGTCATCAGCAAGCCTTCATGGTGCCGGTCTTCGGTAATGAAGGCTGCGTTTTCGCCGATACAGACAACCGGGCTGACACGCGGCAGGGGGGTGGCGTTCATGGCGATGTCACCTCCATCCCGCTGCTCCACGCCGAACAGCACTTTTGCCAGTTCCGTTCGCCCCGCCCCCATCAACCCATACAGGCCCACCATCTCGCCGGCCCTGAGCGCGAGCGACACCCCGTTAACCTTGTCGGCCCACCGGATGTCCCGCGCTTCCAACAGCACGGTTTCGCCGACGTCCTTCGCGACGGCTGGAAACACCTGCGTCATCTCCCGCCCGACCATGCACCGGATCAGCTCATGCTCCGTGAACGCAACGGCAGCCCGGGTTTCCACGACCAGGCCATCCCGAAGCACGGTGATGCGATCGCAAATCCGCAGCACATCGTCCAGGATGTGCGAGATGTAGATGATCGAGATCCCCTTCGCCTTCAGCCCGGCGATCGTCTTGAAGAGGTCTTCCTTCTCGCGCTTGGAAAGCGACGTCGTGGGTTCGTCGAAGATCATGATGCGGGCGTTCTTCATCAGGCCCTTCGAGATCTCCACCATCTGGCGGATGCCGGCCGAGAGGGTCCCCACCTGCGCGTCGGGTGTCACCGGCAGCGCAAACCGGTCCATGCACGCCTGCGTCAGGCGCCTGGTTTCCCGGCGGTCAATGGCTCCGAACCGTGTCCTGGGAAACCCGTCCAAGAACAGGTTCTCCGCGACCGTCAAGTTGCCGAACAGGTTCGGCTCCTGATGGACGAACGCAATCCCTTCCGCGGTGGCCGACAACGGACTGTGCGGGGCGTACGGCTTGCCTGCCAACTCCATCCTCCCGGAATCCATGGGCAGAACACCGCCGACGATGTTCATCAAGGTCGATTTCCCGGCGCCGTTCTCGCCCACGAGCCCCAGAACTTCGCCCTTGCGCAGGTCACAGCTGAGACCGTGGAGGACCTGCACGCCCGTGAAGCTCTTCGTGACCCCCGTCATGCGCAGGACAACGTCAGACATGGCACTCAGGTCCTGTTCCTTCGATTGCTGAGGACGTAGGAAGACATGGCCGAAGCGACGATCATGGCGCCCAGCACGATCATGGTGGTGTACCAGCCCACGCCGAGCAGGTTCATCGTATTGTTGATGAGCGTGATGAACAGCACCCCAAGCAGCGTCTTGCCCACGCCGCCGAATCCTCCCGCGGTGCTGGTGCCGCCAACGATGACGCTGGCGATCGTGGTGAGAAACATCTTGTCGCCGAGCGACGCCATGCCGACCTGGTTCCTGGCGGTGGCGACAACGCTGGCCAGGCCCGCACAAAGGCCGGAAATCACCAGCAGGAGGACGATGGTCTGCTTGACCGGAACACCGGAGATACGGGAGGCCGTGGGGTTCACGCCGATGGCATACACACGCCTCCCGAACAGCGTGCGCTTCAGCAGCCAGTGCGAAAAGAGCCACACGGCAAAGGCTATGAGGATCGGCACGCAAAAGTACTTGCCTTCGCCTCCCAGCACAAAGAACGCTTCCGGCAGGCCCGCAATGGAGGATGTGTCGCTGACCATGCTTGTGAACTGGACCGCGAGCCCCAGGACGATCAACTGGGTGGCGAGCGTCGCCACGAACGAAGGCATCCTCAGCCTTGTCACCGACAGCCCGTTGACCACGCCTACCAGCAGCCCGATGCCCAGCATGACCAGGATGGCCACGGGAATGGACAGGGCCGGGGTGGCCGCCAGGGGTGACAGCGCCATGACATAGGCGCCCGCAACGCTCCCCAGGGTCAGGATCGACGTTACCGAGAAATCGATGCCGCCATTGAGGACCACGAAGGTCAGCCCGCATGAAACGATCAGCAGGTCGGCCGACTGCAGCAGGTAGTTCCTCAGGTTATAGGTCGTGAAGAAATGGGGCACGCAGAAGGTGGCCAGCACGAACGACACGATCAGCAACGCTGCTATGGGCGTGTCCCTGAGTACGCGCCACGCTTCGCGCCTGGCATCGGCGCCACGGCGACCGAGGTCTCCGCATGCGAATCCGTCTTTGTTGCCTGTCATGGCCGCCTACTTCAGCAGGGAATAGCTCCAGACCTTGGGGGCTACCTCTTTGAAGTTGTCGATCGTTACGATTTGGCCTTCGTCGTAGATGATATTCTGGGGCGGGGTTTCGCCTTCGATCAGCTTGAACGCCCATTCCACGGCGAGCTGCGCTTCCAGGAGCGCGTCTTGCGCGGCGTCCGCCCAGTTGTATCCGTCTTTCAAGTACTGCATGCCCACTTCGTCACCATCGAAACTGACGACCGGAAAATGCTTCGGGTCTCCAATCTTCGCCCAGCGGCCCTGCTGCTCCAGGACGGACCGGATGGGCGGCCAGAGGTAATCGGAAGGCGTTACGATCAGGCTCGCGCCGGGATTGGCCTGCAAAGCGTTCTGCAGTCCTTTCAGCGCGGTGTCCAGGTTCCATTCCGTCGGCACTTCCGCCAGCAGCTTGAAGACGTCCGGGTTGGCCGCGATCGCGTCGCGATGGCCGCCCTTGCGAAGGACCGCGTTCTCGTCGCTCAGGTTGCCGATGAGCAGCACCACGTTGTACGTCTTCCCTTGTCGGCGGGCTATCTCGGCAAAGGCGCCGAGGACCCTCTGCCCCATGGCCTTGTTGTTGGCAATGACCTGGACGGACGGCACGATGTCGCCCGAGACAGACCGGTTGATCATCACGATCGGCACCCCGGCGGCTTTACAGCTCTTGATGGACTTGACAATCGCGGAGCTGTCCTTGGGAAAGCAAAGGATGGCGTCCACCTGCTGCGCCAGCAGGTTCTCGATCTGCACATTCTGCTTGGCCGCGTCACCTTCAGCCATGACCGAAACGACTCTTGCCCCTCGTTTTTCCGCCTCGTTCTTGACGGCTGTGTGATTCACCACCAGCCACGCGGATTCCAGGGAGTCATAGGACAGGCCCAGGGTGATGGTCTTTCCGCCATGCGCATCTTTCTGCTTGCCACACGCGGCTAGAAACAGGGCCACGAGCACGCCCGACACAGCGTTAAGCTTCCATTTCTTCTTCATCCGCCCCTCCCTGGTTTGCGGCCAACGATTCGCCGCTGTCTTTACCCGTCGTGCACGTCCCGGGCCTTTTCCTCGATCAGGCTGCGCACCCTGTAAATCGCGCCGAGAACCCCCGCCGTGTCCTGGAGCCCGGAAGCGCTGACCTCGCAAGTCGTCAGCCCCTTCGCGATCAGCCAGCAGCCTTCCAGCATGGTTTGGTTGATCCGGTCGAGCACCGTCTTCGAGCGCCCGGCAAGGCCGCCGACGATCACGATCTTCTCCGGCTGCACCGTCAGCACGACGTTGGCGCAGAGCCTGCCGAGCAGGACCGCCACCCTGTCCAGAATGGCGCAAGCGACCGCGTCGCCTTTGTCGGCGGCGTCGAAAACCATGGGCGAGGTCACCGCGTCCGGGTCTCCGCCGCACAGTTCCGCGAGAAGCGTCTGCCTGCCTGCCTGGACGGCCAGCTTCCCGTGGTTGGCGATGCCGCCGCCGCAGACCATCGTATCCACGCAACCCCTGGCGCCGCACTTGCAGGGCCAGTCGTCGTCGCTGACCCGCGAATGGCCGAACTCGGGGAAGAGGTCGTTCGGGTACTCCTGCACAACCCCGTCCAGCACGAGCCCGGCCCCCAGTCCGGTGCCCCAGGCCAGCACGGCAAAGCGCTTGCAGGTCTTCCCGACGCCGGCCCAGTTCTCGCCCCAGGTGGGCATGACGGTATCGACGGCGGCTGCGACCGGGACGCCATAGCGGGCGGCGATGGGCTGGGTGAGCGAAACCCCGGCCAGGAAATCCCAGTCAGGGCCCCAGACGATGGTCCCGGTCTGGCGATGCACCACGGCCGGCACCGCTATGCCGATGCCGAGAAGGCCGCCCGGACCGTGGCCGGACGCCTTCACGGCCGTATCGATGCCCTCGCAGATTTGCCGATGCAGCTCGGCCGGCGTGCCGCGCGCATAGGGTCGCTTGATGTAGTACTTCAGCTCCGGACGGTCCTCGGCAACCGCAAACCGCATATGGGTTTTGCCGATGTCAATGCCTGCGAAGCAGCCGTTCATGATGTGACTTCCGTTTACGGCTGCTTCCGCGCCTTGTGCTTCCGGACGCTGGAGGCCCGCAGCCCCGAGAGGATACGCTCGGCCATCTCCTGGTCGATGAACAGCGCCGACAGCAAGCCCGTGCGCAGCGCGCCGAGCACGGCGACAGCCTTGTCCGCCCCGCAGGCTACGCCCGCCACGCAGCCGATCGCCCGGAGTTTGTCGACGCCGGCGGCGATCATCTGGTTCTCGAGCCCGCTCTCGATGATCCGCCCTTCCCGGTCGTAGTAGATCCCGCAGATGTCGCCCACCGCTCCGGCCTCCACCAGCCGCGGGAGATGCTCTTCGCCGATGTAAACGACCATGCCGGGAACCGGCGGCACCACCCCGATGCCCACGCAGGCGAAGTTGACCCTGTTCCAGCGCTCGACGACCTCGCGGATGCCGACTTCCTTCACGAGCGCATCGCGCAGGGCCGCCGAACTCACCACCATCGGGAGGGAGAGGAAGTGGGGCGTGGCGCGAAGATGCTCGGCGGCGCGCATGGCGAGCTGGTTCATCTGGCTGTGCATGCCGGTATGCCCGCTTTCACCCATCAGCGGAAGGACTTCGATGCCGTGGGTGGGCGGGGGCTTCAGCAGATCCACCACCAGGCTGGTCATCCGTCCCCAGCCCAGCCCCAATGTGTCGCCGTCCTTGATGCTCTCCGACAGGAAGTTGGCGGCCGCCGAGGCAACGGCACGAAAGGCCAGTTCGTGCGAGCCATGGGGGTTCGGCATCACCGTGATCCGCCTGACACCGGTCGCTTTCGCCAGGGAATCCGCCAGGTCCGCACAGGCGGTGTTCGGATCGATGATCTGGATGCGCACAATGCCCGCCTCCCTGGCGCGCTGGAGGTGCTGCGCGATCAGCGAGCGCGAGACACCCAGGCGGTCGGCAATCTCCTGCTGGGACAGGTTCTCGTCGTAGTACAGGCGGGCAACCTGGACCAGTGTTCCCTGCACCGAGTCGGCGCCTGGCGAGCCATTCGGTCTTCTCATGCCTCCTCCGTTCGCCTGTTACTCTATCACAGCCAGAGGCGTATTGACAGGCACTGCTTGGCCTTCCGGAACCAGGATCCGCTTCACCGTCCCGGCTGCCGGGGATTCGACTTCGGCAACGGCCTTGTCGGTTTCGATCTCCAGGATGATCTGCCCCTTCCCCACGGCATCGCCCTCTTTCACCTTCCAGGAAAGTACGACACCCTCTTCCATCACTTCGCCCAGCATGGGCATGGTCAGCTCCGTCGACATCGGCCTTTCTCCTTTACGCCACCAAATCCTTCACCGCCGCCACGATGGAGTCCTCGCCCGGAACGACCTGCCGCTCCAGAACAGGCCCGTACGGGATGCCGGTCCGGATGGCGCAGTGCCGTTTGACCGGCTTCCTGAGGTCGCCAAAACAGTGCTCATGAACCACGGACGACGCTTCGCCGCTCCAGCCGCCCTCGGCCGGCGCTTCGGTGACCACCAGGCAAAGCCCCGTCTTCCTGACCGACCGGATGATCGTTTCCTTGTCCAGCGGCCAGAGCGTGCGGGGATCGACGACCTCGCAGGACAGCCCCTCAGCGGCGAGCCGCTCCGCGGCCTTCAGCGCGAAGCCCACCATCCACGAGGTCGCGATAATGGTGACGTCTTCGCCCGTCCGCTTGACGTCGGCCTTGCCGAGTGGGATGAGGTACTCCGCTTCCGGCACCTCCTGCTTGTCGAAGTAAAGGCATTTGTGCTCGATGAACACCACCGGGTTGTCGTTCCGCACGGCGGACTTGAGCAGCCCCTTCACATCGTAGGGCGTCGACGGCATCACCACGATCAGCCCGGGCACATTGACGAACCAGTTCTCCAGGCTTTGCGAGTGCTGCGAGGAGTTCCGGCGCCCGGCGCCCCCCTGCGTCTTGAACACGATGGGCAGCTTGAGCTTGCCGTTCGACAACTGGCGCCACTTGGCCGCGTGGTTCACGATCTGGTCCATGGCGATCGAGATGAAGTCGATGTACATGATCTCCACGATCGGGCGCAGGCCCATGAGCGCGCTGCCCACCCCGCAGCCGGCAATGGCCGCCTCGGAGATGGGAGCATCCTTGATCCGCTCCGGGCCGAACTCCTCGAGCAGTCCCGTGGAAGAGCGGTACAGGCTCCCCCAGCGCCCGACATCTTCGCCCATCAGGAAGACGTTCGCGTCGTGCCGCAGCTCCTCGCGATAGGCCTGCCTGATGGCCTCTCCAAATGTGATCAGCGGCATGCGGTTTCCCCCTGTGTCAGCGGTATGTAGACGTTGTCAATGGCCTGCTCCAACGTGGGGAAAGGCTGCTCCAGCGCCCACTCCCGGAGCGCCTCCAGCCGCCCTTTGACCGCCTGCTCGATGGCGTCCAGCCCGGCGGGGTCGCCCCCGCCCGCCAGCAGCTTCTCGCGCGCCCGCTTCAGCGGGTCTTTCTCTTTCCAGGCCTCCACTTCCTCGCGCGTCCTGTAGGTCTTCTCGGGATCCCCCACGTAATGGCCCCGCATGCGATAGGTCAGCGCCTCGACCAGGAACGGCCCTTCCCCCTTGCGCGTGCGTGCGATCAGCCCGGCGGCGACGCGGCGCGTCTCCTCCACGTCGTTGCCGTCAACCGTGAGCTCCTCCAGCCCGTAGCCGCGGGCCCGCATGGAAATGCGCTCGCACGCCACGAATTCCCGGACCGGCATCGCTTCGGCAAACTGGTTGTTTTCGCAGACGAAGACAACGGGCAGCTTCCAGATCGCCGCCAGGTTCAAGGCTTCGTGGAACGAGCCGGTGTTGGAAGCCCCATCGCCGAAAAGACACATGCAGATCCGGTCCAGCTTCCGCTGCTTGATCGCCAGCCCGATGCCGGTGGCGATCGGCAGGTTGCTCCCAACCACCGAGCCGCAATAGAAGTTGTGCGCGGGGTCGAGGTACTGCATGCCGCCGCCCAGGCCCCCGCTGCAACCGGTCACCCGCCCCATCATCTCGGTCAGGACCGCCTCCGGGGTGCAGCCCTTGGCCACGGCGTGACCGTGCGGGCGGTGCGTGGACAGCAGCACATCGTCCTGCTTCAGCCCGCCGCAGAATCCGACGGCCACCGCTTCCTGCCCTTCGTAGGGATGGTAGCCCGAGTAGATCAGGTCCTTCATCTTGAGCTGCATGCACAGCTCGTCGAACCGGCGCAGCAGCAGCATGTCGCGATAGAGTTCCTGCAGCGGCAGCTCGCTCATCACGCTTCATCCTCCCAGGCCACGGCGCGCACGGGACAGGCGTCCAGGCCCTCGACCATCAGCGGCAGCATGACGATCTGGAAGCGCGCGGACCGGAGTTTGTCCAGGTTCGTCAGCGATTCCACCATGGCGACGTCGTGCGCGAAGAGAAGTTCATGCACGGGCTGGTCATTCCTGCCGCGGACCTCCAGCCCCGTCGCGTCCGTGCCGATGCAGTGAATGCCGACATCCTCGACCAGGTAGCGTGTGGCATCGATGGACAGCACGGGCCGGTCGTGCGCCTGCGGTGTCTTCCACAGCTTGTGCATGTCCGTCCGGATCAGGACGATGTCGCCCTGCCGGAGTTCCACGCCCGCGTCGATCACTTCCTGCCGGGAGATCTCCTCGTCCTTCTTCTTGTGCGCGAAGTTGAGCAGGGCGGCTTCCCCCATCAGGCGCTCCAGCGGGTAGTCCGCCGCGCTCTTGCCCTGTTTCAGGTGATGGTAGGGGAACTCGACATGCGTCCCGACGTGCGACCCCATTTTGACTTCCTGGATGATGTACCAGATATCCTCGCGCCGTTCGATGCGGTGCTCCGATTGCCGCGAGGTTCGCGCCATGGCTTCGTCGGTGTTGAACGTCTCGATCTGGAGCGGAAACTCCTCCCGCCCCGGAACGAGGCGGTGGCTCAACTCCAACATGCGACGGAAATCAATCTTCATGGCCTCGGCTCCCAATGTGGGCTTTGCCCACAACCCTCACCCCGTCCCTCTCCCAGTGGGAGAGGGCGGAGGTATCTTGTTTTTCTTTGCCGTTCCGGGCGGTTAAGGCACTAAACTGGCGCTTCCCCATGGCCCAGGGCAGTACCCTGCCTCCGTCCGTTACAGCCGCGCCGACTCCGGAAACGCCGTCGGATCGGTCAGGAATCCCAACTCCGGCAGGCGGTCGCGGATGGCCTGGTAGGAGGCGTCCTCGTTCAGGCCCGGAAGCTGGCAGACCGCCGCCGCCTGCACCCGGCGCAGCGGCGGCACGCCGGAACCGTACCGGCTGTTGCGCACGCAGCGGTCCGGCCCCTCGGCCATTTCGTAGTAGGCGGCCCCGCGCCGCGCTTTGAACGCGTCGTAGTGCCCCTTCATCCCACCCATCACCGTGTACGAGAAGACGAGCGGCTCGGGAGCCGGGTTGATCTGCAGGTGGCCGTAGTCGGGCGGCACGATGAACGTCTCGCCTGCCCGCACGGTGACCAGGACCACGTCCTCGATCGTCTCGTAGGGCGGACGCGCCTTCTGCAGGAGAAAGTGCCCGGTCCCGGAAAGGACGGTGTAGATCTCTGGCGTCGCCATGCCGCTCGGCGGCGTCGGCGGGTGATACTGGCCGGAGCTCTTGACGTACTCGCCGCCGAAGACGCCGGGGACGAAGATCACGATCCCGTAAATGACGCGGGCATCGGCCCACGCGGCCGCGTCGCCCGCCAGGTGCAGTCCGTCCGTGTAGCGGTAGATGACGCGGTCCTCCGCGTCCACCGGGTTGGCCCACACCGCGTCAAGATCGTGGAGCTTGCGGGTGCAATAGGAGGGTTGGTTCAGCTCCTCGCCCAGAATCAACTCGCACGTATCCGTATCGAACCAGACTGGCAGTCCACAGGCCGCCTGCAGGCTTGTTTTCATAAGGGTTCTCCTACTGTCATGCGCGCATGGTGCGAACAGTCATGGCGGATGTCAATATCAAATGGCATTTGCAGCGGCCCAGGGGCGCATCTGCAATTTGGTGGCTTGGGTGGTCTGGCTGGTAGCCCCGCCTTCTCCGACGGCGAGGGCCGCTGCCTGCAGGAAATCAGGCTGCGCACGCAACGCCACCGGCGCTGGGCCTCGGAGAGGCCCGCGCTACGTGGCACTTGACGACCCCTGATCGCAGATGCGCCCGTGGCCCAAGCCGCCGGCCCGCGGCAGCAGAATGGCGCCCAGCTGTGTTGGGAACTGGCGCTGAACCCCGAACACCGAACACTGAAACCTGTCGTCTCAGTTCAGCGGCTGGCCTCCGGGAGCGTCGACCGGAACCGGTAGACGCCCGAGCCGACGGCGTACACCGCGGCGTTGTTCTCCATGCGCAGGAACTGCACGCCTTCCGCCGTGTTCGCCGGCTTGCCCGCTTCCGTGACGCCCGCGGCCTCTTTCGCCGGCACAAAAACCGTCGCGGTCGTGTTGGCGGGAATGGTGATGTCCAGGCTCAACGTGCCTGCCTTGAGCCCCGTCGAAGGGTCGCCCTCGCGCTGCCAGCGGCTGACGATCCGGCCGTGAATGGAATCGTAGTGCGCCTGCACCCACGTCAGGTCGCCAACAACCGCGGGCTTGATGAGGATCTTCTTGAACCCGGGACCCGTCTCATCAGGCCGGATGCCGGCCAGCCCCTGGTAGAACCAGCCGCCGGGGCTGGTGAAGCAGGAGTGGATCTGGGAGTAATACCCGTTCCACTGCTCCCAGAACGTGGTCGCCCCCTGCGCCAGCATGTAGCCCCAGCCCGGGTAGGTGGTCTGATTCATGAGCGTATAGACCAGATCGTTGCGTCCGGTCTCCTGCAGATGCTGGAGGAGGAAATAGGTGCCCAGCATGCCGGTATCCAGGTGACCCTTGCCCTTGACCCGTATCAGCTCTTCGAGCCGCGCCATGACGGCCTCTTTCAAGCTGTCAGGAACTACGCCCGTCATCAGCGGCATGAGCTGGTAGGACTGCTCGTCGATCACGTACTGCTGCTTGGCAGCATCGTGAAACTCCCTGTGAACGAGCGGCCGGATTTCCCGCAATCTTCCCTGCCAGCGCTGGGCCTCGTCCGCCTTGCCGAGGATGCCCGCCGCCCTGGCAAGTTGTTCGACCAGGTAGATGCGGTAACAGTTGTTGAACAATTCCTGGGCTGGTTTTTCAGGCCAGTTCTTGGTATCCATGCCGCGCCCCGGCGGAACCCAGTCCCCGATGAAATCCCAGACGCCGCCATAGGCCCTGACAATGCCATTCGCGCACCGGCTTTCGAGAAACTCCACATACCGGCGGGTCGGCTCATACCCGCGCTCGAGCACGCGCCTGTCTCCATAGTAGAGATGGAGTTTCAAGGGCAACACGCACCCCGCACCCCCCCACGCCGGGCCGCCGCCACCACCCCAGTCCGGCGCCGTATGCGGCAGGTCACCCGAGTCCTTCTGCCCGTCAAACCAGTCCTGCGTCCATTTCGCATAAAGAGCGTGTGCGTTGCGGTTCATGACCAGGGATTCCACGCCCAGCTGCCCGTCGCCATAGCCCAGCCGTTCGCGGTGCGGACAGTCCACCATGTAGCCGCCAAGATCGAGGCAGCGCAGGGTCCACAGGTTGACCGCGTGGATGCGGTTGAACAGGTCGTTGGAGCACGCGAACGCGCCGGCGGGTTCGAGGTCGGATTCGACCAGCAACGCCTCGGCGTCGCCCCGCGCCGGCTGGGCCGGCAGGCCTTCGACGATGACATAGCGGAAGCCGTGATAATTGAATCTGGAGCAGAACTGCTCCCCGGGTTTGCCGGCGGAGATGAACTCGTCGACCTGTTTGAACGTCTGGTAGCCGACGGCTCCCCGGGGCGAATCGAAGGTTCGCTGCGCCGTTGACTTGATCTTTCCGGCCGGCGTGTCATCGCCCGCGGGGGTCTGAAACCGCTTGTCGGCGTAGTGCATCACCACCTTCTGCCCGGCCTCCAGGCGGGGCATGCGGAGGCGCAACCAGCCGGTCACATTGGTGCCGAAATCCAGCTCCCAGGTTTGCGCGCCCAGGGCGGTGCAGGCCGCGAGGGGCAGCACCGCGCCGATGCGGTTGGGGGGACACGCCTGCGCCACAACCTCACCCTTCGGCGCCGGCGCCTCCGCCACGGGGATCCATTCGCCCGCGGCGTAGTCGGCTTCGCTCCAGCCGGCGATGTCGCGGCGGGCGTCGATGCGTTCGCCGCCCATGTCGCCCCACTTCCAACCGCCGAGCAGGGTGTGGGTGCTGGGCGCACAGGTCCAGGTGCGGTCCGTCCCGACCTGCACCGGCTTGCCGTCCACGGTCAGATCGAGCTGCACCCGGGCCAGCGGCCCCGGCCGATACCAGCCCGTGTCCAGCCACAGGCCCACGCAGTTGGGCCCCGGGCGCAGGAGCTTGGCGATGTCGTACGTCCGGTAGAGCGAACGCCGCGAGTGGTCGGCCACGGCGGGCGAGAGCACGTCGTCACCCGCTTTTTGCCCGTTCACATAGAGCTCGCCGTAGCCCATGACGTTCACGAAGGCAACCGCCCGCTCGGGCGCGGCGGCGAGGGTGAAGACCTTGCGCACCCAGGGCGCGGGCGCATTCCCCTCACCGGCGAGCTGGCCCCAGGGCTCGGCGCCGAACTTCGCAACCTCCTGGGCCCCGGCCCAGCCCGCGTCGTCGAACCCGGCCTCCCGCCAGCCCGGCTGCTCGCGGTTGTGGGCCTTCCAGGCAGTCCCCGTTTCCAGCGTGACCTGGCGCCCGTCGGCCAGTTCGACGGTCACCCGGCCGACGAGGCCCGCCCAGTTCGGGCCGATGTCCGCATTGGTGGCGACAACCGCCAGGATGTTCTCGCCGGCCTTCAGCAGTTCGGCGATCCCGGCCGTCCGGGGTGCGTGCCAGTCGTCGCCTTGCAGCGCTGCCTTCCCGTTGACGAACAGCGCGAACGAGTTGTCGGCGCACATGACCGCGGAGGCGCGCCGGACGGCGGCATCCGCGGGCAAGGGCAGGCGCGCGCGGAAGTACACGGCGCCCGGCGGCGTCCGGTCGAAACCGCCGGCCTGCGGGAACCAGATCCAGGCGCCGTTAGCGAGGCCGTGCGTGCCCGGAGCGGCAACGACAGGCTTGATCCACTTGGCCTGCCAGTCTGCGGGATTGAGCAAGCCCATCGTCCAGGACGCCGGCTTGCTCCAATCCGCAGCCTTGCCGTCCTTGTCCCACACGCGCACTTTCCAGCAGCACCGCATCCGCGCTTCAAGCGTCTTCCCGCCGTATTCCACCTGGATGCTCTGATCCGTTGCCACCTTCCCGCTGTCCCAGAGATCGCCCCGATCCTGCGCGAGCAGCTCCGGCGTCGAGGCGACCAGCACCTGGCAGGCCGTCTGCTTCTGGCCCCTGACCTCCGCCTTCTGACTCCCCTCCTCCAGCACCCAGCTCAGCCGCGGTTTGGCCGCGTCAATGCCAAGCGGATCGGCGAGGTATTCGCAGCGCAGCTGACGGGCCTCAACCGCATGCACGGCGTGGGCGCCGCACTGCAGAACCGCAACGATTCCCAACAGGATGCGTATGTTCATGCTGTCACTCCCCAGCCCTTTCCCGCATGCAACGGGGCTATTCCGGGTTCATCACCGTCACGCCCATCAGGCCGACGACCACTTCCGCCGAGAGCGTCTCCAGCGTCACGCTTCCCAGCGCGACGCCGGGACGCAGCCGCCAGTTCAACAGGTTGGCGTTGCAGTTCCGGCCGAGGGCCACCATGGCGGGCGGCGTGGCTGGCAGGCAGAAACCGTCCCGCTCGTAGTTGTAGTAACTCCGGGTGTCCTGGCCGGGCCCGGACGGCTTCGTGCTGAGCGGACAGAGCGTCCAGTAATTCCGCGGATGCACAAGTTCCAGCTTCTCCACCACGCCGTCGGCGTAACGGAAACGCAATTCGGCGTTGGCGATGCCGCACTGCATCGGATTGCTCGATCCGCACACCAGCAGCCAAACCGCCGCGCCCTTCTGGTTGACGGGGACGGTGACACGGCTGGGCCAGTTGTCCCACTGCGAGGTGAACGCGATGTTCGCCCCCTCGCCCATCCACATGAACGGCACGCCTTGCGGGGTCTGCACGCAGCCCGCCACCGGAGCGACCCGCTGCAAAGCGAGCCGACCGGCAACCGGCTGGATCGTCGGCGGCGGATTCGCGTCGAGCTTCCACTCCGCGATCACGCCGTCCAGCGCAGCCGGTTCGGCGGCGCGGCGGGCCACTTCTGCGTTCGTCAGCGCGCGGCCGTAAACGGCGGCACGCTGGATGCGGCCGAGGAAACGACTGTCGCCCGTGGGGTCCGCGCCAAGGCGCAGGGGCAGCGTTGTGGGCCGCAGCGGCGGAAACTCCCCGCTGGTCCGGCTCGCCACTTCACGCCCGTCCATGAAGAGCTTCGCGATCTTCTGCGAAGCACTGTAGACGGCCACGACGTGCGTCCACTTGTCCGCCGGCAGTCTCGCGTCGAACGAACAGCCTCCCAGCGGCGTGTGCAGGCGGAGCGAGTTGCCGGGATAGGTGTCGAGCAAGTAGCCGTCGTAGGTGCCGGGTTTGCTCTTGTCCAGGATCCGCCCGCCCGCCTGCGGCATCGGGTCGGCCTGCACCCACGCCTCGAGCGTCACCTCGTTGGTCAGATCCAGCGCGGCCGCGACGCCCGCTTCGTAGGGCGGCGTGCGGATGGCCGCGCTCTCGGCCAGCAGCTTCGGAACCTGGTCCAGCTCGATATCCGGCGCCCGGCCCCCCCAGTAGTACCAGGTCCACGGCGAGTAGCCGTCGGAACCGATGCGCGCGGAACAGGTCGCAGGACGCGGGGAGAGATACTGCTGTTTGTAGATCGTGCGGACGTCGCCGTTGAAAGCCCCGGAGACATCCACGCACGCCCACCGCGCTTCCTTCGGAATGTCCGCCACCTGCTTGCCGGCCCGTGCCCGCTCCGCCTGTTCGTCCACGATGGTCCCGGTGAAGCGGAGCCACTGCTCCAAGTCCCCGGTCTTTGCGAGTCCGAAGAACATGTGCTGCCCCGCATGCGTTGCCACAGAGGCCTTGAGGCGGCCGCCTTCAACGGCAGGTTCGACCAGGACGCCCTGCGGGTCTTCAATCCGGACCAAGTTGCCGGCCGGCGGCGTCAGTTCAACCCGCGTTCCCCGGGCGGCAAAGGTCGCCGCCGGCCGGGACGGGCGGCCGCCCTTCAACGCAACCACGACACGGGCGGCCTTCGTTTCCGGCAGGCGCAGACGGATCACGCTCCGCTCGAAACCGGGCTCGGCCTCCCACGCGGCCGCGCGGTCGTTCACGCTCACCCCTTGAACGCTCGTGGCGCACACCGGCAGGCGGATGTCCAGCGCCGCGGACTTCGCCAGCGCGACGACGCAGGTGACCGCGCCCGCCGACCGCCCGATCGTCAGCGAGAAATCCGGCGAGCGGATGGCGGCG
>CAYOBW010000061.1:0-29773 GCA_964402115.1 uncultured Victivallales bacterium
CATACACAAACAATAGCGGCATTAGCCGCTAGAGTAAAGGGGATACCCAGTTCCGGTCAATTGTCATCATCTGTATTCCTCCGGTATGTGCGCGATGGTACCACGGCGCCCGTAATCTCGCCAGTTCCTTTCAGCGTTCTGTCCGAGTTCGAGCCGCTCGAGCCGCGGCAGGCGCTGGGAGCGGACGGGGTCGACCCCGATTCCGATCCCGACCCCGACGCCGATCCCCCTCCACCCTCAACCTTCCACCCACGCTCTGCCCTCCCGTCTTTCCCCTTGCCGCCCGCACGGCGGTTCTGAGAACATGCGCGCAGCGAATGGAGCACGGAACACGCATGAAGCGCACGGAAACGAAGACGAGCGCTTCCGCGCGATGGGGTATGATCCTTTTCGGCATGAGGAGATGACACGTGACGACCATGACTTTGCAGATTGACGATGCCAAGGCCGAGGCCCTCCGCAGGATGGCGCAGCGTGTTGGCCTTGAGGCCGAGCAACTTCTGACGGTAACGGTTGACGATCTCATCGGTCAACCTGACGCGGACTTCGACGAGGCGGTCCGACGGGTGCTTGCGAAGAACCAGGATCTCTACCAACGGCTGGCCTGATGCGCTACCTCTCTATATTCTCCAGCTTGCCGCGGAAGATCTCTCACGCAGCGCATTCACGGAATGGTTGAGACAGCACACGATGGAGCACGCATGAAGCGCACGGAAACGAAAACGAAGACGAACCCCGCCCGGCAGCTGCCGTCCGTCGGACGGCTGCTCGAGCTGCCGGCGGCCGCGGCGTTGCTGGACCGCCACGGGCACCCGCAGACGGCCGACGCGCTGCGGTCCGTGCTGCAGGAGCGGCGCCAGGCGCTGCTCGCGAACCCCGCCCTCCCCGCCGGCACGCCGGAGAGCCTGCTGGAGGCCGCCGCCGCCCGCCTGGAGGCCGGCACGCTCCCGCGCCTCCGCCCCGTCATCAACGCCACCGGCATCATCCTCCACACCGGCCTCGGCCGGGCGGTTCTGCCCCGGGCCGCCGTGGATGCCCTCGCCCGCCTCACGGGACCGTGCAACGTACAGATGGACCTCGACACGGGGGAGCGCTCCCGGCGCGAGGCCTGCGTCCGCGAGCTCGTCCGGACCCTCACCGGCGCGCCCGACGTGCTCGTCGTAAACAACAACGCCGGCGCCACCATGCTCGTGCTCCGCGCCCTGGCCGCCGGCCGCGAGGTGATCGTCTCCCGCGGCGAGCTCATCGAGATCGGCGGCGAGTTCCGCCTGCCCGACATCATGCGCGAGAGCGGGGCGACGATGCGCGAGGTGGGCGCCACCAACAAGACGCACCTGAGCGACTACCAGCAGGCCCTCCAGCCCGGCGTCACCGGTCTGCTCTTCAAGGCGCACAAGAGCAACTACGCCATCGTCGGCTTCACCGCCGAGGTCGGCATCGCCGAGCTCGCCGCGCTCGGCCGAGCCCAGCAGGTGCCCGCCGTGGACGACCTCGGCTGCGGCGCCCTGGTGCCGCTGGAGCGCTACGGGCTGCCCCACGAGATGACCGTCCGCGAGAGCCTCGCAGCCGGCGCGGACGTCGTGCTCTTCAGCACGGACAAGCTGATCGGCGGCCCCCAGGGCGCGCTCATCGTCGGCCGCCCCGAGCTGCTCGACCGCATGCGCAGCCACCCGCTCTACCGCGCGCTGCGCGTCTGCAAGCTCACCCTCACCGCGCTGGAAGCGACGCTCCGCCTGTTCCTCGACCCGGCGCGCCTACACCTGCACCACCCCACCTACACCATGCTCGCCCGCCCGCTGGCGGAGCTGCGCGGGCAGGCGGAGGCGCTCGCCGCGCGCGTCCGGGCCGCGCACCCGGATTGGACCGTGGCCGTCGTGGACGAGCCCTCCTACCTCGGCGGGGGCGCCGTCCCGGCTTCGTCGCTGCCCTCGATCGCGCTCAGCCTCGCGGCGCCCTGCGGCACGGAGGCGCTCGCGCGGTCCCTGCGCCACGCGCCCGTGCCCGTGATTCCCCACACCCGCCAGGACGCCGTCCTCGTGAACCTGCGCACGGTGCTGGCGGCCGAAGCCGACTCACTCCAAGCCACCCTTTGCCACACGCCATGAAGTGCACACCCCCACCCGCCCCCGCCAACGCCCCGTCGCAGACCGTCACGCTGACGGTCGGCACGGCCGGGCACATCGACCACGGCAAGACGCAGCTCGTCAAGTTCCTGACCGGCTGCAACACGGACACGCTCCCCGAGGAGATGGCCCGCGGGATGACGATCGACCTGGGCTTCGCCACGTGCGAACTGCCCAACCGCCGGCGCGTCGGCATCGTGGACGTCCCCGGACACGAGCGCTTCATCCACAACATGGTGGCGGGCGCCACGGGCATAGACGCCGTCGTGCTCGTCGTGGCAGCGGACGATGGCATCATGCCGCAGACCATCGAGCACCTGCACATCGTGCGCCTCCTCGGCATCCGCTCCGGCATGGTGGCCGTGACCAAGACCGACCTCGTCGAGCCCGACCGCGTGGCCGAGGTCGTGGCCGCCGTCCGCAACCTCGTCGCGGGCACTTTCCTCGCCGACGCCCCGATCACGCCGATCTCCACCAAGACCGGCGACGGCTTCTCGGAGTTCTACGACGCCTTCGTCCAGACCGTGGACCGCACCGCGCAGCGCGACGCGAGCGGCGGCTTCCGGCTGCACGTCGAGCGCGCGTTCGTGCTGAAGGGTCGCGGCCTGATCATCTCGGGCATCCCCTGCTCCGGCGCCGTCCGGCTGGGCGACACGCTCGAACTCCTGCCCCAGGGGCTCGAGCGCAAGGTGCGCGGCCTGCAGGTCTACGGAGCCGACGCCGAGCGCGGCCAGGCCGGCGAGTGCGTGGCCCTGAACCTGGGCGACCTTTCGAAGGACGACGTCAAGCGCGGCATGGTGCTCGCCGCGCCCGGCTACTTCACACCCACCCGCTTCATCAACGCGCACTTCCACGCCCTCCCCGGCCTCGAGCGCCCCATTCGCCCGCGGACGGGCGTGCGCTTCCACGTCGGTACGGCGGACGTGCCCGGCCACCTCGTGCTGCCCACGCTGCAGTCGCTGGCCCCCGGCCAGGAGGCCTACGTCCAGATCCAGCTGCAGCGTCCGGTCGTGGCGGCGCCGGGCGACTTCTATGTCGTGCGCGAGCTGAGCCCCGCCCGCACCATTGGCGGCGGCACGGTCGTCGTACCCGAGACAAAGCGCCTGCGCCGTTCACAGGGAACCTGGTCCGCGGAGGTCGCCCGCCGCGAGGAGGCGTCCCTCACCCCGGAGGCCGCCGTCGCCTACGCCCTGAACCAGGCGGCGCCAGTGCCCCTCGCGCTCGCCGAGCTCGCCCGCCAGGCCTTCCTCAGCGAGGATGCGACCCGGCTGGCGGCGAACGCCGCCGTTCAGGCCGGAACCATGATCGCCCTGCCCGGCAACCGCTACGTGACCCCCGCGACGGTCGCCGCCGCCGGGGAGGAGCTGCGTCAGACGCTGGCCGGCCTGCACGACAAGGCGCCGCTCAGC
Organism: uncultured Victivallales bacterium; assembly: GCA_964402115.1. Taxonomy (GTDB): domain Bacteria; phylum Verrucomicrobiota; class Kiritimatiellia; order UBA8416; family CAYOBW01; genus CAYOBW01. The sequence goes on from CAYOBW010000061.1 coordinate 3,533, forward strand.
CTGGGCTTCCCGAAGAAGGACGTCGTCCTGCCCCTGAAGCAGGACAAGCTGGTCACGGAGCAGGCCCTGGCGAACCTGCTCGCCGCGCGCACGATCGTCCTCACCGACCACGGCTACCGGCTGCCCGAGCGGGCGCCGCAGCTGAGCGAGAAGCAGGCCCGCCTCGCCGCCGCCGTGGAGGACCTGCTCCGCAAAGGCCGCTTTGCCGCCCCGCGCCCGGACGAACTGCCCGCCCTCATCGGGATTCCGGCGCCCCTCTTGAAGCCCGTGCTCGACCACCTCGCGCAGGCCGGCATTTTGGTCGTGCTGGACCCCAAGGTCACGCTGCACCGCGACTGCCTGGCGGAAGCGCGCCGGGTGCTGGTCGAGTGGCTCGGGGCGCATCCGACCATCGAGGCGGGCCAGTACAAGGAGCTGCTGCAGACCAGCCGCAAGTTCGCGATCCCGCTGCTGGAATACTTCGATCGCACGGGATTGACCCGGCGCGTGGGCGACCAGCGCGTGCTGCGCCCGCCGCCGGCGAAGGTGTGAACGCAAGGGTAAATCAAGGACCTAGCCGTTATGGATGCACGCGAGAAACGCAAGCGGGTGATGTCCCGCTCCATGCAACTGGGCCACTGCGTCTGCGACCCGCGCCAGCCGTGTCCCTGCCCCCTGTTCCGCGAGCAGAACGTCTGCCAGTGCGCCGGCGAACGGCTCGCCCCGGCGGCCGGCGGCGCGGAGGCCGTCAGGCTCACGCGCTTCGTGCGCAGCGCGGGCTGCGCGAGCAAGATCAGCCAGAAGGATCTGCACCAGGTGCTCAGCCAGCTACCGCCGGTAAGCGACCCGCGCCTGCTGGTCGGCACCGCCACCGCCGATGACGCGGGCGTCTTCCGGCTGACGGACAGCGTCACGATCGTGCAGACGGTGGACGTCTTCACGCCCGGCGTGGACGACCCCCTGCTCTTCGGCCGCATAGCGGCCTGCAACTCCCTCAGCGACGTCTACGCCATGGGCGGCACGCCCGTCACCGCGCTCTCCATCATCGGCTTCCCGATCTACAGCCTCCCGCACAGCGTCATGGCCGACATCCTGAAGGGCGGCATGGAGGTGCTGGCCGAGGCGGGCACGGTCCTGCTCGGCGGCCACAGCATCAACGACGAGGAGGTCAAGTTCGGCTTCGCCGTCACCGGCGTCATCGCCACGGACCGCGTGGTGACGAATGCCGGCGCGCGCCCGGGCGACCGCCTGATCCTCACCAAGCCGCTGGGCACCGGCATCGTCTCCCTTGCGCAGCAGATCGGCCGCGCCGCCCCGGAGGCCGTGGCCGCGGCCACCCGCTCCATGACGACGCTCAATCGCCGGGCGGCCGAGCTCATGGTCGCCCACGGCGCGCACGCCGCGACGGACATCACGGGCTTCGGCCTGCTCGGCCACCTCTGCCGCATGGCCATCGAGAGCCGGGTCACGGCCGAGGTCTGGACGGACCGCCTGCCCCTGCTGCCCGGCGTCGAAGGCTACGCGGCGGCGGGGATGTACTCCGGCGCGAACGAGCGCAACGCCGAGTTCAGCGCGCCGCACACGCGCCTGGCCGGCGACATCTCCGAGGCCGTGCGCGCCGTGCTGTACGATGCCCAGACTTCCGGCGGCCTGCTGATCGCGGTGCCGCCGGAGCGCGCCGCCGCCCTGCTGGCCGCCCTGCGCGCCTCCGGCAGCGCCGAGGCCGCCGAAATCGGCGCCGTGACCGGCCCGTCAGCCGGCCACATCGATGTTCAGCGCGCGCCCGCCACGGGCGCCCCAACCAGCAAGGAGGAAGCCGTCATGTCCGCCGCACCCGACTCCGCACACACCTGCTGCACCCCCGCCGCCGCTGCCTCGCAACCCGCCGCCGGCGCGCCGGCGCTGACCAGCCAGTTCGCCGCGTACGTCGGCGCGACACTCAAGCCCGGCGCCGTGGACGTGGTCGCCAAGGAGTTGATCGCCGTGGCGCTCAGCCTGGGCGTGCACTGCGAACCCTGCTCGCGCACGCACATCCGGAAGGCGCTCGGCATGGGGATCGGCTGGGCGGAGCTGGAAGAGGTTGCCGCGATCGCGCTGGCCTTCGGCGGCTGCAGGAGCATGGTCCTGTGGCAGACGCTGCGGAAGGAACTGGCGTAGGGAGATCCCAAATCCTCGGGCGTTGTTCCAGTTTCGCCCCCACCGCGCGCCCCCATTTCTCACGGCTCGGCGGGAGCCTCGCCCTCCCTCGCGGTGTTATACAGGTTGTATGGAATCGCACCGGGAGGGCGAACGTCCTCGTGAGCCGTGCGCGATGTGGGTGCGCATGCAGCGCGAGGAACGACGGCACCCGCGTGGGCGAGGATTTGGGGAACAGGCGCAGGGTTGACAAGTGGTTGCTACCGGATCAGCAGCACCGTGCCCTGCCAAGGCGGACCGGGGATTAGTTCGGTCAGCACGTAGTTGTCGAGATACCCGTACGTGCCTGCCGTCGCGGAGCTGCCCAGGAAGCCGGCCAGGGCGGTCTCCTCGGCGGTGAAAGCCGTCGCCTGCGCCGCCAGGGGCGCGTAGTCCGCCGCGGAGCCCTGCAGGACGATGTTCGTGAGCGTGCCCGCACGGAAGTCCACATCGTACTGCAGCGTGTACGTCCCGTTGGGGTCAAACGTCCCGCCGTACACGATGCGTGACGCGCCGCCCTGGTCCACGCCACGTTCGACCAGGTACAGCCCGCCGTCGGGGGCGAGGACCAGCCCCGTGAAGCCCGCAGCCACTTCCAGCGCGCCGTTTGCGTAGGACCCGCTCGTGAAGAATCCGAGCCCGATCCCGCGCGCATGCAGGAAGTCGGTTCCGGTCAACGTGCCCATGCTGAGATCGGCGCGCACGCGGGCCGCACGCGGTTTGCGGTGCACCGGGGAGGCGCGTGAGATATCGAGGCCCGCGCCGGCATTGGCGCCCAGCCGCGCGCGGCCGCCCACGAGGTCCACGTGGTGCGCGTTGTTCATGCCCGTCTCCACGTACGCGGCCGTCCCCGGCCGGTTGACCTGGTCCGCCGCACGCGCATCGATGCGGAGGCCGTTGTGGGCGCCGTTCAGGCCGGCGAAGCCGTCGGCAATGACCAGCGTTTCGTCGCTGGCCAGGCGGTTGCAGAAGGCGTGACAGTGGAACGAGTAGTTGAAGACGTGGACCCGGGCGCGCCAGGCAATCACACCGTTGGTGGGCGCGACGGTCCGGTACGTCCAGCGCGAGCCGTTGTCGTTGCCGCGGAGATTCTCGCAAAACGTAACCGGCTCGCTGCCGTTGACACTGAACGCCAGCAAGCGCGCCGAGGGGTCGTTGTCGAACGCCACGCCGAACAGCGTGGAGTCGTAGGTCAACCCGGGAATCAGCCCGGCCAGGGTGAAACCGTTCGTGGCGCCAACCGGGGTGGCCGAGTAGTAGCAGAACTCGCGGGCCAGGGCGGCGCTGCCATCGGCGCCAATGCTGAGATTGTTGACGTCGTTGGCGTAGCGCGACGTCGTCAGGGTGCTGTAGTTCGCGCCGGCCGCGGTCTCGCTGGGGTTGCCGGCCGTGCCGCTACCCTTGAACAGCACGCCGTTGACGCTGGTCGAAACCGTGCTGCCCAGGTCGATTGCGTGCGTGTAGCCCGCACTGCCATCCACGCCGCTCGTCGCATCGTCCTGCCATGCTGCGAGCGTCCACCCGGGCGCGGCGGCAGGTTCCACCCGCACGTCGTCGAGCAGCACGGCGGAATCGCCGTTCGTGCGGCTGTTGGCGAAGGTCACAAACGCAGTTTCGCCGGTGGCCGTGAACGCGTAGGCGCCGAGGTAGTAAGGGTTGGCCGCTCCGTACAGGCTCTTGCCGTAAAGCGTTTCCTGCACGACCGTGCCGTCCACGGACACCCGCATCTGCGGATCCGCCCGGCCCGTGGCGTCGTTGCGGGCGGCATACCGGTACGACAGGCGATAGCGCGAGCCCGCCACGAGATTCGTCACCTGCTGGCTCAGGAGTGCCGTGCCGCCGTTGTACTGGATAAACGCCGTCTGGCGCCCCGCCGGCGGCGCGCCCGAACCGGCGCCGGCCCACGGCAGCGCATTGGTCGTCAAGCCCACCCTCCCGGCAGCGCTCACCATCCACCCCGGCAGATCCGCGCGGTATTCCCACGCCCCCGCGTTCCCCACGATCTTCGGCCACTCGAAGCGCGCATTGTCCAGGTTGAACGCGCGCCCGGCCTCCCGGTTGCTGAACCCGTACAGGTGAAAGGTTCTGGGCGCCGCATCGGTGGAGGCGGCCACGGAGATGGTGGCCGCGCCGTTCGTGCCCGCCACGTATTCATACAGGATGCGGATGCCGTTGTTGTCTTCGAACTCGTCCTGGTTCACGAGCAACGTATCGTCGCCGCAGGAGAAGGTCACGTTGCGCGAAACGGCCGCCGTTTCCCAGGCGACGCTGTAGAACGTCGCCACATACGCGCGCCCCGGCGTCAGGCCCGACAGCGTGACCCGCGCCGGGTTGCCGCCGTAGTGGAAGCGCTTCGCCAGCTCCCGGCTCCAGCCGGTCACCGTGTTCGCTTCGTCCGCGGTGTAGCGGTTGGCCATACCGCCGATTGCGAAATTCGTGCCGCTCGTGTTGAGATTGGTGACGCCGGTGAAAAGCACGCCATTGAGCCGGATGCTCGTGGCGTACTCCAGGTTCACCGCGCACGTGTACGTGTCGTTGCTGCTGACGCCGGCGTTCGTGTCGTTGTTCCACGGCGCCGTCGAGAACGTGCCGGCCAGCGCGCCGCTGACGCCCGTCAGCGCCAGCAGAAGGACTTCCCCCAGGCAGCCCCGCATGGCGAACCTCCTCACCGGCAGATGAACAGGGTCCCCTGCGTCGGCGGGCACTCGACCAGCTCACGCAAGACGAAGTTGTCCACATACCCATACGTGCCAGCCGCCGCCGAGCTGCCGAGGATGCCCACCAGGGCGGTCTCCAGCTCGTCGAACCCGCTGGCTGCCGTCCGGACCGGCGTGTAGTCCGCCGACGAGCCCTGCAGGACGATGTTCGAGATCGAACCGGTGCGGAAGTCCACCTAGTAGGCGAGGTTGTAGGTGCTGCCCGCGCTGAAGACGCCCCCGTAGGCGACGCGCGAGCCGTCGCCCATGTACGTGCCGTTCTCGACGAGGTAAAGCCCGCCGTTCGGCGCCAGCACCAGGCCGGTGAACGCCGTGCGCACCTCGACACTCGCCGCGTAGTCTCCCGCCTTGTAGAAGCCGAGCCCCACCCCTCTGGCGGCGCCGTAGTCCGTGCCGGTCAGCGTCCCTATTCTCAGGTCGGCCTGGAGCCGTACGACGTGCGGCTTGATGTGCGAGGCGTAGAGGCCCAGGCCGTTCGTGATGCCGATCGCCGCGCCGGCGTTCGGGCCCAGCGTGGCCGCGCCGCTGGCGACGTCCACGTGGTACGCGCTGTTCAGCCCCGTCTCGGTCCAGAACGCCCCGCCGGGCCGGTTCGCGTGATCCGGTCTGCAGAGATCGATGCGCAACCCGTTCTGCGTCCCGTTCTGCCCCGCGAAGCCGTCCGCGACAACCAGCCGGTTCGTCGTCACGACCTTGTTGCAAAAGCCGTACCAGTGGAACCCCCAGTTCGCGCTGTACACGCGCGCGTTGACCGCGATCGCCCCGGCGCTCGTCGGCGTGCCCCGGTAGGTGAAGCGCACACCGTTGTTGTTGTCGCGCAGGTTCTCGTCGAAGGTCACCTCGGCGCTGCCGTTGACGTTGAAACCCAGGAAGCGGGCGTTGGGCGCCGTGTCGAACCCGACACCGAAGACGGTCGTGTCGTAGGTCAGCCCCGGAATCAGGCCATTCAGAATGACGCTGGTCACGTAACCCACCGGCGGGCTACCCCGGTGGCAGAAATCCGTCGCGAGGATGGCGCTCCCGCCCCCGCCACCGGTCAGGTTGTTAACGTCGTTGGGAAAGCGGGAGTTCAGCGATGTCGCGTCGTAGTTCGCCCCGGTTGCGCCCTCGGTGGGACCGCCACCCGTGCCGGAAGCCTTGAAGGTGATCCCGTTGATGATGGGCGCCGTGGCGCTGCCGAGGTCGATCGCATGCGTGTAGCGCGCCGAGCCGTCCACGCCGGACGTGCTGTCGCCGGTCCAGGCCCCGATCGTCCAACCCGCGGCCCAGGCGTCCTCGACCCGCACATCGTCGAGGATGACCGCCGTATCCCCGACCGCGCTCGTGTTGTCGAACGCCACGAGGGCTGTCGTGGCCGTGGCCGTGAACGTGAAGGCGCCCAGGTAGGACGGGTTCGTGGTTGCCACCAGCGTCTTCTGGTAAGGCGAATTCTGCACGACCGTCCCGTTCAGCGTTACCTTGATCCTGGGATCGGTGACCCCCCCACCATCGTTGCGCGCCGCGTACCGGTACGAAACCCGGTAGGTCCGCCCCACAACCAGATTGTTCAGGGTTTGGCTCAGAGTGGCACTCGCCCCGGCCACGTTCTGGATGTAAGCCAATTGCACACCGGCCGGCAGCAACGACTGCCCCGCCCAGGGGGTGACGTTCTTCGTCAGCCCAATCTTGTTAGCCGCGCTGATGGTCCAGCCCGCCAGGTCGGTCCGATACTCCCAGTTGCCGCTGTTTCCCGTGATCACCGGCCACTCGAAGCTGCCGTTGTTCACGTACAGCGACCGGCGCACCTCGCGGTTGCTGAAGGCGTAGAGGTGGAGCGAACCAGACCCTTGCGGTGTTACCGTGATCGTGATCGAGCCAGCCAGTGTCGCCGTATACGTGTACACGATCCGCACGCCTTTGTTGTTGCCGTAGACGTCCTGATCGAGCACCAGCGAAGCGCCGTCGCAGGCAAACGTCTGCACGCGCCCGCTCCCTTCCCAGGCCACACTGTACAACGTCGCCACGTAATCCCGCCCGGGCGTCAGCCCCGAGAAGGTGATGCGCGCCGGCGCCCCGCCGTAGATGAACCGCCTGGCCAGTTCCAGGCTCTTCTCCGTGATCAGAACGCCAGGGTCATCGGGAGTGTACACGCTCGTCATGCCGCTGACCGCATAGCCCGTTCCGGAGGGATTCGCCACGGTGGTTCCCGTGAACAGTACGCCCGCCACCGTATTGTTGGCGGCATTGGCCGTGTCTATGGCGCAAGTGTATGTGTCGCTTCCACTTAGGTCAGACGTGGCATCGTTGTTCCACGGCGCATAGGAGAAACCGCCCGCCACCGCGGCCGTCGCACGGGCCAGCACGCACCCCACCAGCACGCCCAGCACCCTGCGCCCTGCCCCCGTTTCCGCCAAATTGCCCGATCTCATGGTGAGCCTCCCGCTGTATGCACTGTAAAGCCACAAACCGCCGGCTTTATTGTCAATAAGCTATCAAAAAGCGGGTGGGCGCACAATGGACTTCTTGGCTGATGACGTGGACAGGAACATCCTCGTGAGCCGGGCGCGCCGCGGGTGCGCAGGCAGCGCGAGGAACGCCGGCGACCGCCTGGGCCAGGATTTGGGTGCTTCGAAAAAACGTTGACCTCGTGCGGCGAGCGGGTACTATGCCCTCCGCGTTCATCAATTCAACTCAACCACCGAACGCAGAGGAGACGGAGAATAACATGGCCAACATCGATTTTGGCGGCACGCTGGAGCGCGTCGTCACCCGCAAGGAATTCCCGATGAGCCGGGCTCGCAAGGTTCTGAAGAAGGAGACGATCGCCATTATCGGCTACGGCGTGCAGGGGCCCGCCCAGGCGCTGAACCTCAAGGACAACGGCTTCAACGTCATCATCGGCCAAGCGAAGCAGTTCAAGCAGGACTGGGACCGCGCCATCCGCGACGGCTGGGTGCCCGGCAAGACGCTGTTCGAGATCGAGGAAGCGGCGCAGCGCGGCACGATCATCCAGATGCTTGTGACGGACGCCGCCCAGCGGGTCATCTGGCCCACCATCAAGCGCTGCCTCAATGCCGGCGACGCGCTGTACTTCTCGCACGGCTTCTCGATCGTCTACAAGGACCAGACCAACGTCATTCCGCCCGCCGACGTGGACGTCATCCTCGTCGCGCCCAAGGGTTCCGGGCTGAACGTGCGGCGCAACTTCCTCAGCGGCGCCGGCATCAACTCCAGCTACGCCGTGGCCCAGGACGCGACGGGACGCGCCGAGGAACGCGCCCTCGCCCTCGGGATCGGCATCGGCTCGGGCTACCTGTTCCCGACGACATTCGAGCACGAGGTCTACAGCGACCTGACGGGCGAACGCGGCATCCTGATGGGCGCGCTCGCGGGCGTCATGGAAGCGCAGTACGAAACCCTGCGCAAGCACGGGCATTCGCCCAGCGAGGCGTTCAACGAGACCGTCGAGGAGTTGACGCAGAGCCTGATCCGCCTCGTGGACGAGAACGGCATGGACTGGATGTTCGCAAACTGTTCGGCCACCGCGCAGCGCGGGGCGCTGGACTGGCGGCCGCGCTTCAAGAAGGCCACGCTGCCGGTCTTCAAGGCGCTCTATGCCGCCGTCAAGTCGGGCCAGGAGACGCGCCGCGTGATCAAGTCGTGCAGCGGGCCGAACTACAAGGAGCGGCTGACCAAAGAGCTGGACGCCCTCGGCAACTCCGAGATGTGGCGCGCCGGCAAGGCAGCCCGCAGCCTGCGGCCGCGCGAGCAGGCCAAGGCCAACCTGGCGACGGCCGCCGGAACCAAGGGGCGCAAGGCGAACTGACGCCGCGCGCAGCGACGGTACGCACGGGGACAGCCGCTGGCTGTCCCCGTTTGCTTTCCCAGCCCGCACCCCGGAGACCCGCATGACGCTGTCGCCGCTCAACACACTCGTCCTGTTCGCGTACCTGGCGCTGATGCTGGCCATCGGCCTGCGGCTGGCCGGACGGCAGACGTCGACCGAGGAGTACTTCCTCGCCGGCCGGCGCATGCCCTGGCTGGTCGTGGCCATGAGCATGTTCGCGTCGCTGACCAGCGCGGTCACCTACATGGGCCTGCCCGCCGCCGCGTTCAAGGAGAACGTGGCCATGGCCGTGGTCTGCGTGATCAGCCCGGTGCTGGCCCCCCTGCTGCTCTGGCTGTTCTACCCGTTCTACCGGCGCTTGCGCGTCACCACGTCATACGAGTACATCGCGGCCCGCTTCGGCCGCCCGGCGCGGTTCGCAGCCTCGGGGCTGTTCATCCTGGCCCGCGTGGGCTGGCTCGGCACGGTGATCTACGCGCCGGCCATCGCGCTGTCCGCGGTCAGCGGCCTCTCGCTGACCGCCACGATCCTCATCATGGGCGCGATCGCCACGGGCTACACCTACTTCGGCGGCATCGCGGCCGACATCTGGACCGACGTCGTGCAGTTCGTCATCATGGTGGCAGGCGCCATCTGGGTCGCGTACACGCTGTGCGCGACCGTACCCGACGGCGCCGCCGGCATCCTGGCGATAGCCCGCGAGGCGAATCATCTCAAGGTGCTGGACTGGCACTTCAGCCTGTATGAGATGAGCGGCGCCGCCGTGGCCGTCTCGTTCTTCTTCCAGCTCATGCAGGATTACGGCACCGACCAGACCACGGTGCAGCGGCTGATGACCACGTCCAACGCCCGCGGCGCCGCGCTGGCGATCGGCTTCAATGCGGTCGTGGACTTCTGCATGATCGGACTGCTGCTGTTCATCGGGCTGGGGCTGTTCGCCTACTACCGGCAGCCGCAGAACCTGCTCCCGCCCGCACTCGGGGGCGACGCGCTGCTGCCTTACTACATCGTGCACGCCCTGCCCGACGGCGTCTCCGGGCTGCTCGTCACGGCCATCGTAGCCGCCGCGATGTCGAGCATGGACTCGGGCATCAGCTCCCTGGGGACGGTCGTCATCAACGACTTCGTGAAGCCCCTGCGGCGGGCGCCGGCGCCGGACGCCCGCGACCTGGCGCTGGCCCGTTACCTGACGCTGGCCTTCGGCGTTTTCGGCACCCTGGTGGCGTTCTACGTCGCCTCGCTGGGCCACCTGCTCAAAGCCTACACGACCATCGTCAGCCTGTTCAACGGCCCCATTCTCGCGCTGTTCCTGCTGGGCGTGCTCACGCGTCGCGGCCACTTCGGCGGCTGGGTCATCGGCGCGGCGTGCGCCATCCCGGCCACCCTGTGGCTGCAATACGGGGTCAAGGCGCACTGGATCTACTTCTTCCCGTTCTCGTTCGGCGTGACGATTTCTATCGCCTACCTGGCGAGCCTGGCGCTACGCTACTCCAGGTGTCCGGCCGATCTGACCATCTGGCGTCGCCGCGCTGCGACGGCCGGAAACGAGCAGCCGACGGCGCCACGGAGTGGCGAGCATGCCCAAACCTGAAAATGCCAGTCCTGTTCCGAGGCTGTGGCCGCCCGGCCGCCGGGCCTGGACGTGCGTGCTGGCCGTCCTCCTGAGCGGCGCGCACGCCGCCGTATGGACCGCTGCCGATACAGCGGAAACGGACTCTTCCGCGGGCGCCTGCATCGGGACGGTGACGGCCGCACGACCCCTGGTGCCCGCGAACGGGAACGGGCTGCCGCTCGAAACCGAGCTGTGCATCACCGTCCACGAGGTGCTTGCCGGACCACTGCCGCACGCCTTGCGCGCCCTTGTGCCGGGCGGCGAGCGGGCGGGCCTGGGCGTGCGGGTGAATGGGTTCGCGGTACCGGCTCGCGGCACGACGGCCCGGTTCACGTTTCACACGCGTCCCGACGGCGCCCTGGGCGTCAGCCGGTGGCACGCGGCTGCCACCGCCGCCGCCACGGGCGAGGCGCCGACCGCCCTGCCCGTGGCCGGGCCGCTGGCGGGAGACGCGCCGGCCATCGCCCGCTTCACGGCCCCCGATCGCGGCGAAAGCATCCCCTGCGTGGCGGACACCTCCATCCTGCCCGCCCACGTCAGCACGAACCAGGCCCTGGCCGCCCTGGAGCAGGCCCTGGCCATCTGGCAGCAAGCCTCCTCGCTGGCTTTCCACGTGGAAGGGCTGGCGCACTTCGACCAGGCGGCCAGCACCATCCCCGACACCAGCGGCCGGGTGTATGTCCAGTTTGGCGACCCCTACCACTGCGTACCCGCCGGCTCGATCGGTGTTGGGGGACAGGTCTACAGGTACGAGCAATTCCCGTCCGGGGGCGTCGGCGGCCGTGTGCGAGACTTCGAATACCACCGCGCCGTGCAAGGGTTCGTCGTCCTCGATCACACCCGGGTCGATATCACGAACACGACCTCCCTGGCCTACGCGCTCGCGCACGAACTGGGGCACGTCGTCGGCCTGCACCACAGCAGCGAGACCAACGACGAACCGGACGTGCAGCTGCGCACCTCCATCATGTACTACCGCGCCGCGGCCGCCGGCAGCCAGCCGCAGCTCAACGCCTACGACACCAACACGGTGCAGCGCGTACACCCCGCGGACAACACGCCGCCCTACAGCTACGAGCGCGTCATGGACATCGTCACACACCCGCAGTCCGTCAACGTCGCGGGCATCAACACGGTGCACCTCCGGGGGTACGACAGGCAGGGCGGCCAGCTGACGGCCACCCTGACGAATATCGTCGCCGACTATGGCGACTTCAGTATCGCCGGCGCCTGGCTCAGTTATGCCGCCAACGACTACTATGCGACCGGGCGCATCGATCCCGCCGGGGAGGAGTTCTACGACCAGGCCTACGTCCGCTTCGGCGACGGCGTCAACCGCTCGCCCCCGGTCCGGATCCGGGTGGTCTCCATGCTGGCCGACTCCAAACCCGGCGACGCCTCAGACGGCCTGCCCGACGATTGGATGACGACGTATTTCAAGCACATCGAATCACGCGCCGCGGACCTCTCGCGCGCCGGGGACGACGCGGACGGGGACGGGTTCAGCAACCTCGATGAATTCCGCGCCGGCACCGATCCCACCGACCGGCAGTCGCGGATCAGCATCCAGGCTGTGACGGCTGCCGCCGTGCACTTCCCCGCGCGCCCCTACGACCTCTACGAACTCCTGAGCGCCCCCGCGCCCGCCGGCCCCTTCACCCCCTACCGCAATCCCGTGCTGCCAACCAAGAGCAACGGTGAACTGTCGCTCGGGACGTACCCGGCAGAGCGCCGGTATCTCCGGGTCGGACGCGTGCCGTAGCCGGTCAGAGCAGCAGGCTGAAGCCGGCCTGCACGGTGTCGAGATCGGGCCCCTCGTTGTGCGTGTAGTAGCGGTAGCCCACGTGGGCCGCGAACCGCGCCGAGAAATACCGCTTCAGCCGGACGCTGCCACTGTGCGAGGACAGCCCCTGGGTGTCGTCGTAGTAGCGATAGCCGAACCGCACGAGCGTCCGCGCGCCGAGCATGCGGTAGAGATACGGCTTGAACTCGAAGTAGGCCAGGTCGTCTCGGCTGTCGTAGTAGAGCCCCTCGACGCGCAGGCTGGTTGTGTGCGGGTCGAGGAAGACCGACGTGAAACAGCCGGCGTACCAGGGCCCGGCTTCGCCTGTGCCGGGCTCGGCCGAGAACGCCCCCTGCCCCCCCAGGCGCAAGCGCGTGGCGGGCCGCCAGCTCAGGTACTCGTACAGCTGCACATTCTCCGGCACGGCGGCCTGCGTGGCGAAGCGCACCTGGCTGTAGGTGTAGACCGGCCCCAGATCGCGGCTCACCCCCGTGTAGAGGTAGTTGCGGTCGGCTTCGCCCTCCGTCTCCCAGCGCATGTACTGCAGGGTCAGCCGCCAATCGGTCGCCAGCGGCGTGGTGAAACTGCCCGAGATACGTTCCGTGTCCCGGTCCTGGCCGCTGTTCCAGCGGTCGTACAGCGTGCCCACGGTCAGCCGGTCACGCTGGAAGAGCCTGGCATCGGCCGAGTACAGCTCGGTCGGGAAACGGGCGTAGCGCGCGTCTTCCGTGATCAGGTCGGTCTGCTCGTCAGTCACCTGCGCTTCAGCCCGCAAGCGCAAAGCCACAGCGCGCCCGGCAATCACGTTCTCGATCGGCTGGCCGGAGACGAGCAGCTGATCCTCGTCCTGCGCGTGGGCGCCGACAGCCAGCGCGACGACCGCCGCGGTCAGCCACGCCCTACGCCGCCTGCCTGCGCCGTCCCTGTCGGACATACCCACCTCCGGAAGAATCGTTTCCTGCCTGCCACCCTCGCTGAGACCCGCGCCGACCGGCGCGAGCGCACGTTTAGCGCCCTCAGGTAGGGCACCCGCCGGCGCCGGGATCGACCGGCACATCCGGAGCGGGTATGTCAGGGGTTGGGGGCGTATCGCCGTTCCCCGCGCCGGGCGTGGTCGTCCCGCCATCGGCCGGAGCGGCAGGGGTGGAAGCAGCGGGCACACCCCCCGCCGGTGCGGCCGGGGACGCTGTTGACGCGGCGACCGCGGTCGCCGGGACGGCGGCAGACGGGGGGGTGGGGCTCACCAGGTCCACGTAGATGATGTCCCGGTTCTCACCGAAGAAATCGTCCGTGCCGTAGAGCATGTCGTTGCCGAGCTGCATCAGGATCAACTGCGCCGCGGCCAGCGCGGGCGGCTTGTTGGACTCCTGGGCTCCGGCGAGCGGGGATCCGCCGACGGTCAGGGCAAGCGCCATGAGCAGGCTGGCTGCAAGCGGACGCCCGCTTGCGCGTAGTGACGGTCCGGTCGAGCGGTCATTCATGGCGTGTAGGTTAGGACCTCCACGGCCCGCGCTCAAGCGGAATCAGCGCCTGGAGGAACGGCAGCATCACTGACCGGTTGCGGCTTGCCGCAGCCGCAGGAGCACCGCGGCCAGGTCCGCGGCGAGGGGCGCCTCCACGCGCAGGCGCTGAGCCGTGGCCGGGTGCGTGATGGTGATGGCGGCCGCGTGCAGGAACTGCCGTTCCAGGCCGGGCGGGACCTCGGTGCGGCCGCCGTACCGCCGATCGCCCGCCACGGGGAACCCGATGGAGGCCAGTTGGCAGCGGATCTGGTGCGTGACGCCGGTGTCGATCCGGACCGCGAGGAGCGAGAAGGCACCCAGGGATTCCTGCACCTGGTAATGGGTGACAGCGCGCAGGGGATGACGACCTTTGCCGGAGCCCGGCTGCACCACGAGCATGCGCCGCGCATCGTGATCCGCGTGGGCGAGCAGATCGTCCAGCGTGCCGCCTTGACTCACGCGGCCGTGGACCAGCGCCACGTATTCCTTCGTCACGCCATGGCTCCGGAACTCCGCGCGCAGCGTTTTGTACGCGGCCTCCGTGCGCGCGGCGATCATGACGCCCGACGTCGCCGTGTCGAGGCGGTGCACCAGCGCGGGGAAGAGCGGATCGTCGCCCACGCCAGCCAGTGCGGGGTAGCGGGCCACGAGACCGCCGGCCAGGGTCCACCGTTCGCCGGCGCGCAAGGGATGCACCGGCAGCCCCGCGGGCTTGCAGAGCGCCAGCAGGGTCTCGTCGGCGAAAAGCACGTCCAGCGGAACAGCGGGGTCGGGCGTGACGGCCAGGTCCGCGCGTCCGGCCAGCTCGCGCACGCGCACGACATCGCCCGCCTGGACGGGCGTGCTCTTCACCGCGGGCCGCGTGTCGCACGAGATCCGCCCCTCGCGAATCGCCTCGGCCACGAGGGCCCTCGAACTGCCGGGCGCCCGCCCCCGCACGAAAGCGTCCAGGCGCAGCCCCGCCTCTTCGGGCGTCACGCAAAACACTTCGTCGCGCAACATAGACCGCCTCCTCCTGCCGACACTATGACCGTGCCGGTTGGCCAACGTCAATCGCCTGTTTGCCTCTGTTGCCAAAGGCGGGGTGCTTCGTGTATAGTGCGCGACGTTCACACGAAACCGTAAGAAGAGCCGAACCGCATGATCACCGCCAACCGGGCAGCGTGACGCCAAGGCATGAGTGACAACATGGAAAAACGCAAACGCGCAGTGAAGAAGAAGGACGAGGACAAGGACAAGGCGATGGAGCGTGGGAGCCCCTCGCCCGAGGCCGACGAAGGCCCCATTCCGGCGTTTCCCGAAGATGAGCCTCACGGCGAGAAGCTCTACCGGTTGAGAATGGACTCCTACGTTCAGCACAGCGGCCGGGGCGCGCTGCCGCCCGCGTTGCAGGCATTCGCGAAAATGAACGGGGGCAACCTGCCGCCGTACATGCCCATGCCGGAGGTGCCGGTCGAGTTCCATCTGGGCGACGGCTACGGCAAGAACCGTCACCTCAAATGGCTGGGGCACGGCGTGGTGCCGCCGCAGATCATCGCCTTCGTCGTCGAGCACGGCACACTGCCGCCCTACTCGCGCGAGCAGCCGCCGGCGTTGTGCATGAAGGCCGACGCGCCCTGAGACGCAGGCGGGGGTGGAGCGGGAGCCATTTGCGCTACGCGCGGTCTGCGGCGGCCTTCGCGCGGCGTTCCTTCAGCCAGATGCCCCACGTACAGATCTCGTACAGCACGTACATGGGCACGGCCATCATGACCTGCGAGGTCACATCCGGCGGCGTGAGAATCATGGCAATGACCAGGATCGCCACAACCGCGTGACGCCGCTTGGCGCGCAGTTGATCGGACGTGATGATCCCAAGGTAGCCGAGCAGGGCCAGGATGACAGGCAACTCGAACGCCACGCCGAAGGCGATGAGAACCTGCAGCACGAAAGACAAGTATTCCGCAAAACGGAGCTGCTGGCAATTGACGCCGATCCAGCTGCTGATCTGAAAGAGCACACGGATAGCGACAGGCAGCGTCGTGAAGTAGCCGGTAACCACGCCGCCGACAAAGCACAGGCCGGCGGCCATGCCGGCCCAGGTGGTGGCCCGCCGCTCTTTCCGTGTCAACCCCGGGAAAACGAACTCGCCGATGAACACGATGATGAAAGGAACGGAGAACATCAGACCGCTCCAGAAAATGACTTTTGTCGCGATCGTGAACCCGGCCGTGACCTCGAACACCTGCAGGATCTTGTCCGGGTCGATCAGCAGGCCGGTCTTCAGCAGCGGGCGCTTGAGAATCTCGACAATGTAGGGCGCGAGCGGCAACGCCACGGCCATCCCCAACCCGAGGGCGAGCGCGCTCTTGACGAGAGTTGAGCGCAGATCCTCGAGATGCCCGAGGAAGCTCTTGGGCTGATCCAGATCGAGTTCGTCATCCCGGTCGGCCATGCGTGTCATCCTCCTGCGCGACCGACGGAACAACGGCGGGATCGGGACCGGGCGCCACGGCGGCGGACGCGTCGAAGGGCGGAGCGACCGCCGGAACAAGGGATTGGTCCGCGGCCACCGGATGCGCGGCCACGGCCACACCGTCGGCATCCACGGATTCCGCGACGGGGGTGGACGGGATCGCATCGCCGCCATACCCGCCTTCGGTGGCGCCGACGTCGGAGCCCCAGGGAGAAGGCCCCTCGTCGAGTTGTGTCGGCGGGGGGGGGTCGGCTGGTCGAGCTGCATGATCTGGTCCTTGAAGTCCTGGGATGCCCGGCGGAGATCGTTCATGGTGCGGCCGATCTGGCGGGCGATCTCGGGCAGGCGCCGCGGCCCGAACAGGACAAGGATCACGATGAAGATGAAGAACAGCTCTCCAAACCCCATCGAGTCCGTGAAGAACGCCAGCGGCAAGATCATCGCTTCTTCCAAGTAAAGAGCCGCCGTCTGTGCAACGGCGGCTCCGCACACATCGTGCATACAGCCGGGATTGCCCGCCACGCCGCGGCCCCCGGTCCGTCACCCGGCTCACTCGTTGTAGAACGCAAACTCCACGCGCCGATTCATGCGCCAAGCGGACTCTTCGTGCCCTTCCACCGCCGGCTGCTCCTCGCCGTAGCTGCGGGTCTGCAGGCGGGAACCGTCCACGCCCGCGGAAATCAGGCTCGCCCGCACCGCCAGGGCGCGATGCTCGCCGAGGGGCATGTTGTACTCGCGGCTGCCGCGCTCGTCGCAATGGCCTTCGGTCACGAGGCGCAGCGCCGTCGCGCTGCGCAGCTTCTGGGCCACCCGGTCGATCTTGGCCAGTTCCGCGGACTCCAGCTTGAAGCTGTCATAGGCGAAGTAGACCGGATCGAAGGTGTACTCCGGCCCCGTCAGCCGGCCATCCTCGCCGGGACGATCCTGCGGCAGGCTGCCCGGTCCACCGATTTCCCCCTCCCCCATCGGGAGATCAATGGTCGTCGGCCCCGGCGGCGGCGTCTTCTTCTTCTGGAACAACCGGCAGCCGCTCCCGAACGACACGCACATCACACTGACAGTCAGAACCACCAACCACGAACGCATCCGAACCCTCATCGCACTGCTCCTTCTACGCGTAAAGCGCCTCACTTGGGAGACCACGCCGGGGCATACCATTCCCCTTGCTGTGGGGTAATTGGTATCGAAGCCTTGTCCACTGTGTCAAGGATATACACACCGCATTTGTAGTTGGCCTGTCGCGTGAAGACCACGTGGCGGGCGTCAGGCGCCCAGGAAGGGTTCTCGTGGTCGTAGCCGTCGCTGGTCAACTGCTCGACGCTGCTGTCGGCGGGATTGAAGACGCAGAGCTGGTAGCGGCCCTCGCGACGGCTGCTGTAGACGATCCGCCCGTCCGGGCCCCAGTTGGGCGAAACGTTCTCGCTGCCGCGGAAGGTGATGCGGGTGGCGGCCCCGCCGTCCACGCCCATGATATAGAGCTGCGGCGAACCGGATTGGTTGGATACGTAGACGAGCCGTCGTCCGTCGGGCGACCAGCAGGGGCAGGCCTCCGACGCGTGCGGCGTGTGCGTCAGACGCGCCGGCCGGCCGCCGCCCATGCCCAGCGTGTACAGTTCCGGGTTGCCGTCCTTCGACAGCGTCAGCGCCAGGCGGGCGCCGTCGGGAGCCACGGACGCGCCGGCATTCAACCCCGGAAACGAGGCCAGCGGGGAGGCGGTGCGGTCGTTCAGACTGATCCGGTAGACGTCCGGGTAGGCCCGCGCGTACCAGGTGAACACAATGGTATTGGCATCCGGCGCCCACATGGGGCTGACGCACACCAGGCCGCGCTGCGTGATATTCCGCAGGTTGGCTCCGTCCGCGTCGCAGAGATAGAGATCCTTGCGTTTGCCCACGTTACCCACCATGACAATCCGCGTCGAGGCGATGCCCTTCTTCTTCATCACGGCCTCGACGATGTCATCCGCCACGCGGTGGGCCAACTGCCGGGCCCGCGCGGATTCGTCCGCGTAGGAACGGCTCAGGAACTGGGTGCCGCCCCGGCTGGCCACCTGGCAGGCGACCGCAAGCCGGCCGGCATCCGCGGCCGTACCCTGCACGATCACGCTGCCGTTCCGGGTCAGGACAAACCACCCCGAGCGCTGCAGGTCGTCGGCAAGCGTCTTCAGAAAGACGGGGGTTGCCCCGCCGCTGCCGCGCAAGCCGGAGAGGTCCAGCCCGACCTTGCCGGCGCCGTCCTTCTTGACCACGTTGACTTCCGCCTGGCCCCAAGCGCGTACACACGCGAGCCCGAACCACACACAGAACCCCAGCCGCCACCAAACCTTCACAGCCACCCCCCTTTCGACGTCCCGTTCGAAAATGCCGCCGGTCCGCATTGAACACCACTTGTTCCCGCCCGTCAACGCTCACGCCCCCGCCGCAGCGGGCACGCCGGACCACCGGGCGCGGCGCCCGCGGGCATCGTAATGCACAAACGCCGTGTAGACCCCCAGCCCGCCCTCCTCCATCCGCCCTTCGGCAATCAGCGCCTCGATCGCGGCCGCCAGCGCGGCGGGCGTCCAGCCGTCGGCATACACGTCGGCGGCGAGGGCTTGCACGTGCTGGCTGCCGTCCACGCCGCCGACGGCGCGGTTGTGCGCCGGCGTCCGGTAGCCGGAGTTGATGAACAGGCAGGCGCCGATGCGGTCGCGCAGCGCCTGCAGGTTGCACGCCAGCCGCGCGGCGTTTGCGCCGAGGGCCGCAGGCACCGCCGTGCCGTCCTTGCAGGCGAAGTCGCTGCGCGAGAAGTCGGTGGTCAGATCGCCCATGGCCGTTCAGCGCATCGTCACATCGCCGCGGAAACGCCCGCGCGGCGGATTGCCCGAGGGGGGACGTCGCGCGGGCACGCTCAACCCGCGCTGCACGGCGCGGGCCGCCGCGTCCAGGAACAGCTCCTTACCCTGCCGCCAGCAGCGGCTCGCCCCCTGGCGCACGCGCTCATTGATGGAATCCACGCCCGTCTTGTTGTACTCCGTCACGATGGGCGGCTGCGGCCGCCGGCCCAGCGTCTCGTCCAGGCGCAGGGCCGCGATGGTGCGGGACAGGCCCGGCATCTGCAGGCGCGTGCCGTAAACCTCCACAGCCTCGTCCGGCAGCCGCCACGCGCAGCGCAACCCGGGATGGCGCGCCGCGGCCTGCCGCAGGGCACGCAAAGCCAGGGTGTCGTCGCCCGTCAGGACGATATCACGAATGGAGGCGTGGTGCTTCAGGTTGGCGTGCTGCAGTTTTTCGTGCAGGAGTTTGAAGAGGAAGTCCGCGGAGGGCTGTGCGGCGGCATCCAATTCGTCAAGGGATTTCGGCCCAGAGCCGAAAGCCGAAAACACCTTGCGCGCGTGCAGGGCATCCGGATCGGGACACGCGAAGATCGTATCCCACTCGCCCGCCCAGCGCTGCATTTCCTCCGGCAGCATGTTCAGCGCCGCCGCCGTTTCGACGCGCAACAGGTCGCTGCCGTAATCCAGCGTCACGGCCTGCACCAGGAGCCCACGCTCCAGAACCGACAGCGACGTGTAATGGTGGTCGATGTCCGCGACAACCACGCAGCGCTCCCGCTCGACCGGCGTCAGGTGCTGGGACGCCACGCCAAAGGGGGTCACCAGGTTGGTCCGGTTCTGGATGCCCATGATCTTGAGGGCGGCCAGCACGTCGATGACGAAGCTGCGTTCGGCCAGCACGATCTGGCCCTTCATGCCCACGGTCTCGGCCAGCGCGCCGACGGGATCGTCAGTCGGCCGCCGGTCGTTGATGACGAAGCTGTGAGGCACGATCTCCACCACGACATAACCCTCGCGCTGCACCGCCTTGATCCCCTGCCCGACCAGCGCCTGGATGTGTTCGTCCGTGATGGGCATGTCGCGCTTGCCCCCCTGCCCCGCGTCCATCTGCCACACGTGCTGGACCAGATTGACGTCCGCCACGCGGCAGATCGAGGGCGGCAACATGACGAAGAACTGGCTATAGTCCTGGTCGCCGTCCAGATTGACCTCCTTCCAGCACTGCTGCCCCACGCGGATGAGGTCGCGCCCGCTCGGCAAGATGCCCGGCAGTAGATTGCCATACACGTAGCGGCGCGCGTACGGGAAGACATGCCGGGAGTGGTTTACATGCGCTTTCAGGGCGGAAATCCAATTATCGCCGATCACAAGTCCCGCGTACGTGCGTAGCGGACTGAGCGATCCATGGGGCTGGGGACGTTTCGCTCGGGACCACATCATCATCTGACACCTCGCTTCCCGTTATTCCGTTCCGTCTGAGAATCCCGCGCCCGGCGGCGGCAACCGTCTGCCGCCCGCGCCCGGCGCTGTGTTTCAACCGTTTAAACCCGTCAATTCGCGTAAATCCCGGATGCGCGCCCGCTGGCGGTCCGCCCACGCTTCGGCATCCGCCGCAAACGGACTGACCACCGGCACATAGGGGCTGCCGCAGGTGGGACAGAAGGCGGCCTGCCGGACCACCGGCGCACCGCAGGAGGGATTCGGGCAGCCTGCGCGCAGTTCGGCCTGGCACAAGCGGCAACGCTCGGCGCGTCCAGCCAGCCCTTCGGTCAGCGCCGGCCAGAAGACGAGCTCGCGACCGACCGCGTAAGGCACGTTCGAGGGACAGACGTCGCGCACGCAGTACTTCGCGCAGCGCTCAACCCGGGACGCAGTCGCCACAACCTGCCCCGTTGCCACATCGATGCCCAGCCACTCCCCGCCCCGGGTGATCTTCTCTGCCGAGAGCGTGTGCGCCTGCCCGGCTTCGAACAGGGAGACCGCCGATTGGCTGGTGCCCAGGTACTCGGCGAGCTCGGCTTGGGTGATATCCAACCGACGTCGGGCATCGCGAAACCAGGCTCCACAGGCTTTAGGATCCGGCACCATACAACCTCACGCACACATCGATTCTGTCCCTTGAACTGATAAGATATATATTCAGTCCATATTAGCAAATAAATAGTTTAACTTTCTTCGCGCCGCAAGCCAGCCGTCCCGCCTTCGCAGCCTTCCGTCATGGATGCCAACCTTCCCGTCTGAGGTGTTGCGTACACGCTTGCGCTTTGCGGGACGGCAGGGTAGTTTGACGCACATTCACGGCGGGGGGAGTTGCAGCATGGCAGGGTTGACGCGTTTCAGTGTGTCGCTGGACAAAGATCTGGTAGCTCGTTTCGATCAGAAGATCAGGGACGATTCGTATCCCACCCGTTCGAAGGCTGTGGGGGACCTGATCCGGGACAGCCTGATCAAGTCCGAATGGCTGGAAGGCAAGGAGGTGGCGGGCGCCATCGTGCTCGTCTACGACCATCACAAGCGCGAGTTGGTGAGCCGCCTGACGGGCATCCAGCACGATTTCCACCACCTCATCGTTTCCACGCAACACATTCACTTGGACCACAACAACTGCCTGGAGATCGTCGTCGTGCGCGGCCAACCGGTCACGATTCAGGCGCTCACCCGGCAATTGAAAGCGGTCAAGGGTGTCAAACACAGCTCGCTGGCCGCGACGTCACTGGGTCGCGGCCTGGTCTGAGTGCCGGCCGCCTCGAGGAGGGTAACGTCCATGTCCAATGCATTTTCAGTCGCTCAACTGGGGCCCTGCCACCTGGATTCGCCCTTGGAATCGCACTTCTTCGTGCCGGACGATACCGGGATCCTGGTGGACGCCACGCACACCGGCTGCCAGGACTGTCGCAACAACGCCGGCAGCCCGAGCATGCTGGAAAAGGCCGGCCCCCGGCGCAAGCTGTTCTTCGACCCGCGGAAGACCAGCGCCGCCATCGTCACCTGCGGCGGTCTCTGCCCGGGACTGAACGACGTCGTGCGCGGCTTGACCATGGTCCTGTGGCACCGCTACGGCCTGCGCCGGGTGCTGGGCATCCGCTATGGCTACGAGGGGCTGATCGGCGGCGATGTGGGCCTGCCGCCCCTGGCACTCGACCCGGAAAGCGTCGCCGACATTCACCAGAACGGCGGCACGCTGCTCGGCACATCCCGCGGACCGCAGGACGTGGGGGCCATGGTGGACTACCTGATCCGGCAGCAGGTGGATATCCTGTTCCCCATCGGCGGCGACGGAACGCAGCGCGGCGCGCAGCAGATCGCGGCGGAAGTGGCCCGCCGCGGCCTGCCCATCGCCGTTGTGGGCGTGCCCAAGACGATCGACAACGATGTGGCCTTCACCGAGCGCACCTTCGGGTTCGAAACCGCTGTCGCCATGAGCCGGATGCCGATCGAGGGCATCCATTTCGAGGCGAAAGCCGTGCGGAACGGGGTCGGCCTGGTCAAGCTGATGGGCCGCGAGTCGGGCTTCGTCGCGGCTTACGCCACGCTGGCCACCAGCGACGTGAATCTCGTTCTGGTACCCGAGGTTCCCTTCTCGCTCTCCGGCGTCCTGCGCTTCCTGGAGCAGCGGTTGACACGCAAGGGGCATGCCGTGGTAGTCGTGGCGGAAGGCGCGGGGCAGGAGCTGGCCAGCGCGGTCGGGCAGGACGCGTCGGGCAACCGCAAGCTGGGCGATATCGGCGTGTTCCTGCGCGAGGCCATCACCCGGCACTTCAAGGAGCTGGGGCGCGCGATCGCCGTGCGCTACGTGGATCCCTCCTACACGATCCGCAGCGCGCGCGCGTCGGCCGACGACTCGGTGTTCTGCTTCCAGCTCGCCGGCAACGCGGTGCACGCCGCCATGGCGGGACGCACGGCCATGGTGGTTGGCGTATGGAACGGGCATTTCGTCCACGTCCCGGTGGACAAGGCGGTCTCGGGGCGCAAGTGCATCGATCCGCTGGGTGTGTTGTGGCAGTCCGTGCTCGATAACACGGGCCAGCCCATGTCACTGCTCTAGGGGCAGGCAGCCCAGGGCAAACCGGTTCAGCCCCGCCAGGTCACGGCGGATATCCACGTCGACGAAGCCCGTTTCCTCCAGCAGGCGCCGCACGGCAGGCCCCTGGTCGGCGCCAATCTCCAGGAAGAGCAGACCGCCGGGCTTGAGCGCGAGCGCGGCCTCTTCGGCCACCGCCGCGAGCACGCGCAAACCGTCGGAGCCGCCGTCGAGAGCCTGGCGCGGCTCGTGCCCGCGGATGTGAACGGGCAGCTGCTCCCAGTCGGCCGTCCGGATGTAGGGCGGATTGGAGACGACGGCGTCGAGCATGGCCGGCTCCGCCACGTCGGACAACTCGGTGGGGGCGAAGGTGACCCGCCCGATGACGCCGTGCAGCGTGGCGTTTTCCAGCGCGAGGGCCAGCGCCTCGGCACTGGTATCCACAGCCAGACAGCGCACACGCGGACGCGCGAGGGCGAGGCTGATCGCAATGCAGCCGCTCCCGGTCCCGACGTCCGCCACCGCCGGTTCAGCGCCCTGCCACAGCGGCGCGCAGGCGAGCACCAGCTCCACGAGCTGCTCGGTCTCGGGCCGCGGAATCAGGGCGCGCTTGTCCACCTTCAGCACATGTCCCATGAACGAGGTCTGACCCAGCACGTATTGGACGGGCTCCCCGTCGGCCACGCGCCGGAGCCCCCGCCGCATGGCCTCCAGCAGATTGGCGGGCACCGCCTGGTCATAGTGCAGGGCCAGTTCGAGCGGCCGGCAGCGCAGCAGGCGCGCCAGCAGCAGCTCGCAGGCGAGCCGCGGGGCGTCCACGCCGTGCCCGCCCAGGAACGCCCCTCCCTTCGCGATGACGTCGCGCACGTTGGTCCCGGACGTATCCGTCATGGGCGGGCTCCTCTGTGGGTTCAGGCTTTTTGCTGTGCTTCCGCCAACCGGAGCTGCAGATCGTGCTGCCGCAGCGCAGCCACCAGCTCCTCCAGTTCGCCTTCAATGACGCGGTTCAGGCTGTAGAGCGTCAGGTTGATGCGGTGATCCGTGACCCGGTTCTGGGGGAAGTTGTAGGTGCGAATGCGTTCGCTGCGATCGCCGGACCCGATCTGGGAGCGGCGGGCCTTGCCGAGCTTCTCCTCCTCGATCCGGCGGCGCGCGTCGAGAATGCGCGCCTTCAGCACCTTCAGGCACTTCTCCTTGTTGCGATGCTGCGACCGCTCGTCCTGGCTCTGGGCCACGGCCCCCGTGGGCAGGTGCGTGATGCGGACGGCGGAGTAGGTGGTATTGACCCCCTGCCCGCCCGGCCCGGAGGCGCAGAAGATGTCGATGCGCAGATCCTGCGGATTGATCTCAACGTCATCGTCCGCCTCGACCTCGGGAAAGACCGCCACGGTGGCGGCGGAGGTGTGGATGCGCCCCGCGGCCTCGGTCACGGGCACGCGCTGCACGCGATGGGTGCCGCTTTCGTACCGCAGCGTGCCGTAGACGTCCCGGCCCTCGACGCTAAAGACCACTTCCTTGTAGCCGCCGATATCGCTCGTGCTGGCGTCCACGAGGTTGAGCTTCCAGCCCTTAGTGGCGACATAGCGGTTGTACATGCGAAACAGGTCGCCCGCAAAGAGGGCCGCTTCGTCGCCACCCGTACCGGCGCGGATTTCGAGGATGGCGTTGCGGCCCTCGTTCGGATCGGGCGGGAGCAGGGCTTCGAGCAGCTCCCGCTCGGCGGCCGGCAGGGCGGCTTCCAGGTCGGCGATCTCCGCCCGCGCCAGCTCGCGCAAATCGGCGTCGGGGCCTTCGGAGCCGAGCAGGGCGCGGTGTTCGGCCGCGTCCGCCGTCAGCGTGAAGAAGCGCTGGGCCCGGGCCGCCAGCCGCTTCAGGGCCGCGTGCTCCTGCACCAGCTCGCGAAATCGCTTCTGGTTGGCGGCGGTAGCCGGCGAAGACAGCTCGGCTTCGATCCTGGGCAGCCGACTCAACGCCCGTTCGATGTGCTCCCGGTCTATCATGGCGCGCTGCACGCCCTCCCAGACGTGACCGCGCAACCACGGTCGCGCGACCTGCCGGAAACGCCTGCGAAAAAAGGAAAAGGGTCAGACCGAGCCATTCGTGCCGATCTGACCCTTCCGCGAACGCTACTTCTGCGCGTACCGCTTCCGGAACTGCTCCACGCGACCTTCGGTATCGAGGAAGGTGGCGTGGCCCGTGTAGAAGGGATGACACGCCGAACACGTGTTGACGCTCATCTCCTTCACGGTGGAGCGGGTATGAATCACGTTGCTGCAGGCACACGTGATCGTCGCCTCATGGTACTTCGGATGGATCTCTTTCTTCATGCTGTCTACGTCCTTCCCCTTGAATCGGAGGGCCGTACGCTAGCATTCACGCCAGCCGGCTGGCAAGCGCATTTTTTGGCTGCCGCGCAATCCCTTGCGCGCGCAAGGCTTACCCAGGCGGTCGAGTGCGGGTCGCACCTGCAAACCGGCGATTTCGCAAGGGGATCGATTCCGATTGCGATAGCTCTACAGGTCCCAAATCATCTGGCACCATTCCTCGGCAGGCACCATCCTGCGATGTCAACGGTGGCAAGCATCTCATCCGGAACAGTCGCCCCGGAAACTGGGAGCGGGGGCGTCCCGCCCCCGGTCTTCGCGTTGCGGGGGCGGGACGCCCCCGCTCCCAGTGAAGGCGGCAAGATCGTACCCGCCGGTCAGCGCATCCGGTACTCCCCCCTGAGTTTGCGCCTCCCCCGGTCAGTCCAGCCTCAACATCCGCTCCGCATCTTCCTCGCGCGGGTTGAGCGCCGTACGGCAGCACCCGCCCGCTCCTGCGCCCGCTTCTCGCCGCGCGCCGGAATCCCTCGCAGCTATGCACCTGGCACCGTCATGCGAGTATCTTGAACTTGTCGCTGTTCTTGCCGCGCCGTTCGACGCGGCGAAGGTTTCGCTCGAACTGCCGCGTGAAGACCGGGGTGTACATCAGATGCCCAGTTTGCGGAACATGTCATCGGCGTCTTCGCAGACGGTCAGTTCGCGATTGGCGTCCGTTGCCTCAAAGGTTCGACCTGGCGTCGGCGTTGGAATGGCGACATCAAAGGGCAGTCCGTCACGAATCTCAACCTGGCGGTAGAAGATCGTGATGGCCTGCGTCGCATTCAGACCCAACCGATGAAACACGTTCTCGGCCCGATCCTTCAGTCGGGGTTGAATCCTGGCGCAAACCCTTGCTGTCTTGCTCATGCTCCACCTCCCATGTCGAGAGCAGTGTATCTCAAACGGGATACGGAGGCACGTTGGCATTTCTGATGTGTTCAGGGCAAACGCATCTTATCCCACTGAGATCTGTCGGGTGTTGACCCGGATAG
>CAYOBW010000062.1:0-29456 GCA_964402115.1 uncultured Victivallales bacterium
GGAGGGTGAACGGCCTCGGCGCCCCGCGGGATGATGGCGCGATCCGGCGGCACGGGCGACCGCAGGCCTGGAGACGGCGGTCCCCGCCGTTACTGCCCCGCGACTTTAGCGTTGAATGGTGGGAGCGATGCGACCGCTGATGCACGCTGATGCGCAGCTGCCGACTCCTCCCTTCGGCGTTGAACCTGGAAACGAACGGGGCGCCCCTCACCTACGTGCTCATAACGATTTCATGCAGGTATGGTGGTGGCTGCTCGCGACCGGGGATACGGGGATCGGCTTGAGTGCCAATCGCATCGTGGGGGTGGGCGGCGCCTACAACGCCCAAACCCTGTGCGATGGCGGGGCCACCACGATGAGCGGGCCGCGAGCGCATTGTCGTGGCCAGCACACAGGCCGGGGCCGTCAGCCTGACGGCAGGCGGCGGCCTGATCAGTTTCTCCGTGTTCTACTTCAGCAACCTGTTCAACGGGCAGTCGATCGGAAACGCCGTCACGGCGGCGCGCACAGCCATTCGCCGGGCCAGCGGCTACGCGCGGCAGTCCCCGCGGTTGGATGATAACGGCAACGGCATTCCGGACGAGAGGAACCTGGACGGGAATCTGGCCTGCCTGCGGTACCTGGGCGCGGCCTTTGTCACGGGAGGCGATCCCCCGGCCATCCACAGCGGCATGCCTGATACAACGCTGAGCGGCACGGACAGGCTCCTCCTGTGGGCAGCGGACGTGTCCGATGCGGACGGCATATCCAACGTCTGGTGCGTCGTCACGCCACCCGACTACGACGGCGTGGGGGGGCTGTCACAGGTGGATCTGGCGTGGCAGGCGGAAGCTGCGCGCTACGAGGCGGCGTACACGAACTGCGCCCGGCCGGGCACGTATGTGTTCACCTTCTTCGCCCATGACAACCGCGGCGAGGTCTCCAGCCCGGTGCAATCCACGGTAACGCTCCTCGACAGCTTCGAGGAGGACGACGCGCACCTACAGGCCACGTCCTGCGTGGCCGGCACGGACCAACGGCACACCCTGCACACGGCCGCGGACGAGGACTGGGTGTCGTTCGTCGCATCTTCGAATTACACGTACGACATCACGGTGGCCAACGTAGCCGGGCAGATTGACGCCGTCCTCGAAGTCTATCGCGCGCTGCCCAACGGCAGTCTGGAACGGCTGCAGCGGCGGGATGACAACGTCTCTGGCGTGCAGGAACATGGCCAGCTGGATCATGCAGCGGACGGTTTCTACTACGTGCGCGTCGCCAGCACGAATTTCACGGATACGGGCAGTTACACGTTGTCCATCGGAATCACACCCTCGGGGGGGCCGACGGATCACGTTCTGGTCATGGGGATCAACGGCCTGACAGCGGGGGCGCTGCCGCCTGGCATCGCGGCACGACTGAACACGGGTGAGCAGCTTGCGCTGGGCGGCCAGACGTCGGTGAAGTTCGCGGGCAAGACGAACGGAACCTACACGGTGACGCTGACGGGAGTGCCGGCGGGCTGGGAGCACCTTGCCTACCCGAGCGCCCAGACCGTGCGGGTGCCCTCGGCGGGGATGGCCACCTTCGTGCTGGCACCCACCTTCCGGGTGCAGGGGGTCGTACGGGACGGGCTTACCGGGGCCTGGATCGCAGATTGCCCCCTGACTTTCCGGGCACAGACCGGGCGGATTGCGGGGCAGGCGACCACCGCATGGACAGGCACGGATGGAACCCTGCCCTCGGGTCCGGGTTTACCGTGCGAGAACTGGCTGCTCACGCTGGTCAAAGACGGATACGCCAGCGGCACTGTGGCACTGGCCGGTCAAGCGCTGCCGGCGGGTTCGGTGACCCATGTGGGGACCGTGCGACTGATGCCTGTGGACGCGAATGGGGATGGGGTGGCGGACGATTGGGCGGCCAGGCACAGGCTCGCCGGCGTGGCGCCGACCAACGACACGGACAAGGATTCGATGACGGACAGCGAGGAGTACCTGTCCGGCACGGATCCGAAGGACGCGAACAGCGTGCTGAGGAGCTCGGGCATA
Organism: uncultured Victivallales bacterium; assembly: GCA_964402115.1. Classification (GTDB taxonomy): domain Bacteria; phylum Verrucomicrobiota; class Kiritimatiellia; order UBA8416; family CAYOBW01; genus CAYOBW01. The sequence goes on from CAYOBW010000062.1 coordinate 2,028, forward strand.
GGGACGGACGCCGGCGGCGGGCTCACGCTGAGCTGGCCGGCGGCGCCGGGGCGGTCCTACGCGGTGGGGGCGACGGCCGACCTTCGGATGGAGAACTGGCCGGTGGCCGGCGGACCGTGGACGGCAGGCCCTGGACAGACTAACATGCAATGGAGCACGCCGGCCCCCGATGCCGCCACCAGACGCTTCTATCGCGTGCTGCTGCAGGCGCCCTAGGGCGTTTGGCAGCCGTTTCGCAAACGCTCTGGACGCTCTGGCGCTACCGCAAACACAGCTTGAACACGGGCAAGCCTTGTCGTATTCTCGAGACCGTCGGAAGAATCTAGATCGTTTATGACGCCGGGCGGGCCGGGAGGCTCGCCGGTTGTAGTTTGCGGACACTCCAGCGGGGGAACGGGCACATGACAGACAAGCATGCGCCGACGGGGGTGGCCGGCAAGTGGCGGCGCAGGGTGACGTTCCGGTTCGTCGCGCCGCCGGCAAGCGTGGTGTACCTGGCGGGCTCGTTCAACGGTTGGGCGCCAACGGCCTGCCGGCTGGCGTACGCTGCCGTGGAACGGGCCTTCGTCACCGAACTGCAGCTGCGCCCCGGCTTGCACGAGTACAAGTTCATCGTGGACGGGTACTGGTGCGTGGATCCTGCCTGTCCGGACTGGACGGCCAACGATCATGGTTCCTTGAATAGCGTCATCCATGTTGCCTGAAAAGGCTTTGAGTTAAGGACTCGTGCATGAAAAACCTGCAGCTGTTCGATATCGCTCCTTCCATCCCGGAGCGTTTGCATTTTCTGGAAATCCTTTCGCGCAATCTCTGGTGGAGCTGGAACCCGGATGCCGTGGAGCTGTTCCGTCGGATTGACCCGGACCTCTGGGGCGAGACACGGCTCAACCCGCTGCAGTTCCTGATGTCGGTTTCGCAGGAGCGCTTGAAGGCCGTGGCGACGGACGAGGGCTTCATCCGCCACATGAACGACGTCAAGGCGCGGTACGAGGCCAACGTGCAGCCGGGGGCGGCCGATGCCGCCGAGCGCCGGGTCGTGGCCTACTTCTCGCTGGAGTACGGGCTGCACGAAAGCGTCCGCATCTACTCGGGCGGCCTGGGCGTGCTCTCGGGCGACCACCTGAAGTCGTCCTCGGACCTGAAGCTGCCGCTGGTGGGCGTGGGCCTGCTTTACAACCAGGGCTACTTCCAGCAGTACCTGACGAACAAGGGCGTCCAGCAGGAGCGTTACCCGGACAACAAGATCCACCTCCTCCCGCTGAACGAGTGCATGGCGGACGGCCACCGGCTGGTGGTGACGCTGCCCCTCCCCGACGGGCTGCTGCACGCCCAGGTGTGGCGCCTGGACGTCGGGCGCGTCCCGCTCTTCCTGCTCGACACGAACATCGCCGAGAACCCGCCGCACTTCCGCGACATCACGGCGAAGCTGTACATCGGCGACCGGCGGATGCGGTTGCAGCAGGAACTGCTCCTGGGCATCGGCGGGTACCGGGCGCTGCTGGCCATGGACATCGAGCCGTCCGTCTGCCACCTGAACGAAGGCCACGCCGCCTTCCTGACGATGGCGCGCATCTCCCATCTCATGCAGACGAGGCACCTGGATCGCGACTCGGCCTTCCAGATCGCGTACCGCTCGAACGTGTTCACGACGCACACGCCGGTGCCGGCCGGCAACGAGACCTTCCCCTACGACCTGCTGAAATCGCACCTGGACGTGCTGCAGCCGGAAACGGGCATTCCCGCTGACGAGGTCATCAACTGGGCCCGGCCGGACCGCGGCGGGGAGCATACCGAGCCCTGCATGACCATCCTCGGCCTGCGCACGTCGCTCAGCGCCAACGGCGTCAGCCAGCTGCACGGCCAGGTCGCGCGCCGGATGTGGTCGCACCTGTGGCCCGACCGGCCGGTGGACGAGGTGCCCATTGCCGGCATCACCAACGGCGTGCACGTCCCCTCCTGGATGTCGCCCGACCTGGCGCAGCTCTTCGACCACTACCTGGGCCCGAACTGGCGCAACCATCCGGCGGACCCCGCGGTGCTCAACCAGATCATGCAGCTGCCCGACGATGAGCTCTGGCACGTGCACGAGATCGGACGGGCGCGCCTGGTGCGCACCGTGCGCGATCACGGCGAGAAGCAACTGCGGGCGCGCAACGCGACGGAGCGCGAGCTCGCCGCGGCGCGCACGCTGCTGGACCACAGCACGCTGACGATCGGCTTCGCCCGCCGCTTTGCGACCTACAAGCGGGCCACGCTGCTCCTCAAGGACGTCGAGCGGCTGGTGGCGATTCTCGCCAACGCGCAGCGCCCCGTCCAGCTGGTTTTCTCCGGCAAGGCGCATCCGGCCGACCACTACGGCAAGGACTTCATCCGGCAGATCGTGGAGTTCACGCACCGCGCGGACGTCGGCAAGCGCGTGGTTTTCCTCGAGAACTACGACATCTACCTGGCCCGGCGGCTGGTGCAGGGCGTGGACGTCTGGCTGAACACCCCGCGCCGCCCGCAGGAAGCCAGCGGCACCTCGGGCATGAAAGCCGCCCTGAACGGGGCGCTGAACGCCAGCGTGCTCGACGGCTGGTGGTGCGAGGGCTACTCGCGCGCGTGCGGCTGGGCCATCGGCAGCGCCGAGGAGCACGAAGATCACGAGTACCAGGATGCGGTCGAGTCGCAGGCGCTCTACAACCTGATCGAGAACGAGATTGTCCCCTGCTACTACGACCGGCCGGGAGGCGAAGTGCCGGCGCACTGGGTGCGCATGATGAAGGCGTCGCTCCAGATGGCGCTGGGCTTCTTCACCAGCCACCGCATGGTCGCCGAATACGCCAAGCGTTTTTACGAGCCGGCCGTGGCCACCTACCAGGACCTCGTGGCGCACGACTGCCGCCGCGCCCGCGACCTGGTGGCGCAGCGCCAGCGCCTGCGCTGGCTGTGGGGCCGCATCCGGGTCGGCTTCCCGACCTCGAACCGCAACATTGCCACGCTGCATGTCGGCGACCACTTCACCGTCTCCAGCGTGGTGGATCTCGGCGAGCTGGCCCCCGCGGATGTGGCGGTGCAGCTTTACCACGGCACGCTCACACCGCAGAACCAGATCCAGGAAAGCAAGCTGGAGGAGATGGCGGTCGTCGAGGATCTCGGCGGCGGACGGTTCCGCTACGAGGGGCAGCTGGTGTGCCAGCACAGCGGACGTTACGGTTTCACGGTTCGTGCCGTACCCCAGTCGCACGACTGGCGCGCGGACATGCCCGGATTCATGACCTGGGCGGAGGCGTAAGCCATGGCACGCAAGAAGAAGCTCGGCTCGGGGCGGTCGCCCCGCATCCTCATCGTCACGCCGGAAATCACCTACCTGCCCGCCGGCATGGGCAACATGGCCAACCGCCTGACGGCCAAGGCCGGCGGTTTGGCGGACGTGTCCGCCTCGCTCGTCTCGGCGCTGTTCGAGCTGGGTGCGGATGTGCACGTGGCCCTGCCCCACTACCGCCGCATGTTCAACATCGACATCGGCAACCTCATCAGCGAGGAGTTGATCGCCTACAAGAAGAAGCTGCCCGAGGACCGCATCCACCTGGCCGAGGACCGCATCTTCTACTATCGCGACCAGATCTACAGCGGCGCGCAGGACGAGAACCCCAAGATCGCCCTCGCCTTCCAGCGCGAGGTCATCAATAACATCGTGCCGCGCGTCAATCCGGATCTCATTCACTGCAACGACTGGATGACGGGGTTGATTCCGGCCATGGCGCGGCGCCTGAACATCCGCTGCCTCTTCACCGTCCACAACATCCACACGTACGATATCTATCTGGGGCAGATGGAAGACCGCGGCATCGATCCCGCCGAGTTCTGGAACTACCTCTTCTACAAGGAGCCGCCCCAGAATTACTGGGACGCCCACAAATGCCCGGTGGACGCCCTCGCCAGCGGCATTTTCGCCTCGCATTTCATCAACACGGTCAGCCCCTCGTTCTTGCAGGAGATCGTGGACGGAAGGCACGGCTTCATCCCGAGCCAGATCCGCAACGAGATCGCGAACAAGCTCCTGGCCCATTGCGCGGCAGGCATTCTCAACGCCCCGGATCCCTCCTACGATCCCGAGACGGACACCCACATTCCGGCCCGCTTCAACACCCGTACCCACGCGGAGGCCAAGCGCCGCAACAAGGCCGCGCTGCAGGAGCGGCTCGGCCTGCGCGTGAACCCGGACGCCCCGCTCTTCTTCTGGCCCTCGCGCCTGGATCCCATCCAGAAGGGCTGCCAGCTGCTGTCGGACATCCTGTTCGACACGGTGACAAGCTACACGCGGGAGGAGCTGCAGATCGTGTTCGTCGCCAACGGCGCGCACAAGGTGCACTTCCACAACATCGTCCGGCAGCACGATTTCTACGACCGCGTAGCGGTCTGCGACTTCCACGAGCCCCTGTCGCGCATGGCGTACGCCGCGTCGGACTTCACGCTCATCCCGTCGCTCTTCGAGCCCTGCGGCCTGACGCAGATGATCGGCGCGCTGTACGGGTCGCTGCCCGTGGTACACGACACGGGCGGCCTGCACGACACCGTCACCCATCTGGACGTGAGCACGCACACGGGCAACGGGTTCGTGTTCGAGACCTACGACAGCCGGGGCTTGCGCTGGGCCATGGACCAGGCCATGGCCTTCTTCGGGCTCGGCCCGGCCGCGCGCGCCCAGGAGCTGACACGGATCATGCGCGAGAGCAAGCGCATGTTCAACCACGACGTCACGGCGCGGCGTTACTTCGACATCTACGAGGCCATGCTCGACCGTCCCCTGGTCAATCCGTATTGAGGGGAGCCCCCCGGAGGTTGGTACGGCCATGGCGCGCATTCCGCAACCCCAGGCCCAGATCACGGACGACCGCCATCTGCAGCCGTTCCTGCCGGTTATCCGCCGGCGTCGGCAGCAGACGCAGGCCGCCCTGCAGCGGCTGACGTCGGACCTCATGACCATCGAGGATTTCGCCGCCGGCCACCTCTATTTCGGGGTGCATCGAACGCCGGGGGGCTGGCGCTGCGCCGAGTGGGCGCCGCACGCGAGCGCCCTGCATCTGGTCGGCCCCTTCAATGGCTGGCGCCCCGACACGCGCTACGCCTTCCAGCGGGTCACGGCCGGCGGGAACTGGGAGCTGACGCTACCCGCGGATGCCCTGCGCCACGGCGAGCTTTTCAAGCTGCACGTCACCTGGCCCGGCGGAGAGGGCGAACGGATCCCGGCCTATGCGCGGCGCGTCGTCCAGGACCGGGAAACCCATGTCTTCAGCGCGCAGGTCTGGGAGCCTCCCGCGGCGTACGCGTGGCGCACGCCGTCTTTCGAGCGACCTCCCGTGGCGCCGCTGATTTACGAGGCGCACATCGGCATGGCCCAGGAGCACGGCCGCGTGGGCACGTTCGAGGAGTTCCGCCGGCTCACCCTGCCCCGCATCGTGGATGCCGGCTACAACACGATCCAGCTCATGGCCATTCAGGAGCACCCCTACTACGGCTCCTTCGGGTACCACGTCTCCAGCTTCTTCGCCGCCTCGTCGCGCTTCGGCACACCCGACGAGTTCAAGGCGCTCGTGGACGACGCCCACGCCGCCGGAGTCGCCGTCATCATCGACCTCGTGCACTCCCACGCGGTCAACAACGAGAACGAGGGGCTGTCGCGGTTCGACGGCACGCTCTACCAGTACTTCCACGACGGCCCGCGCGGCCGCCACGAAGCCTGGGACTCCCGCTGCTTCGATTACGGCAAACACGAGGTCCTGCACTTCCTGCTCTCGAACTGCCGTTTCTGGCTCGAGGAGTACCGGCTGGACGGTTTCCGCTTCGACGGCATCACCAGCATGCTGTACCTGCACCACGGGCTCGGCATGTCGTTCTCCTCCTATGGCCAGTACTTCGACCAGAGCGTGGACGAGTGCGCCTACACGTACCTTTCGCTGGCGAACGAGCTGATTCACAAGGTGAAACCCTCCGCCATCACGATCGCCGAGGACGTCAGCGGCATGCCGGGGCTGGCCGCAGCGGCCGAGACGGGCGGCTGCGGCTTCGACTTCCGCCTCGCGATGGGCGTCACCGACCACTGGTTCAAGCTCCTGCGCAACGTCAAGGACGAGCAGTGGGACATCTGGGCGCTGTGGACCGAACTCACCAACCGCCGGCGGGACGAGCGCACGATCAGCTACGTGGAGTGCCATGACCAGTCCATTGTCGGCGGCAAGACCGTGATTTTCCAACTGGCCGACGCCGCGATGTACGCGCACATGCAGCGCGACGATCCGGACCCGGTGATCGACCGGGCCGTGGCCCTCCATCGCCTGCTGCGCCTGGCCACGCTGGCCACGGCCGGCCACGGGTACCTGAACTTCATGGGCAACGAATTCGGCCATCCGGAATGGGTGGACTTCCCGCGCGAAGGCAATGGCTGGTCGCACCACTACGCCCGCCGGCAGTGGCACCTGCGGGACGATCCGAACCTGAAGTACCACTTCCTGGCCGATTTCGACCGCGCCATGCTGCGGACGTGTGCCACACAGGCCCCGCTCGACCGCGGCCAGCCGCGCCGGCTGGTCGTGCAGGACAGCGACAAGGTGCTGGCCTTCGAGCGGGCCGGCCTTCTCTACTTCTTCAACCTCCACCCAACCCGCTCGCTGACCGACTACCCCATCGAGGTGCCGGCAGGGACGTACGACCTCGTGCTCGACACCGACGAAGCCCGCTTCGGCGGCCATGCCCGGCTGGCGCCGCGGCAACGCTACCACACGGCCCCGCTCCGGCAGCAGGGCGTTCTGCGCCAGTGCCTCAAGCTCTACCTGCCCTGCCGCTGCGGTCTCGTGCTGCAGCCGGCGAAGTGAAAAGGGCGCGCCGTTCTGCCTTGTGACTGCCAGTTACGGCGTGGCCTTCGGCTCAATGACCAGATCATCGCCCATGTCCCTGGTTTCCACCGGCACGAAGCCGGGCATGGCGCGGAAGGGTGCGGTGCGGTCGTTGCCGAAGAACGAGGCCAGCCAGCGGCCGGACTTGTCCCTGAACAAGGCGCCGTGGCCGGCGTGGGGCACGGCGACGCGCCGCGGCTTCCACGGGCCGGACAGGCTCCTGGCGCAGGAGTACATCATGTCGTAGGTGCCGTCGGCGTGGTTGCCGCCGCCATTCCACTCGGCGCAGGTCAGCACATACCACGCGCCCAGCTTGACAAGCGTCGCGCCTTCATAGCCGACGCGCTGGCCATCGGTCGGAAGGATCTTCGACTGCTCGCCGTCAAAGCCGTTCATGGCGGCGTTGAACTTGCGAATCAGGCCATCCTGCCAGACGTAGTAGACGCAGCCGTCGGTGTCTTGGAACATGGACGAATCGATGTGCTGGTCCACGCCACGGTTCTCCGCAAAGGCGGGCTCGTAGGGTCCTTCAGGCTTGCCGCTCATGCTCTTCAGCACGCTGTTCTTGCCTTGTTTGCCCGCACTCAGGCAGTGAGCGATCCAGTAGGTGCCGTTGATGTAGTGGAGTTCGGGCGCCCAATGGAGCCGGCCGGGCGCGCTGTTGTACCACGCCTTGGGATCGGCCGAGGGTTTCCAGACCTGGCTGACGAACGCGAAGTGCTTCAAGTCCGGCGAGCGCCACAGGTTGATCCCGTCCATGTTGCCCGAGGTGCCGGTCAGGTAGTAGATCCCGTCGTGGCCCAGCATGATGAACGTGTCGCGGATCCAGGGCACAGCGGCGCGTTGCCCCGGAACCTTGTCCAGCGGCACCGCACGGGCCGAGCCCATGCCGCGCTCGTAGATGAACGCCGTGTCCGGCCGCAACATCAAACCAAACGGAAAGCGGTCGCCCTTCTCCGCGCCAGCGAAGCCGATCGTCCAGGCAGGCTCCGTGGCGGGGACGCACTCGACCTGGAAAACGCCGGGCCGGCCGCGCAGGATCGCGCGCTCGTCGGTGCCGGAATAGGTTGCCCAAAGCCTGCCCGCCGGGTCCTTGAACAGCGTGGTCTCGCCGGCATGGGGAAAGGCCACGTAAAACGCAGAGTAACCGGCGTCGGGCTTCTCCGAGGCCGCCACAAGGACATCGTCCGCACCTTCCGGAAGACCGGTGCGACCGAGGCCGTTCCGGTGCAGTCGGCCGGTAATAAAGAGATGATATTTGCCGTTGATCCTGGCAAGAAACGGTCCGCGCAGGTTCCTGACGGTTTGATCGGCTCGCTGCGCATCCGGCCCCGCGATCCTGACGGCGATTTTGACCGGCGGCCCCGCCAGCCCCTCGAGCGGGTTTGCTTTCATCCTGGCGAGTTCACCGGCACCCGTGAGCCAGAAATACGTGCCGTCGTCATCGCGGAACAGCGACGGGGTTTCGCCGCTGCCGGTGATGCGCGCCTGTCTGAAAGGGCTATTCGCGAGATCCGTCGTGTCAAAGCGCAACAACTCGGTTCCGCCGCCCTCTCGGCCAAGGGTAATCCAGAAGAAGCCGGCGAGGAAGTGAATCTCCGGAGAGCGAGCCTTCGCGTCCTTCAGCTCCAACGTGCGCAACGGCGTCCACTGTTTCAGGTCCGCGGAGCGCCAGATCGCGATCCGCTGGGCAAAGCCCGCGCCCTGCCCCTCCACAGCCGATCCGGTGAGGTAGAACGCCTTGTCAGGCCCCAGCGCAATGCTGGTGTCGGTGAACGGCGCGTCGAACAGCGGCGCAAGCGGAACGGCATCGGGCCTGGGCGCGAGCGCGGCATATTCGCGGATGACGCCGTGCTGAGCGTGGGCGGATTGCAGGAGGAATGCGCCAAGCGACCAAACGCTCAGCAACGGATAAAGCCGAAGGCCTGTTCTCATTTCGTGCCGTGTCCCAAGCAGTGTCCACGTGGCGCCGAAGAGGCCCGGAACGGACGAGAAACCGCTCTTCTGGCGTTACGGGCGCCCTCACCCCCTGGACCGGCCTGAAGCAGCGTCTCCATGGCGGGAAGGATGCGGAAATCCGGCAGGAAGGTCAAGGCCTGGCGGAAACACGTGTCACCCCGTTCTGCGGGAGCACTCGTCAACATACTGCCCGATCTGTTCTTTCCAGGCGTCTGCGGCTCACCGTCTGGATTCGATTTCCTCACAGCTTCTGAGATATGACAGGGTGTCAAGATGCCGCTGGCGCCGCGAGGCAGAGCGTGGTATGAAACTGAACGCGAATGACACCGCAGCGGAGCAACCTTGGCTCATATGCCGGACGCACGCGGCGGGGGGAGGAAGCCCATGAGAAGAAGACAGCTACTGCGCATGCTGGCTTTCGGCTGCGCCCTGGCTCCGTTGTGGGTCAGCGCGAAGGGAAACAAGGGCGGGAGCAGGAATCGAATCCGAACCAACCGGCAGCCAACGGGAGACGGGGCGGAGACAGCCGAGGGAACCGTCGAGACGGTCAGCGCGAGCGAGCGCATCGTCGTCTTGAAGGGCTCCGGCGGTCCGCGCCCGTTCAGTGTGCCCGTCTCGTGCTGGATCGAGACGTCCGCGGGCGTGCGCGGGCAACTCAGCGACCTGCAGGAGGGCATGAGGGTCTCCGTGCGCGTGTCCCAGGGGGGCATCGGCAAGTTGGTGGCAACCGCCATTACGATCAAGGGCGGGAACGCCAAAAAGAAGTAGCGGCGGGTTGACGGTCGCAGCCGTCAGGCCCGGTCGCTCGTGTGCTGACCGCGCTCCGCACTTGATTTCGCACACCTGATCGACCATGTTCCCGGGCATGCAAACAGCCGCGTCTGACACGTGGGACGGGAGACGCCGGCGGGGGTTCGCCGCCGCCGGTGCGCTGGCGCTGAGCGTCACAGCCCTCGCGGCGCCCCAACCGCCGGCCAACCCGACCGCCTGGAGCCCCGGGCCGCTCCTCCGCCGCTGCCTGGCGGGGCCCCTCGCCGCGACGCCTGAAATTGTCTTCGCCGTGCGCGTGCCCGGCCGCGACCACTGGTACGTCAGCTTCGGCAACTACGCCGACCACTCCGACACGGTGCGCGACCGCGCCCGCGCCTTCGCGGACAATGTCTACTGGGGCTACGGCGAGGGCGGCCGGCTCTGTCGGCTGAACCTGCGAACCGGGGCGCTTAAGGTGCTCCTCGACGATCCAAGGGGCGGCGTCCGCGATCCCCAGGTGCACTACGATGGCCGCCGGCTGCTCTGCGCCTACCGCCCAGGGGGATCGCACACGTACCACCTTTACGAGATCAACAGCGACGGCACGGGGCTGCGCCAGCTGACGGACGGGCCGGACGACGACATCGAGCCGGCCTATTGCCCCGACGGCGGCATCGTGTTCGGCTCGTCCCGCTGCCGCCGCTACGTGAACTGCTGGTACAGCCGCGTGGCCACGCTGCACCGCTGCAACGCGGACGGCACGGGCGTTCGCATGCTCTCGTCGAACAACGACCACGACAACACGCCCTGGCTGCTGCCCGACGGGCGCGTGCTCTACATGCGCTGGGAGTACGTGGACCGCTCCCAGCTGCACTACCATCATCTCTGGACCATGAACCCCGATGGCACCGGGCAGACGGTCTACTACGGCAACGCCAACCCGGGGATCAGCATGCTCGATGCGAAGCCCATTCCCGGCACGCGCCGCGTGGTGGCAGCCTTCTCGCCCGGGCACGGGCAGGCCGAGCACACGGGGCATGTCACGGTCGTGGACCCGGCGGAGGGCCCCGACGCGCTCTCGCGCGCCCGCACGCTCAGCCGCAAGCCGGAGTGGCGCGATCCCTATCCGCTCGACACAGAGTGGTTCCTCGTCGCGCACCGCGAGGGTCTCTTCCTCCTGAACGCCAGCGGCGAGACGGAGCGGCTCTTCGCGCTGCCCGCGGAGGAGCGCGCCGGTCTCATGTGCGCCGAGCCCCGGCCGCTGGCCCCGCGACCGCGCGAAACCTGCATCCCGTCCCGCACGCGGCTGGCGGCGACCACGGGCACGGTCGTGCTCGAGGACATCTACGCCGGCCGCCGCATGGCGGGCGTCGCGCGCGGCTCGATCGCGCGCCTGCTCGTGCTCAAGCAGCTGCCCAAGCCGGTGAACTTCTCCGGCGGCATGGAGCCGCTCACCATCGGCGGCTCGTTCACCCTGGCCGAGATTCTCGGCACCGTGCCGGTCGCCGCGGACGGTTCGGCCTGCCTGGAGCTTCCGGCCCTGCAGTCGGTCTTCTTCGTCGCGCTCGACCACGACAACCGGCCCGTGAAGCGCATGCACAGCTTCCTCACCGTGCAGCCGGGCGAGACGACAGGCTGTGTCGGTTGTCACGAACCGCGCACGGCCGCCCCCCACGCGCCGGCCGCGAAGCTGCTGGCCCCGCGGCGACCGCCCACCCCGGTGGAGCCGCTCGCGGGCATCCCCGCCGTGATCGACTTCCCGCGCGACATCCAGCCCATCCTCGACCGGCACTGCGCGGGCTGCCACAACCCGCGCGACTACAAGGGCCGCGTCTCCCTCGCGGGCGACCACACGCCCCGCTACACCGTGAGCTACACCACGCTGATCGGCCGCGGGCAGGTCAACGACGCCCGCAACCGCGTCACCGGCAACGACGCGCCGTACACGTACGGCTCCGCTGTCAGCCCCCTGATGGCCAAGCTCGACGGCGCGCATCACAATGTCCACGTCGCCCCGCGGGAGCGCGACCTCGTGCGCCTGTGGATCGAAACCAGCGCTTGCTATCCCGGCACGTATGCGGCGCTCGGCCATCCGCCGGCCATGCCGGCGCTGCCCTTGCGCGAGTTGAACGAGCGCTGTGGCGCCTGCCACCTGCGCCAGCCCGCCGCTGGCGCCCCCGCGAAGGAGCAACCTCAACTCGTCTTCGCCCGCGCCGCGGGGAGCCGGCTGGAGTCCGTCTGCAACCTCACGCGCCCTGCGTGCTCGCCGCTGTTGCTCGCCCCGCTCGCGCGCGCCGCAGGCGGCCTCGACCTCTGCGGGCAGGCGGTCTTCAAAGACACGCGGGACCCCCTGTACGCGAAACTGCTGGCGGCCTTGCAGTCCGCCCAAGGCCAGTTGCAGGAGGTCAAGCGTTTCGACATGCCGGACTTCCGGCCCAACCCGCACTACATCCGCGAAATGCAGCGGTTCGGGTTCATCCCGCCCACGCTGGGGCCACAGGCACCCGTGGATGTCTACAAGGTGGATCGCGCATACTGGGATTCGTTTGCCTGGCGGTCACGGTGAAGAGCGCGGACCGCGCGGGGACGCCTGTCACCGGTTATCGCGTTTGGACGCCTTGCGCGCCACCGCATAGCGGTCGCGCAACAACCGCATGACGGACTCCACGATGTGGCTGAGATCGACCAGTCCGGTATTCCAGACCACGTCGTACAGCAGCGGATCGTCGATGTCGCGGTTGAAGTAGGTCTTCATCAGCTTGCGGCGGTCGTCGTCCTGCTTGACCATCGCCTCCCGGGCGGCATCCTTGGTCAGCTTGAAGCGCTTCATCATCCAGACGATGCGCTGGGCCTCGGGCGCCACGAGCCGGACGTGCACACCCAGCGGCAGGCTGCGATCGACGCACACGCCGCCACGGCCGACGACAATCACCTTCCCGATCGCCGCCAACATGTGTACGACCTTGAACGTGGATTTGTGCACGAGGTACTGCCGCGAGCGTCCGGTAAACAAGCTTTCCACGAAATCCTTGAACTCCGAGTGGTACGTCTCGGTCAGCAACGCGCCCATCGAATCCCGCAGCAGGGGATCCTCGGCCACCACCTCGCAAAGCTGCTTGTCGAAAACGTGCCAACCCTCGAGCATCGGTTCGCTCGGACTCTTGTCGAATTCGCTCTTCAGCGCGTAGGCGAGCACATGCCCGCCGGCCCCCGCCTGCCGCGAGATGGTGACGAAGGGGAACCCGTACTTGTAGAGTTCAGGCAGTTTCTGCCGCTGCGTCAGGAACTCGTGGATGATCTTCAAGTGATTCATGGCTTGTCCGTCAGGTCATGCATACGTCACGATGCGTATTTACTGCAACCGGAGAACCTTGACAAGCCTCCACTGCGCCCATTTTAATCCGGGCATGCCACCCCTACCCGACCAGCGCCCGGAACGGGACGACCCGCGACCCGCTCAAGGCTTGGGGCGCGCCATGCTGCTGGGCTCGAATCTCGCCGCCGGCATGGCCCTTTTCGGCTTCGCTGGGCACTGGCTCGACCGGCGTCTGGGCGAGGGCGTGGCGTGGACCGTTGGCGGTCTGATCGTCGGCCTGCTTTTCGGCGCGTACGAAGTGTGGAAGATCTGCCGGCTCATCGATCCCCCGCGCCCGCCGCCAAAGGGGCCGCCGTGAGGCGGGTCTGGCGCTGGCCGCTGGTGGGCGTGGCGGCTGCCGTTGCCGCGGCCCTGCCGGGCGTGATCTGGCCTGTGGGCGGCTGGCTGCCGGTCGTGGCGGGCTGGAGTGTCGCCGCCGCCAACGCCGTCGCGGCCGCCCGCCTCAACCGCTGGGTGCTCGCCCGCGCCCACCCCCTCGCCCGCCATCCGCTGGCCGGCCTGGCGGCTAATGTGTTGCGGTTCACGGCCCTGCTTGCTATTGTCCTTGCCGTTTGCGTGGCCAGGCCAGCGTTGGCGGAGCCTTTCGGGCTCGCCTGTGTCGCGGCCTTCCTCGTCTTCCTGGCGGCCGAAGTGGCCTCGCTGTTGACGAGGTGAGCCGCCGCCCCGGGGATGGCCGGGGCCAGAGGAAGAGCATGACGAACGCGTCCCTTGCAGTTGCGGCCGCCGCGGCGGCCCCCGACATGACCGACAGGGTGCAGGCCACCGTCCTGCACCATGTCGCGGACTCCCACGTCTTCGAACTGCCTGGCGGCTTCGCCCTGCAGCTGCCCCCTTGGTTGAGCGTCCACGCCATCATGGTGGTGCTGGCAGCCGTCCTGCTGACCACCCTGCTGTGGGCGGCCTGCCGCCGTTATAGCGGCGTGCCGCGCGGCCCGGCGCTCGCACTCGAGCTGTTTGTGCTCTTCGTGCGGGACAAGATCGCCACCGCCTACCTGGGCAAGGAGGACGGCCCGGCCTTCACCCCCTTCTTCTGCACGCTGTTCCTCTTCATCCTGACGATGAACCTGATCGGCCTGGTCCCCTGCTTCCGCACGCCCACCGGCAATGTGAACGTGACCGGCGCGCTGGCCCTGCTGGTCCTCGGGACGATGATCATCGGCTCCGTCTGGCGGCACGGCCTGCTGGGCTTCTTCAAGACCTTCATCCCGCACGGCGTCCCGTGGCCGGTGCTGTTCGTGCTCGTGCCCATCGAGTTCATCGGCCTGTTCATCAAGGCGTTTGCGCTCATGATCCGGCTCTTCGCCAACATGCTGGCCGGACACATCGTCCTGCTGTCGCTGCTGGGGCTGGTGATCATCTTCGGCGCCGCCGGCCTGCCGGCGGTGGTGATGGCGTTGGCCATTGACCTCATGGAAGTCGGCGTGGCCATCCTGCAGGCCTACATCTTCACACTGCTCTCCGCGGTGTTCATCGGGCAGACCCTGCATCCGGAGCACTGAGCCTAGTGTTCAGTGTTCAGTGTTCAGCGAAAACCTGGTGTCTCTGTCACCGATCACGACCCGGATCAGGGTGCCTGCGCGTCTTGATGAACGCTTCCCACGCATCCGGGCGGATGCAGAGCGCGAGCAGCGCTCCGGGCCGCAGGCCGTAGTACTCCACCGTCCAATCCGCGCCCAAACGCGCCTGCATGGCCTCCAGCACCTCGGGCGCGACCACCACGAGCACGGGATCCAGCGCCGCGGGAACCTGCTCCGGCGACGTCCAGTAGCCCACGCGCGTGTACCGGCGCAGGTACCAGGGCAGCGGCCAATGCTCGTCCGACGCCGCCACGACCGCGATCGGCAGGTTGCGGCCCTCGACGCGCAGCCGTGACACGTCCTCCACGCGTTCGACCAGCCGCAGGAAATCGCGCGCGGTGTGGGCGTAGACGTAGGGGTTGCGCGGGTCGGTGTCGTACGTGATGGCCGCCCGCCAGGCCTGCCGCGCCAGGTGCGCCGCGACCAGCGCCACGCCGGTCGCGACCGCGAGCCGGCCCGCGGCCGTGCGCCGGGTCCGCCACAGCGCCGCGCCGCCGACACCCGCCAGCAGCAGGGCCGGATGCCAGAACGGCAGCACGCACCACGGCGTCTTGTACGGGATGACGCTATACGCGAGAGCCTGCAGCACGACGTAGACGGCCAGGAAAAGCACGAGGCCGGGCGACACGGCACCGGCTGCCGGACCGTCCCCCCGCGCGCCGTCAGGCGCCGCGGCCAGGCCCCGCCAGGCGCCCACCGCCGCCAGCGCGAGAATGCCCGCCTCGGACCACCACACGCCGCGACCGTGCGTCCAGAGCAGTTCGCGGGCGTAGAACCACCACGGATGCACGTGCGCCGTCTCCACCCCGCCGGCGCGCCGCGCATAGGTGCCGTAGGCCAGCACGGCGTCCAGCACCCCCCGCGGATGCGCGCCGAACGAGGTGTAGAACAGCGCGACGACGGCGCCCGCCGCCGCGAGCATGACCAGCACCGCCCGCCACCCCGGCGCCGGGCCCCGGCGCCAGACGGCCACCACGCCGCCGGCCATGGCCGCATAGGCCAGCACCGCCGTCTCCTTTGTGGCAAACATCAGGCCCAGGCAGACGCCCGTCAGCGCCGCCCAGCCAACGTGTCGCGAACGCGTCCACTGCCAGCCCGCCACGATGGCGCCGCAGGCGAACGCCACCAGCAGCGACTCCTGGATGTACATGCGGTTGTAGAAGACCAGCACGGGCGAAACCGCGCCCAGCGCGGCGGCCAACAGCGCGCCGTCCCGGCCGACGCCACGCCGCAACCCGGCGAAGAGCAGCAGGGCGGCCACGCCGAAGCAGACCGGCACCAGCCGGAAGGTGGTCGCCGTCGTGTTGGCGAAGGAGCGTCCCGCCGTCAGCCAGGCCAGCGGCAGGGTGAGGTAGTAGAGGGTCGGACCGTGGTGCTCGGCGGGGTCGTAGCGGTAGCCGCCCCCCTCCTGCAGGATGCCACAGCGCACGGCCTGGTTCGCCTCGTCGTGGTGCAACGGGCGGCGCTCCAATTGCCAGGTCCGTAAAGCGAACGCACCGCTCCCCACGGCCAGCCACAGGACAGCCTGGAGAACGGTGCGTTTCACGTCTGCGCAGTGTACCAGCTTGTAGCCGCTGACCGCGCGGGCTTACTTGGCCGGAACGCCGAAAACCTCCACTTCCGTGTAGTGGTTCATGTCGCTGGAGGTGTTGCCCTTGCTGTACAGCCGCACGTAGCGCCCTTTCACGCCCTTCGCGTCGATCAGCCGGCCCTCGTTCGTCTCGATATACGCGAGGTCCTTGCCGATGCCGAAGCCCGACGAGTTGTCGTGGTCGTTGTTGTAGACCGTCGTCACGCCCGTGATGAAATCCGCATCGTCAGAGACCTGCACGACGACATCGTGGTACACGCACGCCTGGCCATGGAAATGCCACACCAGGAAGGCATAGATGTTGGCGGACTGCTCGAGGTCGATCTGCACGTACTGCTTGCCCGGGCCCAGCTCGACGTACGAACCGTCGCCGCCTTCCTTGTCGCCATCGGTGACATAGTCCAACTCGCCGATCACCGGCTCCTTGTCGCTGCCCGTCACGGGCTTCTTCGCCGCCAGGTTTACCGTCCCCTTCGGCGCGAAGAAATCGGGCCGCTTCTTGCCGTCGCGCGCCGGTTCCAAGTTCGGCACCTTCAGCGTCTTGGGCGTACCCGTGAACATCGGCTTCGGCAGCACGACCGGCAAGGCCGCCTCGTCCGCCTTCTGCTCGTAACTCGCCTGGACCGCCAGGCACCCCGCCACCAGAACCCCCGCCGCCAGTGTCAATCTCCGCTGCATGGCTTTCGCCTCCTTTTCGCTTATTTGCTCCTGCGTGAATCACCCTCTCATGTCCAGAAAACCGACTAATGATGGTCCCTCGGGATGCCCGCGTCAAGCGCTACTTCGCTACTCCGCCACCACCCAGATGTTCCGAAACTGCACGGGGTTGCCGTGGTCCTGCAGGTACAGGCCATCCACCGGCACCTCGTTCCCGGCCATGGCCGCCGCCGTCGGATGCGGAACCTCGACCCCGTCATGCACCAGCACGCCGTTGTGGCGCACGGTCAGGCGCGCGGAGGCCGTCTTCTTCCCGCCCGCATCGAAACGCGGGGCCTTGAAGACGATGTCGTACGTCTGCCACTGCCGCGGCGGCGCGCAGAGGTTCGCGCGGGGTGCGGCGACGCTGTAGATGCCGCCACACTCGTTGTGGGCGCCTTCGAGCCCATAGCTGTCCAGCACCTGCACTTCGTAGCGCCCCTGGAGGTAGACACCGCTGTTGCCGCGCCCCTGGCCGCTCTGCTCGCGCAGGAACGGGACCCGGAACTCGACGTGCACCCGGCAATCGCCGAACTTCTGCCGGGACAGCAGCGCACCCTTGCCCGGCACAACCTCCAGCGCTCCGCCGTCCGCGACGCGCCACCCGCAGGGCTGACCGCCCGGCTGTGTCCACGCGTCCAACTTCGCCCCGTCGAACAGCACGACTGCGCCGGCCGGCGGCGGCGCGCCCAGCGTCGGCGAGAGCCGGATGACCGGCTGCAGCTCGAACGTGCCCCCCGCGGCGTCGCCCGCGCGGCCGGACAGGCGTTCGGGCGTCAGTTCGCCGCTCCACCCCTGGAAGGCGGAACCCGGAGCCGCCACGAGGGCTACCTTGCCGTCCGCCGCCGAACCCGCCAGCACCGCAAGCGGCGCCTCCCGGCACGCGAAAGCGGTGTGCAAGTTCACGCTGTAGCGCGTTCCCGGGCCGGCAAGCACTTGAGCCACCACCCCGGTCGTTGTCCCATCGGCACACCGGCGCACCCCCTGCCAGTCCCCCATGAAGGGATCCGCCGCCGCCACTGTCACCAGCCCCACCCAAACCGCCAGCCATCCACGCATGTCTCGCACTCCCCTCTTCAGGCCACCTCACCCTGTTACCCGTTGTTACCTTTGACGCCGCACGCTCCGGTTGTATGCGAAGGAGATTGTGCCCGTTTCGCAGCCCCGCCCGATGGCGATCCGCAACCGCCCCCCCCCGCACGCAGTCCACACGAACGGTGCGTTTCACGTTTGCGCCGTGTACCAGCTTGTAGCCCCCGACCGCGCGGGCTTACTTGGCCGGAACGCCGAAGACCTCCACTTCCGTGTAATGGTTCATGTCGCTGGAGGTGTTGCCCTTGCTGTACAGCCGCACGTAGCGCCCTTTCACGCCCTTCGCGTCGATCAGCCGGCCCTCGTTCGTCTCGATATACGCGAGGTCCTTGCCGATGCCGAAGCCCGACGAGTTGTCGTGGTCGTTGTTGTAGACCGTCGTCACGCCCGTGATGAAATCCGCATCGTCAGAGACCTGCACGACGACATCGTGGTACACGCACGCCTGGCCATGGAAATGCCACACCAGGAGGGCATAGATGCTGGCGGACTGCTCGAGGTCGATCTGCACGTACTGCTTGCCCGGGCCCAGTTCGACGTACGAACCATCGCCGCCTTCCTTGTCGCCATCGGTGACATAGTCCAGCTCGCCGATCACAGGCTCCTTGTCGCTGCCCGTCACGGGCTTCTTCGCCGCCAGGTTCACCGTCCCCTTCGGCGCGAAGAAATCGGGCCGCTTCTTGCCGTCGCGCGACGGTTCCAAGTTCGGCACCTTCAGCGGCTTGACAGTGCCCGTGAACATCGGCTTAGGGAGCACGACCGGCAGGGCCGCCTCGTCCACCTTCTGCTCGTAACTCGCCTGGACCGCCAGGCACCCTGCCATCAGAACCCCCGCCGCCAGTGTCAATCTCCGCTGCATGGCTTTCGCCTCCTTTTCGCCCATCTTCGCTCCGTTTCGCATCGCCGCCGGGCGGCGCTCGGCAACCGCCCCCCCCCGCGCGCAGCCCATTCTCTACCGGATCGGGGACGGAAGCGCAAGGGGGCAAAACCGCCCCCCCTTTTTACGTTGACCTTGTTTCGGGGCTTTGCGGTAATACCGTGGTTGCAGGGTGCGTGCGGATAACGCGGTGGGCGGCAGTCGAGTGGGAGGGTGGCATATGTCTCGCGCAACGATGCTTGTGATGGTGACAGCGGCCGGGCTTCTGGCAGGCGGCCCCTTGCGCGCGGGCCTCGTGGCCCACTACGATTTCGAAGAAGGGAGCGGCACGACGATCGCCGATATCAGCGGCAACGGCCACACCGGCGCCATCCAGAACGCCTCCGTCAGCAACTGGGTTGCCGGCCGGGTCGGCAGCTACGCGCTCAACCTGGACGGTGTCAACCAGTACGCGACCACGCTCAACAGCCTGGCCAGCCAGCTCAACCTGGACGGGAACAAGCCCAAGAGTGTGGCGTTCTGGGCCTACACGCGCACGTTCCAGAACGGCGGCGCGTTCGACCTCGGCACGGGCGTCGAGGGGCACGAGTTCTGCCTGCGCGCGACGGACGCCGCGGAGACGTGGCGGGCCCAGTTCTACGGCAACCCCGATGTGGATGGCCGGCTCTTCGGTTGTGTCACGAATTGGTCGCACTTCGTCGTCGTCCACGACGGCACGAACGGCTGCATCTATGGCAATGGCTACCGGCTCAACCACGAGGCCTCCACCCTCGCCGTGGACGACGGCCGCGCGCTCGAAATCGGGCGCTACAACGGCAACTACTACTTCAACGGGATCATCGACGACCTCCGCATCTATGACCACGCGCTCACACTCCGGGAGATCCAGGCGCTGGCCTGGGAGACGCCCATCGGCGAGGCGGACCGCGTGGCCCCCGCCTTCGCGCTCGACGCGACCGCCCGCACCAATGTGCAGGGCTTCGCGGTCGCGCAGGTCCGGGTGAACACGGGCGCCGTCACGACCATCGCCGAGGCCGATGCCCTGCTTGCCGGCGACGTCCGCCCGAACGGCGGCTCCTTTACCACGCCGCCGGTCGTCAACTACGGCGCGGGCGGGCGGTTCACGAACGACGTCGGCTGGATTGGGGGCGAACAGTTCGCCGTGCGCGCGACAGGTGTACTCGACATACCCGCCGCGGGCAGCTATTCGTTCGGCGTCAACAGCGACGACGGCTTCCGCCTCCGGATCGGCAAGCGGCGCAACATCGTGGCGCAGTTCCCCATCGTCCGCGGCACGGCCCTGACCACCACGGCCGTGTACTTCGACCAGCCGGGCCTCTATCCCCTGGAACTGACCTTCTTCGAGAACGGTGGCGGGGAACTGCTGGAGTTTTCGACGTGGAACGGCGACACGCCGACGCCCGGGACCAACGAAGTGCTGCTGGGCTCGGCCTCGAACGGCACCGTCACCGTCTATCAGAACATCCTGACCGAGAGCGACCGCCTGGCGCCGCCCGTGCCGACCAACGGCGCGGAGTTCGTGTCGGGCCGGCACGTCGCCTCCAACGGGTACGCCGTCGTCGCGTACGGCAACGTGCGTCAACTGCTCACCGGCGCCGTCAGCCCCACCCTCGAAACGCGGCGGGCCTTCGGCAACATCAACAGCGGTCTCCCCGGCGCCGGCTTCGCCGACAACTTCGCGGGCGAATTCACGGGGCTCATGAACGTCGCCACGGCCGGCGTGCACCAGTTCACGGTCAATTCCGACGACGGCTTCCGCCTGGAGATCGGCGCCGCGAGCAACGTGGTCAACGAAGCCGTCTACAACAAGGGCGGCAGCGACGTGTCCGCGAAGGTCGCGTTTCTGGCGCCCGGGCTCTATCCGTTCCGGCTGACCTGGTTCGAGATCGGCGGCGCCGAGCATGCCGAACTGAAAGTGGACGGCCTGCAGCTCACCGACGCGGCGCAGGGCATCGCTTTCTATCCCACGGCGGGAGCGCCGTACGCCGCCTCCCTCGCCGGCAGGCCGGCGCTCTTCGAGGTCACGGCCTACCGGGCTACCAACGCCGTCCTGGATCTGAACACAGCCCTGCGCGTGCTCAGCGGGGCGCTGCCGGCCGTCGCCACGCAGGCACTCGTGAACCCGGTGGTCAATTTCTTTGACACGGGCGTCAGCGGCAACTATGGAAGCGACGCCGCCTTCCCGCTCAACACCGCCGCGGACGACAACGAGTTCGTGCTCGAGGCCGTATCCTATGTCGCCATCCCGACGAACGGCTTCTGGACGTTCGGGGTAAACAGCGACGACGGCTTCTGGCTGGAGATCGGCGACAAGGCCGTCGCGGAGTATGCCGGCGCGCGGGGCCCGGGGAACACGCTGGCGTCGGTGTACTTCGCCCGGGCGGGGAACTACCGGCTGAAACTCATCTACTTCGAACACGACGGCGGTGCGGCCGTCGAGCTGTTCGCCGCGAGGGGGCTGTTCACCGCCTTCAACGCAACGGACTTCAGACTCGTCGGCGACACGGCGGCCGGCGGACTCGCCGTGTACCAGACCCCGGCGCCACCCACCCCGCCCGACCGACGGGGTACCGTGCTGCTGGTGCGGTGAGCCCCAGATTCGTCATCCGCCATTCCTAATTCCCAACTGTTCCGAACTCCCACACGCCCCAAAGGCGCGGCGTGAGTTCGGCTTCGCTGGGGACGTCTGCTGTGATGCCGCTGGCCTTGTTGGCCCAGTAGACGCGTTGCACGGTCTGAAAAGCGTTGCCGCGCAGAATGCCGATGTCGCCCTTCAGCCGCAGGCCGGCGGCCGGCTTGAGTTCCAGCAGGGCCAGGGGCACGGACGCCTCGTAGTTGCCGTCGGCGCCGGCAAGCTGCACCTGGCCGCCCACGGTTTCCACGCTATCGAGCGTAATCGTGCGCCAGGGCGAACTGAACGGCACCGGCGTTCGTGTGCCCGGCACGACGGCGCGGTACAGCGTCGCGGCGGTCTGGCCGTTCACCCGGGTCACCAGCAGGCGCAGGTCGCCCCCCACGGGCCGTTCGCGCCGCGCGTCCGCCCCGACATCCACGCCCAGCATGAGGTCCAGCGCCCCGCCGGTCTTGAACAGGGCGTTGCTGACCTGCCCGCTGTTCGCCAGCAGGCGCTCGTCGCCGGTCCGCCACGCGGCATAGAGCCTGTCGCCCGCCACCGCCACGGCCCCCCGCACGTCGTACGGCTTGCTCCGGCTGTCGAAGTAGGCCGCCACCCCGGAACGGTCAATCTCCGCCCACTCCGCTCCCGTCCAATCGTCCAGCGCCCCATCCACGATCGGCGGGCGCTCCCGCAGCGCGACCCGCAGCACGCCACCGCCCTGGCGCTGCTGGCGGACCGCCTCCGCTTCAAGGAAGGCCGACCGCGCGCCCGCCAGGTCCTCCGCGCTCAGGGTGAGCGTCGTTCCGGGCAGGCGGCGAATGGTCTCCAGGCCATCCAGCCGCACGAGCGACATGCGCGCCCCGTCCACGAGGTAAACGCGGCCGTCCCGCGTCTGCGTGAGGGTCGGCCAGAAGTTCTCGTCGTGGAGCGAGAGGTCGTTGAGCAGCATGCCGCGCGCAGAAGCCGGCATGGACCACAGCGGCCCGCGCCGCACGTCCTTGAAAAGCTCGGCCACGAACAACCCGTCCGCGGTGAAGAGGTACAGGTTGCCCTGGTTGCCGTTGACGCACCAAAGCGGCCCCGCCTCGCCCCGGCGGGGCGTGATGAAATCGCCGAGCAGGCGCGTGGTGCCGATGAGCATGCCGGGGAAAGCCGGCGGCGGCGACTCGTGCGACGCATGGAGCCCCGGCCAGAGGCTGGGGTACGACCAGCGCGGCTCACCGCGAAACACCCCGCCGACCGCCAGCGGGGAGAACGGCCGCGGCGGCGTGGTGAGTACCGTCCAGCCGCTCGCGTGCCACAGCGCCTGATCGCCACCGGAGGAGGTGGGATTCTGCGTGTCGCGCGCCAGCACCTCGCCGGCCCCGAGATCGTACACCGGCGCGCCCTGCCGGGTGAAGCGCCGCGGCGCAAACCGCACGGCAGCGCTGCCGAACCGCGACACAACCATGGAAAGGTCGGGCGCCACCGTCGCCGTACCGTACAGGCCCTTCCGGAACTGCACCTCGTTCGTCTGCACCTGCGCATCGCCGTCCAGATCGGACCACGTGAAGGCCGTGATGTTGCGCCAGGGGTCCCCCCGCAGGTCGACACCCTCGGGCCAAAGCGGCTTGAAGGCCTCGGCCTTCAGACAGGCCCACTCGTGCGCGCGGCCCATCGCCGCGACGGGCCGCGCCACGTCTTCGCGCAGCAGCCAGAGCAGCGTGACGCTGGCGCCGCCGGTCGGGTTGGCATCGTGATCGTTCGAGAAGTAGGTCCGCCCCTGCACGCGGTGCGGCGTCTCCGGCGCGCCGCTGGCCGTGGGACCGACCCCCTCGACCGGCGCATCCGCGTCAGGCCGGTGAAAAACGCCCACCAGCCTGTCGGCGCCGCGCTTCCAGTCGAGGCGAAACTCCATCCCGTTGTAGTAGAACCGCTCCGGATCCTCCGGGTCGAGCTTCCCGCCACCGCCGTAGGCCCCGGGCCCGTAGAAGGCGCGCACCAGCCGGCCGTCGAGGGTCCACACGCTGACGCGCTTGGGTTGGAAATCGTTCTCCGCCACCCACAACCGGTCCTGCGCGTCGATCGTAAGACCGTCCGGCCGGTTCATGTGCCGCTCGTCGTAACGCCCGGCCCGCGGCGGCCCGGGCTTGCCGATCGCGCGCAGGAATCCGCCGTCCGGCGCAAAGACCTTCACCTGGTGGCTCTGCCCGTGATCGCCCACGTAGAGATTGCCCGCCCCATCCAGCGTCAGCTGCCGCGGATCGTCGAGGTGGCGGTCGACGGAAGCCAGCGGCGGTCCGGCGGGCTGGAGCCGGGAGCGCGCCTCGAACGTGAACCGCCGCAACGTGCGCCCGGCCACCACGAGCAGCGATCCGTCCGCGGCGAACGCGAGGCCGCGCGGGTTGACGATGTCGTGCGTGCTGACACGGTTCGTTGCGCACGTGTCCACGAGCACCAGCCGGTTCAGTTTCGTCAGCGTGAACGCGAGCAGGCCGTCGCGCGCGGCCAGGCCGCCCACTTCCGCGTACCAGTTGTCGTCGCCGGCCTTTGCCCCTGCGGCTGCAAAACTGGGCGTGAACGCGTACTTGCACACGGGGCGCTGCCCCTGCGTGCCGATCGCGGTGAGACGGATTTCGCCGCGCCGGCTCCGCTCTTTGTCCCCGGCGGAATCGTCGCGCCACGGCGCAAGCGCGTAGGCGGCAACGTTGGTCGCGGCTTGCGGGCCGGCATCGTGCGCCAGGAAGGCCGCGCCGGTCCAGTTGCCGCCCACCCACCCCACCCCGCCCTGCTTGCGCCCATCCAGGTCGACCCAGGCCAATCCATGACCGCCCTCGCTCACGAAGCTCCCCAGGTAGACCAGCGCCCGGCCGCCGGGCGCACGCGCGGCGGGGACGCAGAGCGCGGCTGAGGGTGGCGTGTGGTTGGCAAGCCAGGCGCCCGTGCCGTCGGCGGTCTCCCAGGCGGGCGTGCCGGCGTTGTAGACCGAGAACTCGTACCGCAGCTCCAGCGCCCGCCGCCAAAGCCCGCCCACGCGGTAGGCGCCGGGGGGCACGAAGTGCGCGGGGACGCGGTAGACGCCGTGACGTGCCGCCTCGGGATCGCGCAGTAAGTCGTCGGTCCCGTCCCACCACACCACGTTCTCGCCGGCGGGGAAGTGGGTCTCGGCCACGAGGTTGCGCACGCGCCGGCCGGCCGCGTCGTCAATCACGAGCGTGACATAGCCCTCCTCCGGCAGCTTGAAGCGGATCGGGATGGGCGGGTGCCTGACAGGCGCCACCTCCCCGACGGCAAGGACGGCAGCCAGGTCAGCGCGCCCCAGCGGCTGCAACGCAAGCAGTTCTCCCAGCCAGACGCGACGACCGCCCATGGCCTTGCCAACGATGTGCGGGTGGGTGCGCTCGTCGTCGATCGCCTGCGTGATGCGCAGCCGCACGGCCCGCACGGACACCTCGCGCCCGAAATCGAGCCAGTTCCCACCGAGCGCGCGCGGGTACTGGTGCTCCACGCCCGCAAAGCTGCCGAGGGACTGCCAGTCAGCCGCGGTGGCGTCGCGCGGGTGCACATCGGCCGGACCGCTGAAGGCCTGCGCCTCCACCGCGCGGAATCCCGCCCAGAGCGCATGCAGCCCGCGCAGCGTCACCGGCCGCGGCCACGTCAGCAGGAGCCAGGCCGGCGCCCCGGCGGAGATCGCGGGCGCGTTTGTCTCCGGGGTGTTGTCCCAAGCCCCCCAGGTACCATCCTGGCTCTCGTTGTTCAACTTTCCGGCCTGCGCCTGGTTGCCGCAGGCGGCGACCTCGGCCAGCGGGGCCACGTTCGCCCAGCGTTCGCCCAGCACGTACGCGCCACCCAGCCAACCCACGTAGCTCTTGTCGATCGGTGCGGCGGTGTGCGTGAAACGCAACGCCCGGGTCGCGGTACCGGGTGGCAGCACCCAGACGGCATAATCCTCACGCCCGACCTCGTCGCGCACCCGTGCGCCGGCCTTGAGCCGCTCCGCGGGCAGCCAATCCGCATCCTCGTCCAACCGCCCCGGGTAGGCGGCAGTGGACTTCAGCACGCTCAACGCGCCGCCGGCGCGGACCAGGATGGCCCCCGCCGGGACCGGTGCCTTCCAGCCAATGCGCACATGCCGCAGGCCGGGCGTTTTCGACTCGCCGAAGGCCACGCCGTTCCACTCCGGCGTCGTGGTCGTCGTCCACACGACATGCCTCGGTCCCTGCTTGCAGACGACAGGTTTCTCGCGACCGTCCACCCACTCGACGAACGCCGCGGCATCCAGGTCCGCGGCGGTCAACGGCGTGGCGAAGGGCGAGCCGGCAGCCGGCGCCGCCAGGCCGTCAGCCCAAGATCGCGACACCGTCAACGCGCCTGCCAGCATGACGGCAAGAAGGACGGGAACCCGGCTGCAAGAGCGGAAAGAATGTGACGCTTGCATAAGCCCCCCGTACCCAAAGAAAAGGCCCCGCCGGCGATCCGGCGGGGCCTGCATACGCTACTTTCGGACAAACCCACGGCTCAGGGCTTGGGCGCCTCGGGCGTCGGGGTCGGCGGAACGGGCACCGCGGGAGCCGGCGCCGGTGTCGTCTCCGTCGGCAGCGGCGCGGGCGCGGGCACGGCCTCGACAGGCCCCGGCTGTCCCACGACCGGCGCCGCACCAGGTCCAACCGGCAGTGTCGGGGTTTCGGATGGCGTCAACTGCCCGGGGCCAGGGGCCGGCGGTGTCTGCGCGGCCGGCGCCGCGGGCACCGGCTTCACCTTCTGGACCACCGAAGTGGGGTGGGCTCGCGCACCAATGTACGCCAGCCCGGTGGTTGTCGCCATGAAGATCGCCGCCAGCACGACCGTCGCTTTCGTCAGCACGTTACCCATCTGCGCACCGAAAAGCGCCTCGCCCATGCCGGCGCCGATGGAAAGGCCCATGCTCTGGTTCTTGCTGCGCTGGATCAGGATGACCACGAGCAGCAGGAACGAACTCAGCACTTCCACGATTGTCAACAACACTTTCAGCACTGTCATGTCCGCCGTCCTTCCAATCCCGTCCGCGGTCAGATGCCCGCGCGCACGATCTCCACAAACGACCGCGCTTCGAGCGCAGCCCCGCCAATCAGCCCGCCGTCAATATCCGGCTTCTTCAACAACTCCGCCGCGTTCGACGGCTTCATGCTGCCGCCGTACTGGATGCGCACCGACTGCGCCACATCCTCGCCACCCATCACGCCCAGCAGGCGACGGATCAGCGCATGCACATCCTGCGCCTGTTCCGGCGTCGCCGTCAAACCGGTACCGATGGCCCACACGGGCTCGTAGGCGATGACAACCTTCTTCAGGTCCGCGCCGAGATCGGCCAGGCTGCCCTGCACCTGCGTCGTCACGACCGCCTCGGTCTGCCCGGCCTGGCGCTCCTGCAGCGTCTCGCCGACGCACACGATGGGTACAAGCAGGTTCGCGAAGGCGGCCTTGGTCTTGCGGTTGACGATGGCGTCGGTCTCGCCGAAATAGGTCCGCCGCTCGCTGTGGCCGAGAATGACGTACTGGCAGAACAGCTCGCGCAGCATCGGCGCCGCAACCTCGCCCGTATAGGCGCCGTTGCTCTCCCAATGCATGTTCTGGGCGCCGAGCTTGATACGCGTGTTGTCGATCACGGGGCCAACCGTGTGCAGCGCCGTAAACGGCGGGCAGAGCACGACGTCCACTTCCTTGCAGTCCGCCAGTTCGTGCTTGATCGCCAGCGCGAGATCGCGGGCGTCGCTCGCGGTCTTGTTCATCTTCCAGTTGCCCGCAATGATCTTCTTACGCAACTTATTCACGCTCAACACCTCTGGCGCCATGCGCCCGTCGTCACCCTGTCCCGCACCATCAAACACCGGCTGTCCGGGCAGCCGCCGCACAGCGGCGGGCAGCCCGGACACATCATGCCGGCCTTACTTGCCCGTCAACGCCGCCACGCCGGGCAGGGTCTTACCTTCGAGGAACTCGAGGCTCGCGCCGCCGCCCGTGCTGATGTGGGTCATCTTGT
>CAYOBW010000063.1:0-29155 GCA_964402115.1 uncultured Victivallales bacterium
TTCGTATCCCGGGACCGGTTAGAACATCCGTCACTTTCCCTTTAGTCATCGATTCCTCCTTGGCCAACGGTGGGGGTCAGGCGCGAACTATTGCTGTGCGCCTGCGCCCTCTGGTTGGCGTCTCCGTTGTCCGCGGGTCCCATCGGGGTCGGGGTCGGTATCGGTATCGGGGTCGATTCCGCTTGTCCCGTACTCCGCCGATGCCTCTCCATCACTACCCGGCAGTACTGTTGCGCCAGGGCCGGCGAGACAGGGTCGCTGTTCTCGTACGGCGCGGCGCCAGGCCTGTCACGGATAAAGCCTTCCGGTCTCCGAGGCGACGGTTTCTCCCGAAGGCCGCACGCCGGCGACCTTGAACGTGAACGTCGTGGCGTCCGCCGGCAGCGGCACGCTGAACTCGAACGGGAACGCGCGGTCCGTCACCTCCTGCCAGGCGCCGCCGGTCGTGTAGTGCAGCGTCGCCCGCGCCAGCGTGGCGCGGGCCTGCAGGTAGACGTAGGCCCACCGCCGCTCCGGGCCGAGCGTCAACAGCAGCGCGCGCGTGCCGCCGAACTCCAGCAGGGCCTCATCGTGCGCCCAGGCGGGCGCGGCTGCCAGCCGGAAATGCGGGGCCGGCGACACGCCCTCGACGACGTGCGGCACAAGGCCCCGCGGCGGGATCGTGACGGTGAACCGGCTGCCGGACGGCGCCAGGGTGCACGTGGCCGTGACGGCGCGGGCGGCTTCGTTCAGCAGGGCGATGTAGAGCTTGCCGTTGCCCCGCGCGGCGATGTAGTTCACCTCCGGCTGGTCGCACGTCAGCAGCCCCTTCGGCATCCAGAGCCAGACGTTCGTGGCGCCGCAGAACGTGCCGGGGCGATCGCCGTAGACGCGGCCCTGGAGATAGGCGTAGCCCTCGGCGCAGTGCGAGGGGAAACGGATCGCCCCGCCGGAGCGGTACTCGGCGTCGGCGACGAGGTAATCCAGCACCAGCGCGACTTGCGGCCAGATGTGGTTGTAGTGGAGCGACGAGGTGGAGTTGATTTGCGCCGTCGGGCGTTCGGCGAAATTGGGCTTCTCGTACACCGTCGTGCGGGCGGTGTTCATGTGGTAGCCGGGGAAGCTGGTGTAGCGGCCGACGACGGCGCTGCGGGCGATGTCGTGGAGAAAGAGGTCGCCCGTTTGCCCGGCGAGGCGCAGCATGTACGGGGCGTGCGTGGCGAGGAAGATAGCGCGGTGGCCCTTGCTCGTGCCCGACGACTCGCACGTCAGGCCGATTTCCGACACGCGCCAGGCCGGGACCTGTTCGGCGGGCAGGCGGATCGGGGGGAACTTCGGCCCCTTGCGGTAAAGCGGCGCGCTGCCGTCCGCCTGCACCTGCACGTCGCCGTCGGGGATCGCCGGGCACATCCAGACGAACTCCGCGTACCGGCGCGCGCCTTCGCGGGCGGCGTCGAGGTAGCGGCGTTCGCCGGTCGTCTCGGACAGCTCGAACAGCTCCATCCAGTTCGGCGCGTAGCTGGTCCAGAAGAACATGCCCCGCGCCGCCTTGTCGCGGAAGTCCCTCTGCGCGGTGGCGAGGCGGGCCTCGATGTAGGCGTCGGCGCCGGCCCGGGCGCGCTTCAGCCACGCGTCGTCGCCGGTGGCCCGGTAGAGGGCCAGCGAGCCCTGCCAGGTGTCGCCGGCCACGGCGTCGCCGAGGTTGAGCGTGCGGGTTTTGCCGTAGCACTCCCGGGCCAGCCGCAGCAGGCAGGGGCTGCCGGTGATGCGGTGCCACGCGGCCAGCTCCGACACCGGCGCGCAGGGGCCCGTCAGGTTCGCGGACGCGCCCTGCCCCGTGACCTTCGGGTCGGTCGTGAACAGGAATTTCTCGCGGCTGAGCAGCGCCTCGAGCATCGGTTTGGCGCGCTGCTCGAAGATCCGTTCGTCGTCGGTGACCAGCGCCACGCCGAGCGGGTGCAGCGCCGAGACGTTCTTGACCGACCCCGGCACGTCGGTTTCATAAGCGCTGCCGCGCAGGTCCGTGTCGAACCGCGCCCACGGCCCCATGGCGAAGTCGATCATCCGCTCCAGCGTGCGGTTGAGCGAGCCGAGCGCGTCGTTGCTGCGGTAGTCGCGAAATCCGAACAACCCGCGCGCCAGCGCCTCGTAGACCTCCGTGATCCGCCCGGGGCGGTCGATCAGCCGCAGCGTGAACGTGAAGCGCCCGCCCGCCGGCAGGCGCGATCCGGCGCCGCCGAGGATCGGCGCGAACAGGGTGGGCTGCGCCCGGCCTTCCGCATTGCGGACGGCCACGCCGAAGCGCGAGTTGGCGACCGTCGGGAGCGGCTGGAAGGGGAGTTCGGCCGGGTCCGCCACGACGCCGTACACCCGTCCGCCCCGGGCCACGAACGTGCCGGGCAGGGTGCAGCGGCCCGCCTCCGTGAGATACGGCTGGTTGGGGAAGCGCCGCTCCTGCCAGATCAGCGGCTGCCAGATCTCGTCCGCCGCCTGCGGCTCGACGGCCGGCGCGCCCGTGTAGCCGATCGAGTACCAGCCGGCGACCTTGGCGGTGAAGGTGAAGGTCACGGCCGGCTCGTCGCCCGGCGTGCGCGTGGCGCGCAGCGTGAAGCGGGCGTTGTCGGGGAACGTCCAGTCGGCTGTGCCGGTGACGGTCTCGGCCCGGCCGGCGCGGAAGACATCGAACGTCCGCCCGGCGCCGGCGGGCTGGTCGGTGGCCAGGTCGAAGCCGTCGGCGACGTGGCGGTCGCGCGCCGCCGGCCGGGCGCGCTGCTCCTCCGCGCGCGTAGGCCACGTCAGGACGTTGTAGCTCTGCCGCAGGCCGGGGCCGAGGTCGGCCCAGCGCAGCTCGGGACCGGGGTTGTTGGTCGCCGACAGGACGACGAAGCGCGGCTCGAAGCCGGCCAGGGCGGCCGACGCGGCAACCAGCCATGGCAGGCCTGCCAGCGGGAGCGCCCTGTTTCGCGATACGGACCGTGCGAGGGAGATTCTCATGCGTCGGTTACTCGATAACGACCCGGTAGAACCGGCGCTCACCCGGCGCCGCCTCCACGAGCCATGTGTTCGTCGGCGGGTTGGCGGGGATGTGCGCGGCCCACGGAGTGAAGGCTGGCAGGTTCGAGGAGACCTCGATGCGGTAGGTCAGGTTCGACGCGCTGGGCCAACGCAGCGCGGTGTCGGGGGCGGCGTCGAGCCGGACGCGCATGTCGAACCGGGAGGCGGCGCTCCGGGGATCGGTCCCCGTCATGCACTCGATGAAGTTGCTGCGGCGGTCCCCGTCGTCGTCGGTCTCCGGGTCCGCGGCGGTTTCGGACAGGAAGTGGTAGCGCTCCCAGTCGTTGGGCAGGCCGTCGCCGTCCACATCGACGACCGAGGCGTTCTCGTTCGCAAACCGCACGGCGTCGGCGATGACGTAGCCGTTGGCGCCGTCGTTGCCGAGGATGACGGTCAGGCCCTCAGCGGGCAGTTCGTGCGTGCCGAGGGTGACCCACTGGCCGCCCTGCACGCGCTGGTTCACCGTGTAGGTCGCCGGCAGCGCGGGCGTGAAGTATTTCACGGTCAGCCGCGCGGCGCTGAAGCGGTAGAGCTTGCGCGTGGGGTAGGTCGATTCGAGCGTTGGCGTGCGCACGAGGAGGCCGAGCACGCCGCCCTGGCGCTGCGCGGCGCCGGCGGCGGCCGTCAGCCCGGCGGCCTGGGGGAAGCCGAACACGTCGCCGGCCTCCGTCAGGTTCGGGTCGGTGGGTGCGGCGATCTGCGTCACCGGCGCTGCGTCGCAGTCGCCGCCGGCCGTGGCCCACGCGTTGCTGGCCGTGCGGCTGTTCCAGGTCACCGCCGTCGGCGCGTACGGCTGGGTCAGCCGGTACACCTTCAGGCCCTCGGCGCCGACGAACCCCCCCGCGGAAGCGGCGTCGCGCGCGCCGACCGTGAGCTGCAGCTCGGCGGAGACGATCACGGCGGTGGACGGGAGGGCGGAAAGGTCGAAGCGCAGGATGCCGCGGATGTATTCGTCGGCCGCCACCCGGCCGACCAGCATTTCGCCCGTCGCAAAGACCGTGTTCGGCTGCGCGTTGCGGATCTGGCCGACCGCGGTGGCGTTGCCGGCGAGGAGCTGCGGCGCGGTGCAGACCCAGACGGGCGCGTTCGTCGCGCGATTGGTGTCGGCCGCCCAGCGCAGGGCGATCTGATAGCGGCCCGGCTCGGTCAGGGAGGGGCTGAAGGCGACCCGCTTCGTGCCGCGGCCGGCGCTCCCGTCGTGCAGGTAGTTCGTGCCGTTGAAGCCGGCCACGGACGCGCTGGACGTCCAGTCGCCGACGATGGTGGCGCGCGGCGCGGCATCGGCATTGTCCACGATCGCCGCCTCCGGCAGGGGCCGCTCCGGCCAGGCGCCGGTGATGCGCGCCTGGAGTTCCACGGTGCGCTCCGCGCTGCGGTAGATGTCGCGCGGTTCGATGGCGTACTGCTTGCACATGGCGGCGGCGTAGCCCACGGCGACGCCCATCTGTCCGCACGTGTTCATCACGCGCGGGCTGCCCAGGCCGACGTGGCTGACGCTGATGCAGCGGCCGGCCATCATGAGGTTCGGCACGTTGCGGGAGTAGAGGCAGCGGAACGGGAAATACCATTTCGCGACGGCGGTCGAGGTGTAGGAGGAGAGGTAGCTGACCGCGGTCTCGTAGTGCAGGTCGATGCCCCAGGTTGCCGTGCCCACGGCGTCTTCGAAGTAGGCGCCCTTCTGCACCTCGCTCTGGACCAGGATGTGGTCGCCCAGCAGGCGCCGTGACTCGCGCTTGCCCGTGACGTACGGCACCCAGTGCAGGGCAAGGTTCGCGTTGGCCGCGACCTTCTTGGCGTTGTAGAAGTTGCCGTAGATGGCCCGCAGGAGGTGGTCCCGGATCGCCTCCGCGTCGGTGATGGTGTTCAGGGAAAGGCCGTATTCCCAGTTCCACCCGCCGTAGGTGGCGGCCCGCGTGCCGGCCACGTCCATGGCCCACGGCACGGCGGGGAAGGACACCGGCGTCGCGCCGGTCTCCGTCGTCCACATCAACGTGTTGCCCATGGTCTTGGCGTCCGCCGTGGCGGGGGCGCGGGACTCGCCGAACTCGGCCGCGGCTTCGCGCCCGACGCGGTAGTCGGCGCCGGCCCAGTAGCCGATCCAGCCGTCGCCCGTGCAGT
Source organism: uncultured Victivallales bacterium (assembly GCA_964402115.1). Taxonomy (GTDB): domain Bacteria; phylum Verrucomicrobiota; class Kiritimatiellia; order UBA8416; family CAYOBW01; genus CAYOBW01. The sequence goes on from CAYOBW010000063.1 coordinate 5,152, forward strand.
CGATGAAGAGGGGAGCCTGCAGGCGGCTGCGCGCGCCGGTCTGCGTCTGGAGGGCGTCGACGTGGGTGATGCGCCGCGCGGCGTTCGTGCCCGCGCCATAGGCCCGCCACGGCATGAGCAGGGTGAGGTTCGGCTCGGCGCGGAGGACGGTGAGCCGCCGCGTGTCGTCCGCGACGGCGGTGTCGTCGCCGTTGCCGCCCGGGCTGCCCAATTCGCCGACGATCGCGTGGCGGATCTCCCCGCGCGTGCCGACGCGGATCTCCTGGCTGGCGTTGCCGCCCAGGACCGGACGGTCCTGCACCAGCGCCACCTTCAGGCCCGAGCGGGCGGCGGCCACCGCCGCGCAGCACCCCGCCATGCCGCCGCCGACCACGACGCACTCGAACTGCTGCGTGACCGGCGGATCGACCGCCTCGTTCAAGGCCGCGCGGCGCCACGCCGCCAGGGCCGGGCCGGACGCAGGCGGCGGCGTGGCGGCCCCCTTGATGAACGCCAGCGCGTCGCAGCGGCCGTCGAAACCGGTCAGATCCTTGAGGGCGACCGTGGCGCTGGCAGCCGCCACCGTGACCGTCCCGCCCGCCTGCCAGTGCCAGGCGCCGTTGACCGTGCCGAAGGTCGGGGAGAGAGGGGCGCCGTCCACGAGGACCTGGAAGCGGCCGGGGGCGGCGGCGTTGCTGTAGGCCGGCACCCAGTTGCGCGTGCGCACCCAGACGGCGTAGGCGCCCGTTTCGGGGAACGCCACCGTCGTGGCGGCGTTCGTGACGGGCGTGCCCAGGCCGTGGGCAATGACATAAGGCGAGCCCATCTGCTCGACGGACATCGCGTCCACCTTCCAGCCGCCGATGTTCGCGAAGCGCTCCGCCTCGACCAGGACGGTCGGGGCCGCGCCCGCCGTCCACGCCGCCGCGAGCAGGCCCGCTGCACTTGACCAACCGAGTATCTTGCTTGTCATTTTCAGCATCACCGTACCGTGATCATCGTGGCGGGGGCCGGTTGCATGACCAGCGAGCCGTCCGCGTCGAGCGCGGCGGGCACGCCGTTGACCGTGATGAGGGCGAGCTGCGCGGTTGTCAAAGCGTTCGCGTCGCTGCCGAACTTCACCTGCGAAATGCCGTACCCGGCCGGTCCGAAGGAGCCGGTTACGGCCACCGTGCCGCCGCTCCAGTCCACGGAGCTGCTGTCGGCGAACACCAGGGACGAACCCGTGCCGCAGGCCAGGGCGCTGCTGCCGTCGAGGTCCAGCGTCCCCGCCGTGTGCGCGACGTTGCCGGCGTCCAGCGTGCCGCCGGCGAGCACCACGGCGCCCCCGTTCGGCAGGGCGCCGGTGGTTGCCAGCACCAGCGTGCCGGCCTGGATCTTCGTCGGGCCGGTGTAGGTGTTGGCGCCGGTCAGGAGCGTCGAGCCGGCGCCCTTGAACGTCAGCCCGCCGTCCGTGGGCGCGGCCCCGCCGTGCTGCAGCGCCTGGCCGATGGCGATGGTCCGGCCGTTGTTGTCGAGGATGCCGCCGGCTTCCTTGACGTAGGCGCCGATGCCGGCGTCGTCGCAGAAGGCGGGGTTGTCCTGGCTGGCCCGCAGCGTGCCGCCGTTGAAGTTGAGCGTGCCCGTGCCGTCCGTCCGCTGCACGCGGTTCACGGTCAGCGTGCCGCTCGTGCCGTCGCTGAACGTGACGCCGTCGCCCAGGTTGCAGACCGCCGTGCCGGCGGATTTGTTGAACAGCAGGCCTGCTCCGCCGGCGTTGGTGGCGGTGACGCTGCCGGCGCCGCTGACCGTGATCGTGGAAGCGCCGCCGGCGCTCATCCGCAGCCCCTCCGTGCCGCTGACCGTGAAGGAGCCGCCGCTGACCGTGAAAGTGGATGTCGGCGTGCCGGCGTTGCCGACATACGCCCCGTGGGCGGCTGCGGGCAGTGTGACGGTGCCGCCCGTCTGCTCGTAGGCCCCCGCCGTGCCGCTGCTGTTGACCGTGAGATAGCTGCCGATCGTCAGCGTGCCGCCTTCCACCCGCACCGTTCCCGCGTTGATGTCGAACCGCGAGAGGCTGCCGCCGCCCGCCAGCGCCAGCGTGCCGGCGCCGGCCTTGCTGAACGTGGCGACGTGGCTGAGCGCGCCGCCCGCGGTGAGCGTTCCGGCCGCTGCCGTGACCGTCCGGTTGCCGGGGCCGAGCGTGACCGGGCCCGTGCCGAGGTTGAGGTCGCGCGTGCCGGCGAACGTGAAGTCCGCGCTCCACGCCTGCGGGTTGTTGCTGCTCAGCGTGATGGCGCCCGCGCTGGTGTTGTCCAGCGTGCCGCCGGCCAGGGTCAGCAGGCCCGTGCCGATGGCGGAGGAGGTTCCGCCGCTGCCGGCGTTGTTGAGCGCGAGCGTGCCGGCTTGCAGCGTCGTGCCGCCGCCGTAGGTGTTCGCGCCGCTCAGCGTCAGCGTCCCCGCGCCGGCCTTGGTCAGCCCGTAGCGGTTGCCGCCGTCGCCGATGACACCCTGGAAATAGATCCCCGCGTTATCCGCGGCCACGGTGTCAACCGTCAGTTTGCGGCTGCCGCCCGTCAGCGTGACGTTTCCGGCAAAGGTCAGGTTCTTGTCGAAGTAGCCCGTGGCATGCCCGCTGAAGAAGGTGGTGTTCGCGGCGAGGGTCACCGCATTGTAGACGGTGCGTGCGGCGCCGGTCGTGGCGCGCACGCGGCCGCCGTTCAGGCGCAACGGGCCCGGGCCGAAGACGCTGTCGGCGAGGCTCGTGGAGTCATGGGAGACCACCACGTCGCCTCCCGCCAGCGTGGTCGTGCCGCTGTAGGTGTTCGCCCTGCCGAAGACCACCTGCCCGGCGCCCACCACGGTGAGGCTGCCCGCCGATCCGCCGTTGGCGATCGGGGCGGAGAAAGTGAAGCCGCCCGCGGCGGCGTTCACGACCAGCTCGTTCTCGGCGCCGATGACAAGGCCGCCGGCGCCGGTCGCGCCCGCAAACGTCGTGCCGCCGACCGCGATGGCCAGCAGCCCGTTCAGCGTCAGGGTGTTCGCCCCGAGCGTCACCGTGGCGGCGGTGCCGTTGTTGGCCAGGATGGCGTAGCCCGTGCGGTTGCCGGCGAGCGTGTAGCTGGTGGACGTGAAGGTGTAGACCGTGTTCGGGTCCGTGACGCTGACGAAGGCCGCGCCAACCGAGGTGGCCGCGGGTCCCGCCACGATCTGTCCGCTCGGGTTGAGCTGCAAGTAGCGGGCGCCTGCGCCGACGCCGTACGAGGCCCACGCGCCGAAGTACGAGGTTGACCCGGGCAGGCCGGCGCCGTTGACCCCGGTGGTGGTGGCGATGACGCCGGAGGTCGCGGGCACGATCGTGAAGTTCAGCGCGCCGCCGGTGGTGTGCGTCAGGGCGTTGAGCGTCGCCGTCAGGCTGGTGGCGGTGTTCTGCGTCAGGGTGAGCGCCGAAGCCCCCGCGCCGACCGTTGTGCCGTTGAACCGCTGGCTGTTCGTGGCGCCGCCCTTGCCCTTCAGTTCCAGCGTGCCGCCGGCCAGGACGAGCGCGGAGCTGTTGGCGGTGTTGTTGATGATGTTCACCGTCGGGGTGCTGGCGGAGAAGTCGAGCTGCAGCGTGCCGCCGTTGATCGTGGTGAGGCCGCTGAACGTGTTCGCGGCGGTGAGCGTCTCCACGCCTGCGCTGCTCTTCGTGACGGCGCCACTGCCCGAGATGACGCGCGGATAGCTCTTGTCGGCCGCATTGTTGAATACGAGCGTGCCGTTGTTGACGAGATTCGCCGTCTGGTAGACCGTGCCGTCCGTCGTGCCGTCGCCGAGCTGCACCGTGCCTGCGCTGATCGTCAGCGTCCCGGAGAAGGCGTTCACGCCGGTCAGTGTCAGCGTGCCCGCGCCGGTCTTCGTCACATTGGCGGTGGCGCCGCTGATGATGCCGCCGATGACCAGGTCGCCGCCGCCGCCGCTTGTCGTAATCGTGCGCGTCGCCGTGGCGGGCAGTACGAGGCCGAGGTTGACGGTCTGCACGCTGGAGCTGTCGTTCCTGACAACGCCGCCCGTGGTGCCGTTCCACTGGACCGTGACTGCGTTCCCCGCCAGCGTAAAGTACCCGGCGCCGGCGCTGAAGGTCATATTGTGGAAGCTGCTGTTGGCCGGGAAATCGTTCTCCGTGCTCAGTCGCAGCGTGCCCGCGAACACCAGGTCGGCGGTGGTGGCGGGGACTGGCACGGCGTCCCAGTTGCCGGCCGTCTGCCACAGGTTGTCGGCGCCGCCGCCACTCCACGTGTAGGTGGCGCCCCGCGTCGCCGTTCCCGCCGCCAGCATCGCCGTGATCGCCAGCGCCAGTCGCGCGTGTCCGCTCCGTTTGCGTCTCGAGTCCATGGCCGCAACTCCTTCCTGTTCCAATCCGCTGCACGCCCGCCGGCGTCTCCGGCGACTCCCTCCAGGGAGGGGCGTTCGTCCTGCTCAATCCGTTACTTCATCAAGAAGACCGTTCCCCGCACCGTGGAGAGCGCCAGCCGTCCGTCCGCGTCCATCTCGGCGGGCAGACCGTTCACGGTGATGGCCGCGAGCTGTCCAGCCGTCAAAGCGCTGGCGCTACTGCCGAATCTGACCTGCGAAACCCCGGAGCCGGGCGCGCCGAAGGCGCCCGTGACGGCCAGTGTCGCGGCGCCCCAGTCCAGGCTGCTGCTGTCGGCGAACGCCAGGGACGAACCGATGCCGCAGACGATCGCGCTGTTGCCGTCGAGGTCCAGCGTGCCCGCGGCGTGCCCGAAGTTGCCGGCGTTCAGCGTGCCGCCAGCCAGCACCACCTGGCCGCCGGCTGGCAGCGCGCTGTCCGCGGCGAGCACGAGCGAGCCGCCCTGGACGGTCGTCGCGCCCGTGTAGGTGTTGGCGCCCGAGAGGGTCAGCGAGCTGGCGCCGGTTTTCACCAGGGCCAGGTTGCCGCCGATCGCGCCCGCATACGAGGAAGGCGTCGCGGTGTTGACGGTCAAAGCGGCCGGCGTGCCTGACCCGTTGTTCACAACGTTGTTGTAGACGCCGCTGGTTTGGCCAACCGCCAGGCCCGCCACCTCCTGGCTGCAGCCGTTGAGCTCGAGGAGGCCGGAAACGTCGTTGCTGCCGAGGATCAGCCGGGTGGACGTGGGCAGCCGGTTGGCGCCGCCGTCGAGCCGGAGGTCGAAAAGAACCGTCGTATCGCCTGCGTAGGTGCTGGCGCCCGAGAGGACGACGGTCGCCGTTGCGTCGGCAGGTCTGGTCAAGAGGCCGTAGCTGTTGCCGCCGCTATCGATGATGCCGGAGACGGTCAGGGTCGCGCCGGCCTGGGCGCCGATGCGTGTGCCGGCCGCCCCGAGCGTGATATTGCCGGCCCAGGTATTGGCGCCGCTCCTGCTGTTGAGGGCGCCGTTGAAGAACCCCGTTCCGCCCGCGCCGCTGATGGTCAGCGCCTCGCCCGTGACCGTGAGGCCACCTTCGAGTTCGAGGCGGGCGTTGTTGGCGACCAGGGTGGCGCCCGCCGTGTTGCCCAGCGCCGTGGCATGCCGGATGTTCACGACGCCGGCGTTGACGGTGGTGACGCCGGAAAACGTGTTCGCGCTCGACAGGGTCAGCGTGCCGGCGCCGGCCTTGGTGAGGCCGTAGCCATTGCCGCCGTCGTCGACCGTGCCGCTGAGGATCAACTGGGCTGTCGAGTTGTTGGCGAGGGTGCGCGTCTGGCCCGCAATCGTCACGGGCCCGCTGAGGGTCAGGTTCTGGGCCGTGCCGCTGCCCGGCGCATACAGGGTGAGGTTGCCCTGCAGCGTGACGGCGTTGCCGATCGTCCGCGCGCCGCCCGTGGTCGGACGGATGCTCGCATCGTTGAGGATCAGCGGTCCCGTGCCGAAGTCTCCGGCCGTCAGGTCCCCGGTGGACGCCGAGCCCGTCGAGCTGCTGAACATGACGAACTTGCTGCCTGCCGCCACGGTCGTCCCACCGGCATGCGAGCTGGTCTGGGAGCCGAACTGGCCTTCGCCCGTCCCCGTCAGCGCGAGCGTGAGCGCCCCCGCGCCGGTGACGACCCCGCGGTAGATCAGGTTGTTGGCGCCGGCGGCCTCCAGGGTGCCGCCCGTACCGGTCAGCGTCAGGCCGCGGTTGGCGTTGATTGTCGTGCCCGAGGTCAGGACCGTGAGCTTCGCGCCGTTGCCCAGCGCGATGGCGCCGGAGGTCGGCGCCCCGGGCGCGGCGCCGAGCTGGGCGTCGGTGGAGATAATCAGCGTACCGTCGTTGACGGCGGTCGTCCCTGTGAAGGTGTTGGCCCCCGAGAGCCGCAGGGTCCCCGCCCCGGCCTTGGTCAGGCCGTCGGAGCCCGCCACGACGGCGCTGATCGTCGCACTCCTGCCGGCGCCCATGGCGTTGACCGTGATCGTAGGCGTGGCGCCGGCGAGCGTGAGGGTGTTGGCTGGCGTACTGTTGTTGGCCAGGGTGCAGCTGGCGGGTGTGCCGATGCCGGTGGCGGTGTCGCCGAAGACGAGGTTACCGATCGTGCGCGGCGTGTTCAGATTGACCGCGGTGTCGGCGATGAGGTCCAGCGTGTTGAAATCGGCGGTTTCCCCGCTCCCCGCCCCGACAATGCTGTCTTGCCAGTTGGCCGCGGTGTTCCACAGGAAATCGCCCGTGGTCGCGGTCCAGACCGCGGCGGCAAGGATATTGGCAGTAAGGCCCGCGGGCTGCGTCAGGGTGTAGTTATCGGCGGATGCGCCGCCCAGCGTGGAAGTCGAGGTCACCCCGATGCCGTTGCCCGGTCCCGCGTTGTCGAAGTCGCCCGTCCCCGTCAGGGTGACCGTGTCACCGTCCACAATGCCGCTCAGCGTGCCGCTGATGGTGGTGGCGAGCGTGCCGTCGAAGAGCTTGCTGCGCGCCGTCGCCCCTGCCACCGTGAGCGCCTTCTGTCCGACGGCCTGCGCCGGCGTCAGCGCGTCCGACGTGCTGGCGCCATACGTGAGGTCCCCCTCGTAGATCGCCACGATGTTGGCGTGACTGCCCGCCGCCAGCGCGGTGATGGCGGGCGAGATGGTGCACGTGCCGCCCGCCAGCGTTCCGGAGCCAATGGTCGTGCCGTCGGCGCCGCCGTCCTTCAGCGTCACGCTGCCCGTGGCGAGGGCTGGCGCGACGCTCACGTCGAACGACAGGGCGTCGCCGTACGTTGTCGAAGCCCCCGTGCCCGCATGCCGCGTGAGCGTGGTCGTGGTCGTGGGCGCGATGGCCACGACCAGGTTCAGGTCGGCGCCACTGACCTGAAGGGTGGCCGCCGTCCCGTCCGCCAGGCCCGGCCCGCCCAGCGCGGGGTTGAGCGTGGGACTGCCGGTGATGGTTCCGCCGGCCAGAGAGATCAGGGTGTACGTGCCCAGTCCCAGACGCGAGGCGCTGTTGTTGTTGAAGGTGACCTCGCCGTTGAGGACCAGGTTGCCTTGCGAGACGTATAGCGCCGGATGCGTGGTATCGCCGCTGAAGCCGGTGGGCGTGAAGGTCAACGCCACCGGGCGCGTGCCCAGGTTCACGGTCGTCCCGCCCTTGAGCTCGGCCGCCGTCGTGCCGACCGCCGTGCCAGTGCCGTTGGCGGTGAGAGACGCGCTGCCGCCCCACGTGTACGAGGCCTGGGAGGAGACATCGAAACTCGCGCCGGCTGCGAGGCTGACGCTGGAACCGGCGTCGAGCGCCCCGCCGGCGCCCAGGGCGAGCGTGCCCGCGTTGATAGTGGTAGCGCCCGCGTAGGTGTTGACGCCGGACAGGGTCAGCGAACTCGCGCCGGCCTTCGTCAGCGCCAGGTTGCCGCCCACGCTGCCGGTAAACGTTGACGGCGCCCCGGCGTTGACGGTCAGAACCGCCGGTGTGCCTGACCCGTTGTTTACGACGTTGTTGTAGACGCCGCTGGTTTGGCCAACGGTCAGGCCCGTCACCTCCTGGCTGCAACCGTTGAGGTCGAGCGCGCCGGAGGCGCTGCCGTCGCCCAGGATCAGTCCGGTGGACGCCGGCAGCCGGTTGGCGCCGCCGTCGAGCCTGAGGTTGTAGAGAACCGTGGTGTCGCCCACATAGCTGCTGGCGCCCGAAAGGACGACGGTTGCCGTCGCGTCGGCGGACCCGGTCAGCAGTCCATAGTTGAATCCGCCGCTGTCGATCACGCCGGAGACGGTCAAGGTGGCGCCGGCCTCGGCGCCGATACGCGTGCCGGCCGCTCCCAGCGTGATGTTGCCGGCCCACGTGTTGGCCCCGCTCCTGCTGTTGAGGGCGCCATTGTAGAACGTGGCCCCGCCCGTGCCGCTGAGCGTCAGCGCCTCGCCCGTAACGGTGATGCCGCCGTCGAGCTCGAGGCGGGCGTCGTTGGCGATCGTGGCGCCGTTGGCTGTGCCGCCCAGGGCGCTGGTGTGCCGGAGTCGCAGCACGCCGGCATTGACCGCCGTCACCGTCGTATACGTATTGGCGCCGCTGAGAATCCAAATGCCACTGTCGTTCTTCTGGATGGAGTAGGCGGTCGTGATGCTGCCGCTGATTTCCCCCGCAGCGGCGCCCCGGAGGGTAATGGAGTTGACAGTGCCGTCAATGTTGCCCTGGATCGTGAGCGTGCCCGCATCGGACACGAACACAGCTGGACCTTTCTTGGTGAGCGTGCCCTTGAGGATGTTGTCACCGCTCAGGTTGCGAATCGTCGCCGCGGTCGGATTCGTGCCGATCTCCCCGAACGCCTCTGTCACGGTGATCCCGCCCTGCAGGGCCAGCGTGGCGCCGCCCTTCAGCAGCGTGTCGCTGGGGAGGTCCCCCAGCGCGTTGTTGTGCGCGAGTGTGACTTGGCCGCCGCTGATCGTGGTCTGCCCCTTGTAGGTGTTGTTGCCGGCAAGGGTGAGTGTGCCGGCGCCGCTCTTGGTCAACTGCAGGAAGCTGGCGCCACCGATGGAAATCGCCCCGTTGAGGGCGAGATTGCCCGCGCCGGCAATGGCCAGCACTTTCGTGCCCGGCGTGCCTCCGGGGCCGCCGGTGATGTTGCCGCCGTAGATCAGGGTCGCGGCGGTGCTGTCGTTGACCAGGTTGTAGGTGGCGGCCCTGCCATCGCCCCCCAACTGCAGCGGTGAGCTGAACGTTTGGCCGACAAGGACCGTGCTGTTTAACGTGATGCTGCCGGCGCCGCCGAGGATGAACTTGTTGCCGGCATTGAAGGCGTACGACGCGCAGTTGACCGTGTCGAACAGGATGGTCGTGATCGTGATGTCGGCCCCCAGCGTGATCGTCCTGTTGCCGTTGCCGACGCCGTTGAATGTCGCAACCTGCCCGGAGCCGTTGGGGAAAGCGGCTCCCGTCCAATTGCCGTTGTTGTTCCAGTTCGCGTTGCTCAAGCCGGTCCACGTGCCGTTGGCCCCGAGTGCAGGTGTGCCTGCCCCCGCCAGCGCCAGCCCCCCCGCAACCGCCACGACCGCCAGCCACGGACTCCCGCCCGATGTGTGTCCTGTCCTCATATTATCATCTCCTGCTTACCGGATGATCAGCACCGTGCCCGGCGGTCTCGTCGCGATATTGATATAACCGTCCGCGTTGAGCGTGGCGGTTTTGCCTTCCACCGTGATGGCCGCGACCTGCGCCGAGCGCAGCGCCGTGGCACTCGTGCCGAAGCGGAGGGGGGAGGGGCCGCTTTCGCCGAACCCGGGGCCGGTCACGGTCAGCCTGGCCGCGCCCCAGTCCTGGCCGGTGCTGTCGGCGAAGGCCAGCGCGGCGCCCGTGTCACACACGATGGCGCTGTTGCCGGCGAGCCCGAGCGCGCCGGCGGTGTTGACGTACGTGCCGGCCTGCAGCGTGCCGCCGCCGAGGCTGACGCCGCCCGGCGGCAGCGCCCCGCGGGCTGCCAGGGTCAGCGTGCCGGCGACGACGGTCGTGCCGCCGGTGCAGGTGTTGGCTCCGGAGAGGGTCAGACTGCCGGCGCCGCTCTTCCTGAGGCCGAGGTTGCCTGTCAACTTCCCGCTGTACGTGTCGCTGGTCGCGTTGTTGACCGTCAGGACCGCGGTCGCGACCGCGCTGTTCTTGATCTCGTTGGCGTAGGGGGCAACCGTCTGCGTGACGGTCAATCCCGCGACCTCCTGGTTGCAGCCGTTCAAGTCCACCATGCCCGAGACATTGGCGGTCCCCAGCTGCAGGGGGACGCCGACGGGCAGGCGGTTGTCGTCGCCGGCGAGCCGGAGCGTGCCGCCGAAGACCTGCGTGGGGCCTTTGTACGTGTTGGCGCCGGTGAGCACAACCGTCGCGCTGGCATCGTACGGGCGCACGAGCAGTCCGTAGTTGTTCGCGCCGCTGTCGATGACGCCCGAGACGATCAGCGTGGCGTGCGCCAGGGCGCCGATGCGCGTGAGGGGGTCCCCGATCGTGACGTTGCCCGCCCAGGTCGCCGTGCCGGTCTTGCAGTTCAGCGCCCCGTAGTAGTAACCGACCCCGCCGGGGCCGACGATCGTGATGGGCTCGTCGGCGACCGTGACGCCGCCGTCGAGCTCGACCCGGGCATTGTTCGCCACCGTTGTGCCGGCTGTCGCGGCGCCCAGCGCGCGGCCGTTCCGGATCGTCAGGACGCCGGCGTTGACGGTCGTGACGCCGGCATAGGTGTTCGTGCCGCTCAACGTCAGCGTGCCGCCGCTGGCTTTCGTCAGCGCGAGCGTGCCGACGCCACCGCCGATGACGCCGCTCAGCGTCCCGGAGCCCGCGCTGTTGGCGGTGCCGACGGTCAGCGTCTGGGTTCCGGCCGCGCCGCTGGCGATGTTGCCGGCGACTCGCGCGCCGATAGCTTCCAGGCCGAAGGACGTATGGCCCGCGAGGGTGATGTCGCCATTCAGGACGGCCGTTGCGCCCGTGATGCGGAGCGCCCCGCGGCCCTCGACGTTGCCGTTGCCGGTGGTGACGATGGACCCGAATGTCGCTGCGCTGCCCGATAGAAAGAGCTGGCTGCCGTCGTCGATCCGCAGCGTGGCGCCGGGCGCCTGGACCCCGCCGACGCTCCACTTGTCACCCGTCGGACCCGCGGCGGCGAGGTGGATCGTGCCGGCGAACGCGGTGAGGTTGGTCATGTAGGTGCCGCGCGGGGTCACGCCCGCGGCGAAGTCCAGCCGGAGCTCGCCGGCGCCCGTGAATGCGTTGCCGAGCGTCGTGTTGCCGGCCGTGCCGGCGTGCGCCAGCTGCACGGAGGCCCCGGCGCCGATCGCGACGGCGCCGCTGCCGAGCGCGTTCCGGTTCGTGCTTACCGACGCGATCAGGCGGCCGGCCCCGGCGCCGAGGACCGTGCCGCCGCCGTACGAGTTGGCGCCGGTGAGCGCGAGCGTGCCCGGGCCGGCTTTGGTCAGGCCGTCCGAGCCCACCACGACAGCACCGATGGTCGCACGGTTGTCGGCCCCCAGCGCGTTGACCGTGATCGTGGGCGTGGCGCCGGCGAGGGTCAGCGTGTTGGCCGCCGTGCCGTTGTTGTCCACCGTCCAGCCGGCGGCCGAGTTCGTATCGGTGTCGCCAAAGACAAGGTTCCCGATGGTTTGCGCGGCGTTCAAGTGAACGGTTGTGTGCGTCGCGAGATCGAGGGTGCTGAAGTCGGCGGTTTGACCATTGCCCGAGCCGATGACCCGGCTCAGCCAGTTGCTGCGGGTATTCCAGAGGAAATCGCCCGTCGTGGCCGTCCAGACAGCGGTCGTGCTGATGTCCGCGGCGAGCTCCGTCGGTTGCTTCAGCGCGTAGTTGCCCGCCGCCGCCCCTCCCAGCGTGGCCGTTGCGGTTATTGCAATCGCCGCGCCCGGGCCGGCGTTGTCGAATTGGCCCGTGCCGAGCAACTTGACATCGTCGCCGTCCACCACCCCGCTCAGCGTGCCGCTGAAGGTGGCGGCGGTCGTGCCGTCGAAGAGTCTGTTGTCGCCTGTGGCATCCAGCACGGTCAGTTCTTTTGCGGCCACGGTTTGCGACGGAACGAGTGTATCAGACTTGCTCGGGCCGTAGAGGGCGTCTCCCTCGTAGACCGCCACGATCCGGTCGTGACTTCCCGCCGTCAACGCCGCGGGCGCCAGCGTCAGGGTGCAGGTCCCGCCCGCCAGCGTTCCGGCGCCAAGGATCGTTCCACCCTCCTCCAGCGTGACCGAGCCCGTTGCTTCGGACGGTGTTACGCTCACGTCGAAGGAGAGGCTGTCGCCGTAGGTCGTGGCGGCGCCGGTGCCTGCGTGTCGCGCGAGCGTGGTGGCGGTCGGGGTGACGGGGTAGACCACCAGGTTCAGCGACGGGCCGCTTAGCTGCAGCGAGGCGCCCGTGCCGCTGGCCAGTCCCTGTCCGCCAACCTTGCGTTTCAGCGTGGGACTGCCCGTGATCGTCCCCCCGGCCTGCTCGATGAGGGCGTAAGTGCCCACGCCCAGCGGCGCCGTGCCGTTGTTGCTGACGGTGAGCGTGCCGTTCAGGGTCAGCGCGCCCTGCGCCACATACAGCGCCGGATGGGCGGCATCGCCGGTGAAGTTGGTGGGAGCGATGTTCAGCGTGATCGGCCGCAAGCCCAGGTCCACGGTGGCGCCGCCCTTGATGGTCGCGGCGTTGGTGCTCACCGCCGTTCCCGTGCCGCTGGCGGTGAGGGTGGCGCCGGCGCCCCAGGTGTAAGCCGCGCGGGCCGAGACGTCCAGCGTCGCGCCCGCCGCGAGGGTCACGGGCGAGGCGGTCGGCAGCGTGCCCGCGGGGCCGAGCGCCAGCGTCCCCGCGTTGATGGCCGTGGCGCCCGTGTAGGCGTTCGTGGCGTTCAGCGTCTGGGTGCCGCCGTTCAGCGTCACGGACACCTTGCGGAGTGCCCCGTCGCGGATCGTGCCGGCATACGTCTGACCCGCGCCGACGATGGTCAGGAGGGCGTCGGCGGCCGCGCTGTTGTTCATGATCCAAGCCGGGTCGCCCGCCGTGCTCTGGAGGCCGGCCACGGTTTGGCTGCAGCCGTTGAGGTCAACGGCGCCAGGGACTCCGGCGTAGCCCAACTGCAGCGTGGTTCCGACGGGGAGCCGGTCGTCGCCGCCGCTGAGCTTGAGCGTGCCGCCGAAGACGGTCGTGGCGCCAACGTAGGTGCTTGCGCCAGACAAAACGACGGTCGCCGTCATGTCGTTGGGTCGCACGATCAGCCCGTAGGCGTTGCCCCCGCTGTCAATGGCGCCGGATACGGTCAGCGTGGCGTTGGTCTGGGCGCCGATACGGGCGCCCGCGGCCCCCACCGTGACGTTGCCGGCCCAGGTGTTGTTGCCGGTTTTGCTGTTCAGCGCGCCGTTGAAGAATGCCGTCCCGCCCGGCCCGCTGATCGTCAGCGCCTCGCCCGCGACCGTGAGGCCGCCATCGAGCTCGAGACGGGCATTGTTGGCGACCACGGCGCCGCCGGCTGTGTCGCCCAGGGCCTTGGCATGCCGAAGCGTGAGCGTGCCGGCGCTGATAGTCGTCGCGCCGCTGTAGGTGTTTGCGCCGGACAGCGTCCACCGGCCGGCGCCGGTCTTCGCGACGGCGGTGGCGGCGGTGGAGTTGGGTATGCTGCAAGCCAGGGTATTCGCGCCGACGTTCGCCCCGGTCAGGGTCAGCGTGTGTGCGCCATTGCCCGTGAAGCCGAGCGTGCCTGCGTTGCCGAAGGTCACGGTGTCGCCCCACGTCGTGCCGGAAGCGTCGAGCGTGCAGCCGGACCCGATCTGGAACAGCCGGTCCGTGCTCTGCGCGCCGACGCCGATGTACCGCAGCGTGCCGGCAATCCTGAGGTTGGCGGCGGCGTTGGCCGAATCGCCGATGCTGCTGGTCGCGCCGCCGTTGGCCAGCTTGGCGACCGCCAGCACGCCGGGGTTGTTGATCAGGGTGTAACCGTTGTAAGTGCTGTCTGTGTAAGCAAGTGTGACCGTGCCGCTGCCGTTCTTGAGCAGCGCTGTGCCGGCGACGTAACCGATCAGCCCGTTAGCCACGACCCTGCCCGTGCCGCCGATGTTGAGCGTCTTGTTGTTGACGGTGGATGACAGCGTGTTGGCGAACGTGAGCAGTCCAGCCCCGTCGTTGAAAACCTGGAAGGTGTTCGCCACGCTGCCGACTCCGCCGAAAGTCAGCAGGCCGCTGAAGGTCTGGTTCGAGACGACGTTAGCCGCCACCATGATGCCGTTGTTGGCGGCTGTGTTGAACACGAAATCGCCGCTCAACGTATAAGCCGCGCACGTGGCATTCGTGAAGACAATCTTCGCCAGGCTGATCGGGCTGCCCGTGAGCGTGGTGCGGCCGCTGCCGGCGTTGGCGAAGGTGGCCGTTTCGTTGCTGGCTGGAAACGCGCCGCTGCTCCAGTTCGCTGCCGTGGTCCAGGCCGCATCCGTCGTGCCGTTCCACGTTCCATTGGACGCCAGCGCCGATGTCCCCGCCAGCGTGACGCCCAGCATGATCGTCCAACGTTGTCCGACGCGCATCCAACCTGCCATCATCGCCTAGCTCCTTCTTGCCAGCCAGCCCCGTCGCGGCGCACTTGCCCCAAGCACCCATGCAACATAATACATGATACCGGCAGCGACTGGGTGGCTCTACGCCTGCGTGCGGCAATTGTTTTAGAAAACGCGCCGGGGGCTGGCACACGCTATCCGTCCCCGTGGCCCCGGCCGCTCCGAGGCCGAGCACATGACGAGACTGCGCCGGTCTCTTGACGCTGGCCGGGACGGCCCGGGAGGACCGTGCTACGTACGGCGCTCCCGCGCCGTCCCTGCGCACGGTCGGTCTGTCCGTGGGTGTGGGGATCGCCAGCCCGACCGTCCCCGGTCCGCCCGCTTGGGTCGGGTTGGGATTGCGATCCCGCCCCGCGTGGGTCCGAACGCCAGGTGCTCCCGCGCCGTTCGCAGCCGGCCCCTTCGTCAGCGCGCCGCGGTGTCGAGACGCAAACGATTCTCCTTGCGGTAGCGGACGGGGGCGACGCCGATGTGGCGGCCGAAGAGGTAGGAGAGATAAGCCTGGGAGCCCAGACCGGCCTTTTCCGCCACCAGCGGCATGGGCAGGTCGGTCTCCACGAGCAAGCGCTTCGCCCGGTCCAGGTGGGCGCGGCGGATCTCATCTGCGGGCGAGCGGCGGAGCACCTCGGCAAAGCGGCGTTCGAGGACGCGCCGCGATACGCCCGCGGCCCGGGCCACCTCCGTGACGCGGACCGCCACCGCCGCGTGCTGGCGGATGAAGTACAGGGCCTTGACCAGCGCCTGATCGCGGACGGCCAGGGTGTCCGTGGACTGGCGCGCGACGATGCCCAGGGGGGGGATGAGGGTGATCCCGGGCGTGGGTTTGATCCGGTGGAACAGGCCGTCCAGCACCTCCGCCGCCCGGTGTCCGATGTGCTCGCCGGTGACCGCAATGCCGGAGATCGGCACGAGGGACGTCTCGCAGAGCACCTCGTCGTCCGACTGCGCGAGCACGGCCGCCTCCTCCGGAACCAGGACGCCGGCTTCGTGGCAGGCATAGACGATCTCGCGCGCGCTGCTCGCGTTCCAGCACAGGATCGCCACCGGCTTGGACAGGCTGCGCACCCACAGGCCCAGCTGCGCCAGGTCGAGACCCCAGTCGGGTTCGGCGCCCGCCATCGGTTTGACGGCGAACGACGCGAGGTCGCCACCCGCGGCGACCACCGCTTGGGCAAACGCGTCGCGGTGGGTGGCGACGTACCGCAGCCCGTGCACCGAGAAGTAGGCGAAATGGCGGAACCCGCGCTCGAGGAAATGGCGGGCGGCCAGCGCGCCGGAAGCGCGGAGATCGGTGGCAACGCGCGGGAAAGCAGCCTCCGGCAGTTCGATGCCGCTGACGTTGACGACGGGCAGCCCCAGCGCCTTGAGTTCGCGGGCCAACTCGGCCTGGCCGACGCGCGCGATGACCCCGTCGCCGCGCCAGCCGGCCGGCATGCGGAGCCGCTCCTCCAGCCCGCGCGGCTCGACGAAGATTTCCCAGGGGCCGTGTTTCAGGGCGTAGCTGTTGATGCCCCGGAGCACGCCGCGCCCCCAGGATGTGGCCGTATCCACCAGCACCGCGATGCGCCGCGTCGTCGGCTGGCTGGCGCGGCCGGGGAAATCGCGGCCCGCGTTTCGGCGCTTGGCAAGCTCGATGCTCATGAGGTGCGCTGCTCCTGTGTCCTGATGATGAGACCATTGGCTTCCCGCCGTCAAGCCGCGTGTGCCAATCCCTTGCGAAACGCGCGCAAGCTGCTAGTCTTGGCCCCTTGCCCGCGGTGGCGGCGAAAGGATGCGTGCGCGATGCAGGATGAGGGACGAGGGTGGCGGGGCTGGCTGGTGGTTGTTTCGGCCGTCGGCCTGGCGGCAGCGGGCCTGGCGGCGGCCGCAGACGGGAAGCCGCACGCGGGCGTGCCCTGGCCCGCGACGGATGGCCTGGGTCGCGTGCTGCCGCTGGCGGCCGAGGTCGGCGCGCCGCGCGCGGACCGGTGGGTGGGCATCTTCTACTTCCTCTGGCACGGCTCGTACGGCTCGCGGGGCCCCTATGACGTCAGCCGCATCCTCGCCGCCAACCCCGACGCCCTGCACAAGCCGGAGGCGGGCTGGGGGCCGTCCGGCCATCCGCACTACTGGGGCGAGCCGCTCTTCGGCTACTACCGCGGCGACGATCCCTGGGTGCTGCGCAAGCACGCGCAGATGCTCGCCGACGCGGGGGTGGACACGCTGATCTTCGACACGACCAACGCCGCGATTTACCGCGACATCTACCGCAAGCTCTGCGAGGTCTTCGCGCAGGCCCGCCGCGAGGGCGTCCGCACCCCCGGGATCGCGTTCATGGTCAACACCGAGGCGGGCCGCACCGCGCAGCAGCTCTACGAGGATCTCTACAAGCCTGGCGATTTTCGCGACCTGTGGTTCATCTGGCAGGGCAAGCCGCTCCTGATCTGCGACCCCGCGGCCGCCAGTCCCGAGGTGCGCGCCTGCTTCACGCTGCGCCGCGCGCACTGGCCGTTCGAAATGGTCAACACGCAGAACGCCTGGCACTGGGAGGCGGCCTACCCGCAGCCCTACGGCTACACCGACGATCCCAACCGCCCGGAACAGGTGAACGTTTCCGTGGCGCAGAACCTCCGCGCCAGCGACGGCAAGGTCACCAACATGAGCGACGGCAACGCCCGCGGGCGCGGGTTCCACGACGGCCAGGCCGACGCCTCGCCCGCCGCGCTGGACCGCGGCCTCAACGCCGCCGAGCAGTGGCGGCGCGCCCTCGCCCTCGCGCCGCCGTTCGTCATGGTGACAGGCTGGAACGAGTGGATCGCGGGGCGGTTCGACCGCAACGGCCGGATGACCTTCGTGGACCAGTACAACCGCGAGTGCAGCCGCGACATCGAGCCCATGCGTGGCGGTCATGGCGACGCCTACTACTACCAGCTCGTGGACGGCATCCGGCGCTACAAGGGCGCCGCGGCTATCCCCGCCGTGCCGGCGCACACCGTTGCCTGGGACGGCCCCCTGGCGACGTGGGCGGCTGTCGCGCCGGTTTTCGCCGACACCGTCGGCGACGCGCTGCCGCGCGCGCATGCCGGCGTGGGCGGGGCGGGGCTCTACACCGACGCGAGCGCCCGCAACGACATCGTGGAGGCCCGGCTGGCGCACGATGCCACGCACGTGTGGTTCCACGTCCGCGCCCGGGCGCCGCTGACGGCCGCGACGAATGCCGACTGGATGGTGCTGTACGTGGACGCCGACACCAACGCCGCCACGGGCTGGCTGGGCTACGACTACGCCGTCAACCGCACCCGGCAGGGGGCGCGCACCAGCATCGAGCGCCACGCCGCCGGCGGCTGGCAGCCCGTCGCGCAGGGGGCCTGGCGCGCCGAGGGCGCCGAGCTGGCGCTGGCCGTGCCGCGCGCGGCCGTCGGGGTCGACCGGCGCGACGCGACGTTCGACTTCAAGTGGGCCGATCACTGCTTCCAGGCCGGCGACTGGACGGACTTCACCCTGCGCGGCGACGCCGCCCCGAACGACCGCTTCCGCTTCCGCGCGCACCTCCAGGCCGCCCCGCCCGCCAGGCGGTGAGCGACAGGCGTCGCCCCGTCTTCTCCGCGCTTGCGCCGCCGCGGGGGCGGGCTTATCGTGTCGGCGTGTCTGCAGCCCGCCAGATCCAGGTGCTCTCCGATCACGTGATCAACAAGATCGCGGCGGGGGAGGTCGTGGAACGTCCCGCTTCCGTCCTGAAGGAAGTGGTGGAGAACGCCGTGGATGCCGGCGCGACGCAGATCGACGTCGAGATCGTGGCGGGCGGCCGGAAGCTGGTGGCCGTGCGCGACAACGGCTCCGGGATGGACCGCGACAACGCCCTGCTGGCGGTCGAGCGCCACGCCACGAGCAAAATCCGCGACGTGGACGACATCGAGCACATCGACACGCTCGGCTTCCGGGGCGAGGCGCTGGCCGCCATCGCCTCCGTCTCCCGTTTCCGGCTGGTGTCCGCGCTGGAGGGCGCCGTGGGCGGGACGGAGATCCTGATCGATGGCGGGAAGCTGCGCGATGTCGCGGACGCTGGCGCACCGACGGGTACGACGATCGAGGTCCGCGACCTCTTCTTCAACGTTCCTGCGCGGCGCAAGTTCCTGCGCTCGCACGAAACCGAGCTGGCCCACGTCAAGGAGACCTTCATCGTGACGGCTCTGGCGCGGCCCGGGGTGGGGTTCAGCCTGCGGGTGGACTCTCGCGAGCTTTACCGTCTGGCGCCCGGCGCGACGCTGCCGGAGCGGCTCGGTGACCTCTTCGGCAGCGACTACCTGCGGCACCTGCGCCCCGTCGCGGCCACGCAGGCCGGTGTGCGTGTGACGGGGTTCATCAGCCTGCCCACGCAAAGCCGGGCGGATCGCAATGAGCAGTACGTGTTCGTCAACCGGCGCGCCGCCGGCGCGCCGCTGCTTGGGCACGCCCTTCGCGAAGCGTATCGCGGCCTGCTGCCCGAGAACCGGCACCCCGCCGTGTTCCTCTACCTCGAGCTCGATCCGGGCGACGTGGACGTGAACGTGCACCCCACGAAGCGAGAGGTCCGCTTCCGCCGGCCCGGCGACGTGCGCGATGCCGTGCTGTACGCGCTGCGCACGGTGCTCGCTTCAGGCGCCGGCGCCCCGGCACAGCCGCCGCCGGGCCCCCCGCGCGCCCTGGCGCCGCCGACGGCCCACGTGCAGTTGAGCATCGCGGACCTGCCTTCCGCCCCGCCGTTCCAGTACCCGCGACCGCCTGCCCCGGCTTCGGCCGGCCCCGCGCCGGAGCCGTCGGTCTTTCCTTTCGGCCCCGGCGGCGCGCCGTCGCCCGCGTCGGCAGGCGCACCCCCTTCACCGTCCGTCCCGCCACGAGCGGCCGACGCCCTGCCATGCCCCGTGGGCGCGTCGGGCGGGCCGGTCGGGCCGCTGACCGAGCAGGCGCCCTGGGCGTGGTGCCGCGTGCTGGGGCAGGTGGCGGGCCTGTATGTGCTGCTCGAGACGGAAGACGGGCTGGTGATCATGGACCCCCGCGCCGCCCACGAGCGCGTGCTGTACGAGCGGTTCATGCGCGACATCGCCGGCAACCGGGTCCAGAGCCAGTCGCTGCTGCTCCCGGAGACGGTGGACCTCGGGCCGAAGGATGCGGCGCGCGTCCGTCGGCACGGGAAGCGTCTGCGCGAGCTGGGGTTTGGCGTGGCGGAGTTCGGCGGCGACAGCTTCGTCGTGGACGCCCTGCCGTCGTGCTTTGCCGGGGCGCCGGGAGCGGCGCTGCTCAACGAGGTGGCGCACGCGCTGGAGACCGCCGGCGCGCGCGGCGACACGCACTGGCTCGAGACGTCCGTGGCCGAGGCCGCCAGCCGCGCCGCCGTGCGCGGGCGCGACCGGCTGACCCTGCAGGAGATCGAACAGCTCGTGGTGGACCTCGCGCGGGCGGAGATGCCCTACACCTGCCCCCGCGGCCGCCCCACGCTCATCTTCACGTCGTTCAACGAGCTGGGGCGCAAGTTCGGCCGGACGTAGCGCAGGCGCCACCTCCTCTTTGCGGCACGTCCTCTCCACTGCGGGCTGTCGCGGTTTCACCACGCGAACACGTGGTAGCTGAATATTTTGCGCGGCAAGTACGTGCCCCGGCGAGCATTGGACGCGCTTTTCGTCCACCATTTCGGCTTCCGAGCGGCACGACCGACGTGCTACCGTACACGGCATGCCACGGGCGAGTCGCTATCTGCTGCCGGGATACACGTATCATCTGACGCAACGCTGCCATGATCGTCGGTTTCTGTTGCGTTTCGCCAAGGACCGAGACGCGTATCGCGAGTGGCTGCGGGCGGGCGTGAACCGACACGGTGTGGCGGTGTACGGCTACAACATCACCTGCAACCATGTCCACGTCGTCGCGCATGTGGATGACGTGGAAGCCGTGAGCCGGATGATGCAACTGGCGGCGGGCGCCGGCGGGCAGCAGTACAACAGACGCAAGGGGACCAGTGGCGCGTTCTGGGAAGACACATATCAATGCACGGTCATCGAGAACGGTCGGCACTTGTGGAATTGCCTGCTGTACGTGGAGTTGAACATGGTTCGCGCCGGCGCGGTTACGCACCCCGCCGAGTGGCGCTGGAGCGGTTATGCGGAACTGACAGGTCAGCGTCAGCGCTTCCGGATTCTTTCGCTGGAGCGCCTGCTGGAGAGCCTGGGCGGAGGGAGTCTGGGCGGACTGCGGGCGTCTCTTGCCGCCAGTCTGGCCGAGCGTCTGGCGGGATCGCGCGAGCGTGAGCCGCACTGGACCGAATCACTTGCGGTGGGATCCAGGGGGTTCGTCAGCGCCATGGAGTGTCAGTACGGACATCGGTCCCGCTTCATTCTCGAACAGCGGGGGACAACGCCTGACGGAGAGACTTGGGCCGTGAGGGAATCGCCGGAAGCCTACAGCGCCGTTTAACCGTCGAAAAGCGGCCGCAAGCCGTTCAGAGCCATCTGTTTCCGTTGTAACCTATTCACTCGCCACTAGTTCTCGTGGCTAGTTCTCGTGGTGAAACCGTGTTCGCCCGAAACCGTGTTCGCCCGACTGGGAGCGGGGGCGTCTCGCCCCGCAACGAGAAGACCGGGGGCGGGACGCCCCCGCTCCCAGTTACCGGGTCGGCTGTGTCGGATGAATCCTTGCCACCGTTGACATCGCACCGCTGCCGTGCGCGTTGGACTTTCCAGTCTTCCAGTAGATGTTTTTGCACCAATAGGCGCCCCTATTTTCCCGGCGGGCCGATGAAGATGTGGACCGTATTGTGCGTGGTCAGGACGGCGGGGGTGAGGTAGCTCAGCAGCTCGCCCTGTGTCACGCCGGCGTCCGCGAACACGAGGACCACGGGCAGGCCCGGGCCGCGCCGCGTGAGTTCCGCGCGGAGGTCGGCGGGTTTGGCCAGCGGGTAATCCAGCGTGTCGGCCACGGTCTGGTTGGTTGCCTCGTTCCAGTTGAGCGTGATCTTTGTCAGCGTGCCGCGCACGGCGGCGCCGCTCTTCTCGAGCCGCAGCTCCCAGGCCTCGCCAGGTCGCTCGCTGCGCGCGCGGAAGCGCTCGGGCGACACGTGGGCCAGGAAGTAGAACTGGCCCGCCTCGGGCGGCTCCACGCGGATGCCGCGCTCCTGCTCCAACTCCTGCAGGGCGCGGCAGAGTGCGCCCAGCGTGTCGAGCCGCAGGCGCGGGTCGACGCGCAGCGTGACGTAGGGATCGAATCCTCCCTCGATCCACTGCCGCAGCGTCTGCAGCGTCGCGGGCCAGGTGTCGGCGCCGGCGGCGACCGCCGCGCGGTTCGTTGCGCCGGGGGCGCCCGCGGTCAGCTCGCAGCGCAGGGCCGCGCCGTTCGTGCCGCCGCCGGCTGCGGCCGGGCTGACGGCAAGCACGGCCTCGCGCACGCAGCTGGCCCCGTCGGGCCGGGCCGGTGCCAGCACGATCTCCAGGGGCACGCCGAAGGGCAGCGCGAAATCGGGGTGCATGACCTGCGTGTTGTAGACGTCGCCCTGCGGGGCCTTGCGGGGCACGTCGAGAACGGTCTGCGGTTCGTTGTAGTTGGACGCGATCGACTGCGGCTCGCCCTCGTCCGCCCGCACCACGCCTGCCGCGGCCAGCGCCGCGTTGGTGACCGGGGGAGAGCCGGTGAACACGAAGCCCGTCTCGGGCAGCGGCTGGTCGTTCTGCGTGCTCTTGACCAGCCGTTCGGCGCGCACGGCGCCGGGCGGCCAGTTGGTGGCGCCCGCGGCGGAGACGTGCATGATTACCCGCTCGCCCCTCGGCCAGAAACGGAACGCGTTCGGGTCCACGGGACGCCCCGGCTGCAGCCCGATGAACTTCAGCGCGGCCTGGACGTCGCCCGCGCCCGCGAAGGAGAGCGCCACCGCTTCGTAGCCGTGTCCGCTGTTCTCGGCGATCAGGAAGAACTCGACCGTCGTGCCGCCCGTGATGCCGGTGGACTCGGCGCGCAGGGCGACGGTGCGCGTCCTGCGGTCGGCGACCAGGCCGGGGCGCAGGAAGACGTCCGGGTTGTTCTTGTAGCGCTCCGCGGCGGCGCGGTCGGCGGTTGCCACGGCTGCCTTGTTGCGGGCGTGCAGGGCCGGGTCGGGAACCTGCTGCGCCCGGGCCGTGCCCAGCAGGCCGGCTGTCGCGGCGACCCAGAACCATTTGTGCATGTGCATGCCGGAAACTCCTCTCTCCTGTCAAAACCCCATGCTGCCCCGAATCGCAGCCAAAAGCAATGCGACGCTTGTGCGGGGGTGCGATGGGGCGCATCTGCGTTTGATTGACCCTGGAAGGGCGTCTAGGCTGTTAGGCTGTGGGCTGTTAGGCTGTAGGCAGGCGATCCATCGTACTCGTCCTCAGTGAGCACAGCGAACGGTCGTCGTCCTCGAAGAGACAAACGAGGGAATCGAGGACGAGGACGAGGACGATGGGAAATCGAAGGCTGGACAAATACACGTCGCCGACCATCGGGTGGGTTACGGCTCGCAAGCTCGCCGAACCTCGAGACTGACGTTGCGCCGACCGGCGGGGCGAGCGCAAGTCAATAGATCACAGATGTGCCCGTGCGATGGGGGTGTGGCGCGGCACAGGAGGGTGGCGGGATCAGGGGAGGGGAGCGCCTATTTATCTTTAGTCCTGGACTCGTCCCGGCGGCACGCGCGCCACTCACCGCCCCGACTCCCCGAGCGTCCTCAGTTGTCGATCCGTTACCAGCCAAATCAGTCCGTGCTTCTTCGCCGACGCTTTCGACAGCGCCTGCCGCTCCGCGTTCTTCGGATACTCGATGAGCAGCACGGGCTTCCTCGCTCCGGCCATTTTCCGCAAGTGGCCCAGCACTTCGTTTGTGCCCGACTTGGACTGGAGCTTGTTGCCGTCGGTGAAGAGGTCTTCGATGCCGATGGCGCTGATGTTCTCGAGGAAGTCCGCGTGCGCGAGGAGTTGCGAACCGTTCTGTGGGATGACGAGCGCGGCGGGATTCGATTTGCGGACGCGGGCGGCTATGGCTTTCACCCAGTCCACCATGTCGCGGCGGTAGCTCTGCTTCGTCTCCGGGTTCACGCGGTCGTCAATGAAGTCCTTGCCATCCTGCTCGAAGGTCTCGAAGCCGTCCACGATATCGAGATAGACGCCGTCAAAGCCGCGCGCCAGCGCGTCATCCACGGCGGCGAGGATGAGGCGCTGCCAATCCGGCTGCCAGTACTTCACGCGGTAGTTGCCCTGCCACTCCGGGTTCTCCGCCCCGAGCCAGGCGGGCGCGGCGGCGGTGAGCTTGCCCTTGCTGCCCCACTCCTTGCGCCAGTAGGGCCGGTAATCCTCCGCCTCCCCAATGGAAATGTAGGCGATCACTTTGTGCCCCGGCTGCCCGCGGCGGACCGCATCGACGTCCTCGCGCTCCCAAGGCGTATCGGTACTGAACGCCGCATCGAGGACGATCCAATCGCGTCCGCACGCCGCGAGCCGCTCGACGGCGGCGGGTTTCGTCCTGGCGAACGAGTCGGCCTGGAGGACGTAGGCAAAGGAGGCAGGGGCCGGTTCCGCGCAGGCTGTTTGGGCCAACAACAGAGGCGCGAGCAACGCTGCGAATGATTGGAATCCTTTGGA
>CAYOBW010000064.1:0-28892 GCA_964402115.1 uncultured Victivallales bacterium
GTCGTCGAGTTGCTGTATTGACATGCGCCTATTTGGCAATATACAGTTCCTGAAGAACCGCAACTGAAAAGGGGCGCAGATGCCTGAAGCGGTTGTTCGAGCACTTGCAGGGCACCGCCTTGCTGATGGCGCAACTTCAGTACGGCGCCGGGCTGCGCATCATGGAGTTGCTCCGCCTGCGGGTCCAGCACCTTGACCTGGAGCGCGGCATCGTGACGGTTCGAGCCGGCAAAGGCCGCGTGGGCGGCAAGGACCGCGTGACGGTGTTGCCGGAAGGTCTCAAAGGGCCGCTGGCCGCGCATCTGTTGCGACTGAGGGAACTGTTCGACAAGGACCGGGCGGCCGGGGTGGCCGGCGTCTGGCTGCCGCCGCCTGTCGAGCACAAGCTGCCGAAGGCTGGCGAACGCTGGGAATGGCAATGGCTCTTTCCGTCGCGCGAGCTCTCCACCGATCCGCGCAGCGGGCTGCGGCGGCGGCATCACGTGCTGGAGGGCGCCTTCCAAACCGCCATCCGCCAGGCGGCCCAGGCCACCGGCCTGGGCAAGCGGGTTACGCCGCATGTGCTGCGGCACTCGTTCGCCACGCACCTGCTGTAGGCGGGGCACGATATCCGCACCGTCCAGGAACTGCTCGGCCACGCGCACGTGGAGACGACCATGATCTATACGCACGTGCTCAATAAACCCGGCGTGTCGGTCAAGAGTCCGTTCGACCGGCTGTGTATGAACCCGGGCCGAGAGTGACCCGCCTCCGGTAAGTCCAAGGGAGCGTCAGGGTCATGGGTCGTCAACGGGCAGCCCTTGAGGTAACACCGCGGAACGGGGTTACGAAGCGCCAAACGCGCTGGGCGGGGGTGCGGCCGGTGGCTGACGCCGCAACCTCCTCTTTTGACGTGGCGTCGTGCGCCGGTTTCTGCTAGACCAGTTTCGACCGTTTGCGGGGGCCCGGCGGGGCGGCGGCGGCGGAGCGAAACATGATCAATCTTTCTATCGTGGTGCCGGTTTACAACGAGGTGGAGAGCGTCGAGGCGCTCTGTGCGAGCATCGAGGCGGCGGTGGCCGGCCTCGGGCGCACGTACGAGGTGGTGCTGATCGACGACGGGAGCACGGACGGCACGTGGGAAAAGCTGAAAGCCCTGTCGGCTGTCTACCCGCGGCTGAAGCTCGTGCGGTTCCGCACCAATTTCGGGCAGACCGCGGCGATGAGCGCGGGCTTCCGGGAGTCGTCGGGCGAGATCGTGATCACGCTGGATGCGGACCTGCAGAACGATCCCGCCGATATCCCCTTGCTGCTGGAGCGGCTCGAGCAGGGGTTCGACGTTGTCAGCGGCTGGCGGCGCGACCGCCAGGACACGTACATCAACCGCAAGCTGCCCTCCATGCTGGCGAACCGCCTGATCAGCCGGATGACCGGCGTGGCGCTGCACGACTACGGCTGCACGCTGAAAGCCTACCGGCGGGAGATCGTCAAGGACATCCACCTGTACGGCGAGATGCACCGGTTCATTCCCGCGCTGTGCCGCTGGGTGGGCGGGCGCATCGACGAGGTGCCGGTGCGCCATCACGCCCGCCAGTTCGGCACGTCCAAGTACGGGATCTCCCGCACGACGCGCGTGGTGCTGGATCTCCTGACCGTCAAGTTCATCCTGCACTACAGCCGGGGGCCGATGCAGATCTTCGGGCGGATCGGGCTGTGGCTGGGCGTGCCGGGGATGCTGATGCTGACGGGCATGGTCATCGCGCACCTTTCGTTCATGCTGTTCGGCTCCACGTTCGGCGCCGACCTCGTGAAGCGCCCCTTCTGGGTCATGACGTCGTTCATGCTGATCTTCTTCGGCATCCAGTTCGTCTCCATGGGCCTGCTGGCCGAGATCCAGATCCGGACCTGGTACGAATCGCAGGGCCGCCCGACGTACGCCATCAAAGAGATCGTCGAACCGCGCGAGGTCGTTTCCCGTCCGTCCTGACGGGGTGGGCAGGTAAGCGATGAGCCGCGAACGCGTGGCAGAGGTCGAAGCGAGGCTGGCAGGCCCGCCGGGGGCGGTCCACCTGGCCGGCGTCGGGGGCGTGGGCATGGGCGGGATCGCCTACCTGCTGCACCAGCGCGGCTGGCGTGTGAGCGGCTGCGACCTCGCCGCAAACCGGGTGACGGCGTGGCTGCAGGCGGCGGGCCTCGATATCCGGATCGGTCACGCCGCCGACCACCTCACGCCGGAGACGGCCTGGATGGTGCGCAGCACCGCCGTCGCGCCGGACCTTCCCGACCTCGCCGCGGCAGGGGCGCGGGGCGTGCCGGTACCCCGGCGCCGGCAGGTCCTGCCCGCGCTGCTGACCGGGCGCACCTCCGTCGCGGTGTGCGGCACGCATGGCAAGACCACCACCTCGACCTTCATCGCGCAGATCCTGCACGCGGCCGGCCTGGCGCCGTCGTGGTGCATCGGCGGCGAGCCCGGCTGGCTGGGCGGCGTCGCCGGCACGGGGCGCGGCAATGTGCTGGTGGTCGAGGCGGACGAGAGCGATGGGACGCTGGCGCTGTACACGCCCGACTACACGGTGATCACGAACGTCGAATTCGATCACATGGAGCATTTCGCCGGACCGGCCGCGTTCGAGGCTTGCTTCGCGACGGTTGCCGCTGCCACGCGCCGCCGGGTGCTCTACTGCGCGGACGATCCCCGTGCGGCATCCGTGACGGCCGCGGTGCCGGGGGCGCTGGCCTTCGGGTTCGGGCCGCACGCGACGCTGCGCGGCAGCGCTTGCGAGGGGACCGAGCGGGAAGTCCGGTTCCGCGTGTCGCGCGATGGCGTGGAGCTGGGCGAGTTGACCGTGCCGGCCCCCGGTCAACACAACGCGCTGAATGCGCTGGCGGCGACGGCCGTCGCGCTTGAGTTGGGCGTGCCCTTCCCAGTCATCCGCACAGCCCTGGCGCGGGTGGCGCTGCCGCGGCGGCGCTTCGATCGCATTGCCAGCGCGTGCGGCGTGCAGGTCATCTCGGACTACGCGCACCACCCCTCGGAAATCGCCGCCTTCGTCCGCACCGCCGGCCAGCTGGACGTGCGGCGGCGGCTGGCCGTCTTTCAGCCCCACCGCTACACGCGAACGCTCGCGCTGGGCACGGCGTTTCCGCCGGCGTTCGCGGGGCTGGACGAGGTGGTCCTGGCGCCGGTGTACGCCGCCTCGGAAGCGCCCCTGCGCGGGGGGACGGTATGGGACCTGTACGGGCACATGCGGCGGTACGGCGAGCAGCACGGCGGGCCGCGCGTGCTGGTGGCCGACGGGCTGGCGGAGGCGTGGGCCTACCTGCGTCGGCAGCTGCGGACCGGCGATGCGTTGCTGGTGATCGGGGCGGGCAGCGTGGAGCAGGTGGCGTTCGACGCGGGGACGTTTCTCGCTGCGGGCGGGGATGCGCGGGCCGCCGACGGGGCGTTCTGCGCCGCGCTCACCCGGCAGTGCCCCGGCCTTGTCGTGCGCCTGGACGAGCCCGCCGGCGCGCGCACCACGCTCGGCGTGGGCGGCTCGGCGGATGTCTGGGTGGAGGCCGCGACGGAAGCCGAGGTCGCGGCCGCGCTGGCGTGCGCCCGGGCGGCCGGCCTGCCCGCGCGCGTGCTGGGCGGCGGGAGCAACGTGCTGTTCAGCGATACCGGCGCGCGCGGCGTGACCGTGCGGCTGGCGGGCGCGGAGCTGCGGCGCGTGCGCGTCGAGGGTGATCTTGTCGTGGCCGGCGCGGCTGTGACCGTGAGTTCGCTGCTGCAGTGGCTGGACGGACACGGGTGGGGCGGCCTGGAGTTCATGGAGGGTATCCCGGGGACGCTGGGCGGTTGCCTGCGCATGAACGCCGGCGCCTGGGGCGGGGAGCTGAACCGCCATGTGGCATGGATTCGCTGTTTGAATCCTGACGGCAGCCTGTGTATAGTCTCCGACTCAGAGCTGCGCTACGGCTACCGCGAGTGCGCCACGCTGGCGCAACGTGTGGCGGTGGCGGCGGCGCTGAGGCTGCCGCGGGTGGCGGACGGGGTGGCCAGCCGGCGGCAGCGCGCGGACTTCGCGCGGAAGCGCACATGGATGCACGGGTTGCGCACGGCGGGTTCGACGTTCCGCAATCCGCCCGGCGCCTTCGCCGGCAGACTGCTGGAGGAAGCCGGCCTCTTCGGGGCGCGGATCGGGGGCGCGCGGGTGACGACCAAGCATGCGAACGTGCTGGTCGCGGAGTCGGGCGCCACGGCGTCGGACGTGCGGGCCTTGATGGAGAAGATGCGCGGCGATGTGCAGGACCGGAGTGGCGTCACGCTGACGCCTGAGCTTTGCGTGTGGGGTTGAGCCCGCGGACGGGATGGCGACGGAAGCATGACGACAGGTGCAAGACGTTTCAAGCGTGTGGCGGTGTTGATGGGGGGGGCATCGTCCGAGGCCGATGTCTCGCGGCGTTCGGGCAAGGCCGTGGCGGACGGTTTGCGCGCGGCCGGCTATGACGTCGTCGCCGTCGATCTTCAGGATGACCGGCTGCCGGCGCTGCCGGAGGGGTGCGAAGCCGTGTTCATCGCCATGCACGGGAGCTTTGGCGAGGACGGCCAGGTCCAGGCTCTGCTGGACGCGCGGGGGGTGCCCTATACGGGGTCGGGCGCGGCAGCCAGCGCGCGGGCCTTCGACAAGATCGCGAGCAAGTGCTGCTTCGAGGCCGCCGGCGTGTCCACGCCCGCTTACGTGGTGGTCGACAACGGCGTCCTCCCGACACTGCCGCTGCCGTTCGTCGTGAAGCCGGCGTGCCAGGGGTCGAGCATCGGCGTGCACATTGTCACGGACGGGGCGGAGTGGGGCGCGGCGTGGTCCGACGCCCGGCAGTATGGCACGGTGCTGGTGGAAGCGTACGTGCCGGGCAGCGAACTCACGGTGGGCATCGTGGATGGCGAGGCGCTGCCCGTGGTACAGATCGTGGCGCCTGACGACAACTACGACTTCCGGGCGAAGTACCTGTCAGGCGAGACACAGTACCGGGTGCCGGCGCCGCTCGCGGCAGAGGTGCTCGAGCGTTGCCAGGCGCTTGCGAAGCGTGTATACACCGCGTTGGGTTGTCGCGGCTTCGGACGGGTGGATATCCGCCTGCGGCCGGACGGCGCGCTCTTTGTCCTGGAAATGAACACGATCCCGGGCTTCACGGCGACGAGCCTGCTGCCCAAGGCCGCGCAGGCGGCCGGCCTGGGCTTTCCTGTTTTGTGCGAACGGATTTTGAACACGGCGGCCTGCGGCGCCTGAGGCGCGGCAAGGCCGGGCGCCCGACCGGTGGAAGCCGGCCGGGGAGGATGGCACCATGGTGGGGTTTGACGACGACGAACTGACCGGGCGGAACTTGTGGCGCGTGTTGAAGAAACGCAACATGCGCAACGTGACGATCCTGCGCGTGGACGGGCGTTCGCGCTCGCGCCGCAAGGAGAACATGTTCCGGGCGGGACTGCTCGTGCTGGTGCCCGCGCTGCTGGCGGCGGCTGTGGGAGCCGTCTTCTTCGGCGTGCGGGCGCTCGGCGAAGCGCTCTTCGCGCGCAACAGCCGTTTCACCATCACGACGATCGCCATCACCCCGGGGGTCGTGGTCAGCGCCGACCTTGTGCGCGACTACCTGCAGGTGCGCGAAGGCGCCAACCTGTTCGCGGTGGACGTGCGGGCCAAGCGGCGCGATCTGCTCGCCAAGGTGCCGAACGTGCAGGCGCTCTCCATTTCACGCGAGCTCCCCGGCACGCTCCGCGTGGCCGTGACGGAGCGTTTGCCGGTGGCGCGCCTGGCCGGGGCGGGGGACCGCATGGCCGTTGACCGGGAAGGCATGCAGTTCGTGATCGGGCCGCGCGGCGCGGCCGATCTGCCGGTGATCACGGGGCACCCGGCCAAGGGTATCCAGGCGGGCGCCCGCGTGAGTGGCGCGGCCGTCGCGGCGCTGGACCTGCTGCGCGAATGCGCGAGTCCCGAGCTGGGGGTCACCGTCAAGCAGATCGACATCAGTTCGGACGAACGGCTGACCGTGGCGTTGATCTACGACAATGTGCCGCGCAGCGTGCAGCTGGCGTGGTGGGGCATGGGGCAGCGCTCGCCGGTGGCCCGGCAGAAGCTGGGCGCGCGTCTCGACGAGTTGGTACAGGCGATGCAGCCGGGCGGCGCCCGGGTGCTCACGCAGTTCGACGCCACGCTGGACGGGGAAATCGTGGCGCGCTGAAGCGCGCGGCCGGGGCAGCCGGCCGCCGGACAGGTACGGACAGGACGGGCAGGGACGATGGCGCTAGCACCGATAGTGGCAGTTGAAATCGGCACGACCAAGACCGTGGCGGTCGTGGGCGAACTGCGCGACGACGAGCACGTGGCGATCACGGGCATGGGCGAGGCGGCCTCGTCGGGCGTGCGCAAGGGCGAGATCATCGACTTCGAGAACGCCATCAAAGTCGTGCGCGGCGTGCTCGAGCGCGCCGAAGAACTCAGCCGCGAGCCGATCAAGCAGGTGCACCTGGCCCTGTCGGGCGGGCACGTGCAAAGCCTCGTGCACCGCGGCAGCGTGCCGGTCATGGACCCCGGGCATGTGATCCGCCAGGAGGACATGGAGCAGTGCATGGAGGTGGCCCGGGCCGTGAACCTGTCGGCCGACCGCGAGATCCTGCACACCATGTACGGCCATTTCCGCGTGGACGACCAGGACGAGGTGGTGCAGCCCGAGGGGCTCGTGGGCGCGAACCTGTCGCTCGACCTGCTGGTGCTGCACGGGATGCGCTCCCGGCTGCACACCACCGTGCGCGTGCTGCGTAACGTGCCGGTGGGCGTGGAGGACGTGGCGTTCAGCGGGCTCTGCGCCGCGCTGGGCGTATTGACGGCGGAGCAGAAGCGCAGCGGCGTGGTTGTCATCGACCTGGGCGGAGGGACGACCAGCTACCTCGTCTACGCGGGGAATGTCGTGGCGGCCGCGGGCGCCTTCGGCGTGGGCGGTGACCACATCACGAACGACATCATGGTGGCGTTCAACGTGCCCGTCAAAGTGGCGGAGCGGCTCAAGCGCACCGAGGGGAGCGCGCTGGTGCAGCCCAGCGGCGAGGGGGCGCGGCGCATCGACGTGCCGGACGAGAGCACGTTTCACGAGCGGTCGGTCAGTGTGAAGTCGCTGCAGACCGTGATCCACGCCCGCGCGGACGAAACGCTGTGCATGGTGCGCAAGCGCCTGGAGAACACGGGCCTCCTGCCGCAGATCGGCGGCGGGGTGGTTCTGACGGGCGGCGGGGCGCGGCTGAAGGGCCTGACCAGCCTGGCCCAGCGGGTTTTCGAAATGCCGTGCGCCGTGGGCGTGCCGCGCAACGTGAACGGGCCCAAGGAGGTTTCCGAGGGCCCGGAGTACGCCACGGTCTGCGGGCTGATCAACTACGGCTATCGCTCGCAGCGCAGCGCGATGCGCACGGGACTGGGCTTGACGGACTGGCTGAAAGGGTTGTTCGGGCGGTAACCCGGTAACCCCGGCGGGGACGAGGCCGGGGGGGGCGGAGCGGCAGCGCGGACGCCGCGCGGAACGGGCAGCGATGGAAGAGAAAGATATCTGCATCATCGGGATTGGCGGGGGCGGGTGTCGCATGGTGGATGGCCTTGCGCAGCACCTGTCCGACGGGCCATTGCTGGCGGCGATCAACACCGACGTGCGGGCGTTGGAGCAGTGCCTGGTACCCACGCGCATCCAGATCGGCCGGGACCATACCGACGGCCTGGGGGCGGGCGGGCACGTGAGCCTGGGGCACCTGGCGGCCGAGGAGGATGTGGCCCTCGTGCGCGAGCTGCTGACCGGCAAACAGCTGTGCATCGTGCTGGTCGGCCTCGGCGGCGGCACGGGGACGGGGGCGGCGCCGGTCGTGCTGGCGGCAGCCCGCGCACTGGGCGCGTTCACGATCTGCTTCGCCACGCTGCCGTTCACGTTCGAAGGTCCGCAGCGCCGCAGCCAGGCGGAGGAGGCGGTGCCGGAGCTGCGCGACGCCTGCGATATCCTCCTACTGACGCCGAATGACCGGCTCTTCCCGGACGGCCGGAAGCCCGTCTTCACCGAGGCGTTCCGCGACTCGGACCAGATCGTGGCCGGAGGGGTGGGGGCGCTGTGGCAGCTGCTCACGCATCCCGGCTACCTGAACCTCGACTTCGCGGACCTGCGCGCCCTGGCGCTCCGCAGTGGCGGCATCTGCTCGTTCAGCTATGGACATGCCGATGGCCCGCAGCGGGGCGTGGATGCAGCGACCCGCACCATCCGCGGCGCGCTGGCCGAGGGCGGTCGCCGCGTCGAGCAGGCGCGCTGTGTGCTGGTCAGCATCGTCGGCGGACCCGACCTGCGGTTGGTCGAGGTAGGGGACGTCATGCAGACCGTGCGCGCCCACGCCGCCCCTGACGCGCACATTGTCATGGGTACCGTGGTGAATGACGGCTGGGAGGGCTGGGTCGGCGTGACGCTTGTGCTGGCCGAACAGCGGATCGAGGCGCCGGTCCCCGTGCCCGAGGTTCCCGAGGCGCTGCGCCCGCGCAAGGCGGCCGTCGGCAAGATCGAACAGCCCGACCTGATCCAGGTCGTCGGCACCGGCCGCGGCCGTTTCAAGGACGTCGAGCCGACGATCGTCGAGGGCGAGGACCTGGACATCCCGGCCTTCGTGCGCCGCTGCCTGCCCATCGAGAAGTAGCGGCTGCGTCCTTACACTGTTTGCAGGCGCGTCAGGGTGCGGAACACGCCTTGGCTGTCGAGCGCGTCGTAGCATTGGCAGTAGGCTGCGTAGACGTCGGCATAGATCGCCGCGCGGGCCGGGTCGGGCGTGTAGGTGCTGTCCACCTGCACGAGCTGGTCCGCCGCCTCGCGAACGCCCGCGAACGCACCGGCCGCGACGGCGCCCAGGATCGCGGCGCCGAGCAGCGTGGCGTCGGTGACTTTCAGGGTCTGGACCGTGGTGTTGTAGACGTCCGCCTGGATCTGGTTCCAGAGCGTCGAACGGGTCGGTCCGCCCAGCACCCGCACGTGTTGCGCGCTCACGCCGGCGCGGCGCATGGCCTCGATCATGTCCTTCATGTCCAGCGTGATCCCTTCCATGAACGCGCGGGCGAGGCAGGCTTTGTCGTGGGCGAAGGTCAACCCCAGCAGCGCGCCGCGCGCCTCGGGGTTGTACCGGGGCGTGGCGGCGCTGGCGAAATACGGCAGCAGGATCAGGCCCCTCGAGCCGGGCGGCACGCCCGCGGCAAGCTCGTTCAGCACCTCGAAGGCGTCACGGCGCCCGTGCTGGGCCGCCTGCTTCTCGAGCGAGGCGATCTCGTCGCGGAACCAACGGTACACGCTCGCTGCCGCGGCCTGGTACCCCTCGAGCAGCCAGGCGTGCGGCAGCGTGTGGGTAGTGACGAACATGCGCCCCGCGGGGTCGCGGAAGGGCTTGTCCAGGAAGGCCGTGACCGCCCCGGCTGTGCCGAGCGAGATCGAGAGATCGCCCGGGCGCACAACGCCGGCGCCGAGCGCGCCCGCGCACTGGTCGCCGGCGCCGATCGCGATCGGCGTGCCGGCAGCGAGGCCGCTGCGCGCGGCTCCCGCCGCGGAGACAACGCCCGCCCGCGTGCCCGAGGCGGCTGGCACGGGCAGCAGGGCCGGGTCGAGGTCGAAGAGGCGCAGCAGGTCGGCATCCCACGCGCAGGCGGCGGAGTCGAAGAACCCGAAGAAACAGGCATCGTTGTAGTCCACGCAGTAGGGTTCCACGCCCAGCGCGTGCAGGAAGTAATCGTGCATCTGCACGACCCGGCGGAGCTGGCCCCAAACCCGCGGCTCGTGCCTGCGGACCCAGAGCAGCTTCGCCAGCAGCCACGTTGTGCCATTGGGGAAGCCGGTGCGGGCGTAGTACGCGGCGGCCGGGATGGCGGCGGCAATCTCCTCGACCTCCGCGGCGGCGCGGTTGTCCTGCCAGGAGAGCATGGGCCGCAGCTGGCGCTCGGCGCTGTCGAGGAAGATGCCGCAGCAGCGCTGGGCCGAAACCGACACGGCGGCGATTTCGTCCCGCCGCACGCCGGCCTGCGCGATGGCTGCACGCATGACCCGCATGGCGCTGTCCACGACCAGGTCCGCGTCCTGCTCGACCCAGTTGGGCCGCACGTACTGGCACGGGTAGTCCCGGTAGGCCGCGCCCACGGGGTTGCCGCGCAGGTCGAACAGCATGGCCTTGGCGCCTGTCGTCCCGAGATCGAGTCCGGCGAGGTACGGGGTGCTCATCGCGCTCCTTGCGGTTGGCGGCGGGGGCGTGGTCCGGCGGCTTCCGCCAGGTCCAGCACGGCCCGCGCGGTGGTGGTGTCGGTCACAAGGACATCGAGAAAGCCGCCGCGCAGGGCGCCGGCGATGGCGGTCACCTTTTCGGGTCCGCCGGCGACGCCGATCACGCAGGGGATGCGTCGGAGCTCGGCCAGCGGCAGACCGACGACGCGCGCGTGCAGCGCCGTGTCAAGCAGTCGGCCGGCGGCGTCGAAGTGCCAGCCGCAGGCGTGGCCGACAGCCCCCTGCCGGCACAGCGCCTCCGCCTCCGCCGGATCGAGGTATCCGGCGCGTACCAGGGCGTTGTGCGCGGGCTCGTCGGCGCTGATGCCAGTGAGCGCGATCTCGCAGCGCGCGGCGGCACGCAGTGCGTCGCGGATCGCCGGCTCGCGTACGAGCAACCGCTTGAGGGCCGCGCTGCCCACGATGGCGGGAGCCTGGATGACGCTGTAGCGGCCGCCGAGCTTCTCCGCCAGCCGGCGCGCCAGCTCGAAGCCGTCGCAGCAGGGATTGCCGGCGCCCAGGGCGCCGATCAGCTGTGCCACCGTGGCGCCCGGGTGCGGAGACAGGGCGAGCTGCTCGACCACCTCGTAGAGCGTGGTCCCCCATGACAAGCCGATTCGGGTGGTGGGGCCGAGCTGGCTGGTCAGGTAGACGGCCGCGGCGTGCCCCATGTGGCGCCTGCGCGCGGCCTCGTCCGGCCCGGGGTCCACCACGCGGGCATGGGCGAGCCCCCAGCGCGAGGCCAGGGCGCCCGCCAACTCGACGGCAGGGGAGTCGGGCGCGCGGATGCGGATCTCGACGATGCCTTCCGCCCGGCAACGCTTGAGCGCGTTGGAGACCGTGGGGCGCGAGAGGGACAGCCGGTCGGCGATCTGCTGCTGCGAGAGGTTCTCCCGATAGTAAAGGCGCGCAATCTCGATCAGGTGGTTGGCGGATTGGCGGTTCATGGCGTGCGTTGCGTGTCAGTCGGCGCGGCGGCCAGCCGGTCGGGATCCTGCAGCTCCGCGCACAGCCGCTCCATGAAGCGGGCCGGCGGCACGCCATCCATGGCGCGGTGGTCGAAGGTCAGGCTGAGCCCCAGCTCCAGCCGCGTCTCGAGCCGGCCATCCCGCAGCGTCAGGCGCTCCGTGACGGCGCACACGCCGAGGATCGCCGCCTGCGGGAGATTCAGCAGCGGGGTGAAGGCCGTGATGCCGTACTTGCCGACGTTCGAGACCGTGAACGTGCCGCCTTCCTGGTCGGCCGGCTTGAGCGCGCCAGCCCGTGCGCTGTCGGCCAGCCGGCGCGCCTCCGCGGCCAGGTTGGCCAGCGAAAGGCGGTCGGCGTCGCGGATCACCGGGACCAGCAGGCCGCGGTCCGTGGCGACGGCCATGGAGAGGTGCACGCGCCCGCGCCGCAGGATCCGGTCGCCCTGGAAGACCACGTTGAGCTCCGGGCAGTCGCGGAGCGCGGCGGCGACGGCCTTCAGGACGAGGTCGTTGTAGGTAACGCGGAGGCCCGCCACGCCCGCCAGCGTAGCACGGCGCGCGGCCGCGGCCGTGACGTCCGCCTGGGCCTGCAGGGTGACGGCGGGTACGCGCAGGTGGGCTTCGACGAGCCGGCGCGCGCTGCTGCGCTGGATATGGGTGAGTGGCAGGCTGGTGTCGGACGGCTCCGCCGGGAGGGCGTGGCCCGCGAGGGCCTGGGCCACAGGGTCGGCATGCCCCGCGGCGCCGTGTGCCAGGATGTCGGCGGCCTTGACGGGGCGCCCCGTTGCGCTGTCGAATACCGCCGCCAGGGGCACCTGCATCTCCCGCGCCAGGCGTTTCGCCGCCGGGGTCGCGGGTACACGGCCGGGCGGGGTGGGGGCAGCGGCGGGGCTGCGGGCGGGGGGCGTCGCGTGGCCGGTCGGCGTCGCTGGAGAGCCAACCGCCGTGTCGGCCGCGGCTCCTCCGTGGGCGCAGGCTCGTCCCGCTGCGCTCGCAGCCGCGGCGGGCACGGCCTCGCCGGGAGCGCCGATCCAGCCCAGCACGGTGGTGACAGGCACGCGCGCCCCCTCCGGCACGACCGCATCGAGCAGGACGCCATCCGCCTCCGCCTCGATCTCGAGGATGCTCTTGTCTGTCTCGATTTCCGCGACGGGCTGTCCCTTCGTGACGCTCTCGCCGGGGCGTACGCGCCAGCGCGCCAGCAGCCCGTCCTCCATGGCCATCTCGGCCTTGGGCATGATGATCGTTGTCGCCATGGCGGATCCTCTCAGTTGACCAGCGCGCGCAAAGCCGCGCGGATCCGCTCCTCGGTTGGCACGACGTTGGCCTCGAGGTGCGGGTTGTAGGGAATCGGGACATCGAGCCCGCACACGCGTCGGATGGGCGCGTCGAGGTAGTGGAAGGCCTCGCTTTCGGCAATGACCGCCGCGAGCTCGGCGCCAAAGCCGCCGGTCTGGCACGCCTCGTGGACGATGAGGACGCGCCCGGTCTTGATGACTGAGGCGAGGATGGCGGGGGTGTCGAGCGGACGCAACGTGCGCACGTCCACGACTTCCGCATCGAGGCCCTCTTGCGCGAGCTGGTCCGCGACCGCCAGGCAGCGGGGCGCCATGCGCCCGTAAGTGAGGATGGTCGCATCGCCCCCGGACCGCTTGACGTCCGCGACGCCGAGCGGGATGGTGTAGTCGCCGGCAGGCACGGGGCCCTTCGTGCGGTAGAGCAGCTTCTGCTCGATGAAGATGACCGGGTTGTCGTCGCGGATGGCCGCCTTCAGCAGTCCCTTGGCGTCATAGGGCGTGGACGGGATGACGACCTTCAGGCCAGGGACGTGGCAGAACCACGCCTCCAGGCTCTGCGAGTGCTGCTCCGCCGCGCCGGTCCCCGAGCCGCCCGGTGTGCGCACGACCATGGGCACCTTGACCTGGCCGCCGAACTGGTAGCGCGCCTTCGCGGCCTGGTTGACGATCTGATCCATGGCGATGGTGCAGAAGTCGCTGAACTGGATTTCGAGGACGGGCCGGAGACCGGTCATGGCCGAGCCGACGGCGCAGCCGGCGATGGCCGCCTCCGAGATGGGCGTGTCGCGGATGCGCTCGGGGCCGAACTCGTCGAGCAGGCCGCGGGAGACGCCGAACGCCCCGCCGTAGACGCCGATGTCCTCGCCGAGAAAGTAGACCAGCGGGTCGTGGCGCAGCTCCTCGGCCAGTGCCTCCCGGATGGCTTCGGCGTAAGTGATTTCGCGCATAGCGGCGTTGTCAGGCGTAGACGTCATCCAGGACCTCTTCCAGTTTCGGCTCCGGGCTCCGGGCGGCGTAGGCGTAGGCGTCCTCGATGTCCTGCCACGCCTGGCGGTCGAGCGTGTCGAGCGCGTCGGTCGTGGCGAGGCCGGCAGCGAGCAGGTGGGCGCGAAAGCGCTTGATGGGGCAACGCGCCTTCCACGCCTCGACCTCCTCGCGCGGGCGGTACACCTGTGCGTCGCTCTTCGAGTGGCCCATGACGCGGTAGGTGTTGAGCACAAGCAGCACGGGGCCCTGCGTGAGAACATGTGCGCGCGCCGTCCGCGTGGCGTTGTAGACCGCCAGCAGGTCGTTGCCGTCGACGCCCTCGCCGGGCATGCCGTAGCCCTGGGCGCGCAGCGAGATGTCGCTGATGGCCATGTGGCGGTGCAGGGCCGTGGACATCGCGTACATGTTGTTGACGCAGATGAATATCACCGGCAGCCGCCAGACCGCGGCCAGGTTGAGGCTCTCGTGGAATGTGCCCTCGTTCGACGCGCCGTCGCCGAAGAAGCACGCCGTGACACCCCGAATGCTCCTCAGGCGCTGGGAAAGCGCGGCGCCGACGGCCAGCGGGATGCCGCCCCCGACGATGCCGTTCGCGCCGAGGCTGCCCAGGCTGAAGTCGGCGATGTGCATGCAGCCGCCCTTGCCCTTGCAGTAGCCGGTGGCCTTGCCCAAAAACTCGGCCATCATGCGCGGTATGCTCATGCCCCGGCCGATGCTCTGGTTGTGCCCGCGGTGGGTCTGGGCGATGTAGTCCTCGGGTTCGAGTGCGTAGCAGGCGCCGACTCCCGTCGCCTCCTCCCCGATGCAGAAGTGCGCCGTCCCATGCACCTTGCCCTCGCTGAAGAGCCGGGCTGCCTTCTCCTCGAAGCAGCGCGTCTGCATGAGCTTCAGGTAGCAGTCCCGCGCGCGCACGGCGGGCAGCGGCGCTGCCAGATCACATCCGTCAAGAAATGTCATGTGCCTTTACATATGACAAATGACGGCTTGTGTCAAGAAGGCGGGATGCGGACCCACGCGTCCGCATTCACCACAGCGGCCGCACGGCGGCGGCGTGCTCCGGCGCCGGCTTGAAGCGCCGTTGGAAGCCCGGGGTCACCAGCAGGGTCGGCGGTTGCTTGTCCTCGACGAGCAGGGCGTCGACGTGCGGGAGCCGCTGGAGCAGCGCGCGCGAGCCTTCCACGCCCAGCACGAACAGCGCGGTCGAGAGCCCGTCGGTCTCGGTGGCGTTGGTGCTGATCACCGTCACGCCGGCCATGCCCGTCACCGGCAGGCCGCTGCGCGGGTCGATGATGTGCGCGTACAGCTTGCCTTCGATCTCCACGAACTTCTCGTAGTTGCCCGAGGTGGCGGTGGCCTGGCCGTTGGTCAGCTCGACGGTGCCGAGAATGGCCTCGCGGTCGAAAGGATGCCGCACGCCGATGGTCCAGGGGCGTTGGGCGCGGCCCCGGCCGGCGCAGCGCAGGTTGCCGCCCAGGTCGACCATGACGTTGCGGGCCCCCAGGGCCAGCAACTGCTCGAAGGCGACGTCGACGGCGTAACCCTTGGCTATGCCGCCGAGGTCCACCTGCATGCCCGGCCGGTCGAGCCTGGCGGTGCCGTTGGACAGCACGAGGTGCTGCCAGCCGACATTGGCCAGCGCGGCGCGCAGCGTCTCGGGGGGCAGCGGGTGCTCGGGGGTCTGCGCGCCGTTGAAACCCCAGGCGCTGACGAGCGGGGCGACGGTGGGATCGAAGGCCCCGCCGCTCAGTTCGGCGTAGCGGCGGGCTTCGGCCAGCGCGCGCAGCGTGTGCGGGTGCAGCTTCCGCGCGGGACTGCCGGCAACGGCGTTGAAGGCGGACAGCTCGGAGTTCGTCGTGTAGACGGTCAGCAGGTCGTTGATGGCGGCGAACGTCTCCCGCGCCACACGGGTGTAGCCCGGGAGCGCCGCGCGCTCCGCGGCCGGGACGCTGACCTGCGCAAAGGTCCCCATCGTCTCCCAGACTTCGCTGGCGGGAGGCTTGCTGCGCGTACAGGCCGCGAGGCTGGCGGCCAGTGCGGCGGTCAGAAGGCAGAAACGGTGTGTCGCGGTCATGAGGTCTCCCTGGGTTAATCCTCGGACGGTGCGTGGCTGGGTGGTGCAGGCGGGGCCTTGCGCTGTGCCTGTCGTCGCGCGATGTAGGCGTCCATGTCGCCGCCCGCGGCCTCGGCGGGATAGCGCGCCTGCAGAACCGCCCACGCCTTCGCGGCTTCGGCCTGGAGTGCGGCCCCGAACAGCCGCTCGACCGCCTCGCCGAGGAAATTGCGGTAAGCGGTGTGCACGGCTTCGATCGGGAAGTGGTTGAGCGTGCGTTCGTAGGCGGTACACGCCGGGGGGAAGGCGGCGGGACAGAGCGAGGTCTGGTAGACGCCCTGCGTCGCGTCGTAGGTCAGCGTGCCCCTGCGAAAGGTGTCTGCCAGACTCTGGTACAGCATGCGCTCGCAGCCGAGATCGCGTCCGTTGCGGGTGCGCCGCAGCCCCTCGCTGGCCCAGTAAAGCGCGTGGGGCTGCGGCAGGCGCCAGTCGAGCGGACCGTAGCGCGTTTCTGCGGCGCGCATGCGGGCAACGTCCAGGCCGTAGGCTGCGCGCAGGCCGCCCGCCGCCGCGGCGTCCGTGCGCAGCCGCTCGTAGTCCGGCCGCGCGCCGCCCAGTGCGGCGGTCATCAGCGCCGCCCACTGCCGTTTGTAGTGCAGGTGCGCCGTGTCGAGGTTGGCGCCGATCTTGTTCTGGAAGAGCCAGCCGAGGTCGCGGTAAAGCTCCGGGTCGTCCGGGTTGAGCACGATACCCTCGTCCCGCAGGAGGCGTATGCCGTTCTGCACCCAGCGCCAGCGGTCCTCGTCGTCGGCCATGACCGCGCTGATGTTGTAGGCCAGGTTCCAGGCGTGGAAACTCCAGATGGCGGTGGCGTACGGTTCGAGCTTCGTGATCCAGTCCGCGAGCTGCACGAGTTCGAAGTAGCGTCCCTCCTCCTGGAGCGTGGAGACCCTCAGCCAGAGCATGTCGGCGAGGATGCCTCGGAAGCCGCCGAGCATGACGGTCGTGAATGTGACCAGGGGCGGCGCCGGACGGTTGTTCGTCGCCGCCCGTCCCGCCGCGGGTTGTCCGGGATGCGCGAGCCGCACATGGAGCGCCCCGGCCGCCCACAAGGCCAGCGCGGCCGTGCCCAGCCAGGCCGCCCCGGACCAGCTTCTGCGGTGCGGGCGGCGCTTCATGTTACACCTGCCCCGGCGATTTCGCGGCGCCGCAGCACCGCCCCGCCCAAAGAGCCAAGCACCGCCGGATACACCAGCACCAGCCAACCTGCGGCGCGCCCGACCATGCCCCACGCGACCAGGCGCCCGTCCGACAGGCGGTCCAGCGCGTCGAACTGCGTCACCGGGGCGACCAGCCAGCCCACCGCCCGCGCGGCCGCGCTGCTGGCGACGACCAGCAGGCCGGGTGGGGCGGCGTCGCGATGTTCATCGTCGTGAGCCCCGGCGGGGCGCTCCGGATCGCTGGCGACGGCGAAGTAGCGGCCGGCAGCGGCCATGATGACCAGGGCGACCGCCGCCAGTGTGGCAACCGGTGTCGAGAAGGCCGCGCTGGCAGCCAGGCCCAGCGCGGCAAGCAGGGCGAGGTAACCGAGTTGGACCAGCAGCGTGCGCGCGAGGTTGCCGGCGAAGCCTCCCGGCCGAAGCAGCAATTCAACGGGTCGGTCGGGGTCGAATACCGCCGTTCCGGCGGACTGCCGCGGCGCGTTCGTGAAACTGACCGCCAGTGTGGGGCCGGCCAGGAGCAGGGCAGGGGGCAAGGGCAGACGCTGCTCGCCGCCGTGACCCGCGACGACGGGTATGCGCAGGAGCGGCGGGGTGCCGGGCGGGCCGCACAGCCACGCGCCGTTGACAGGTTGCTGGGCATGCACCGAACGGCTGAGGCTGAACTGCATGACCGCGCGCGGGGGCGGGCCGTGACGCGGCGGGGACGGTAGATCGATGAGCCATGTGCGCATCGTGCCGGGGGGGACGGTTGCGAGGCGGGCGCGGATCAGCCGGCGCAGCTCGGCGAGGGCCTCGGCTTCGGGCTGGTCGGGCGGAATCACGCCGCGGGCGGTGAGCGCGGCGTACTGGCGCCGGGCCTCCTCGGCCACCGGGGCGGGCCGGGGCGCCAGCGCCAGGCGGGCGCTGAGCAGCGTGGCGGCGAGTTCCTCCCTCTCGGCGGGCTGGGCCGGGGCGCGCCGGGCCACCCACTGCACGCGGACATAGACCGTCGCCCCGGCGGCGGCGAGGAGGCAGGCGTTCAGGGCGAGCAGCCCCAGCCAGGTCCCCCACCAGAGTTCGGTGCGCCGCACGGGCTTGACGACGAGCAGTTGCATCTGCCGGCCGGAGATGTCGCGCGCCAGGGCGCCGGCGGCCGTCCAGAGCGTCGCGCAGGCGAGGATGACCCAGGCCAGGCCCAGCGTGTAGTAGAGCAGGATGCGCACCTCGCCCGCGAGGGTGCCGTCACCCTTCAGGAGGTGGGGCAGGGCGGCGACAGTGAGAAGGAGGAGTGCCAGAAGACAGATAACGAGGCGCGAGCGGATCGTTGTGCGCACGGTGTGCAGGGCAATGGCCAGCAGGCGGCGCAGCATGGCTTCACCCCCGTCCTTCCGCGAGAAAGGGCGCGATGGCCGGGGCGGCGGCCGGGGTCGCACCGCCAGCGGCGTCCGCAACCACCTGCAGGAAGAACTGCTCGAGGTTCAACGCGGGGCGGTCGACCTCGGGCTCGACGCCGGCGACGGCGCGCAACGCCTGCAGCGCCTGCTGCATCTGCCCGGCGGTCAGCGTCGGTACCGTGAGGCGGCAGCGATCGCTGCGGGTCAGGAGTTCGGACACGCCGCCCGCCGCCCGCACGCGGCCGTTGAAGAGGATGACGAGGCGCTGGCAGACGTCCTCCACATCGGCGAGGAGATGCGATGTCAGCAGGACTGTCTTCCCCAGTCGTGATAGCGAGAGGATGAGATCCTTGACCTGCCGGCAGCCGAGGGGGTCGAGCCCGGACGTGGGTTCGTCGAGGATCACGAGCTGCGGGTCGTTGATGAGGGCCTGGGCCAGCCCCACGCGCCGTGCCATGCCCTTCGAGAACGCGCCGACGGGCCGGTCCGCCGCTTGCGTCAGCCCGGTCATGGCCAGAAGCTGGTCCACGCGTTCCCGGCGCGTGGCACGGTCGAGATTGAAAAGCTTGCCATAGAAGTCCAGCGTCTCGCGCGGGGTGAGGTAGTGGTAAAGGTACGACTCCTCCGGCAAGTAACCGATACGCTGCTTGACGGCGACGGCGTCAGGCGGTTGCCCGAGCACGGCCACCTCCCCGCTGGTCGCGCGCAGGAGACCGAGCAGGATCTTGATGGTCGTGCTCTTGCCGGAACCGTTGGGCCCGAGCAGGCCGAACACCTCGCCGGGGCCGACCGTGAGGTCGAGACCATCCACGGCCCGCACCGTCGGACGGCCCCAGAAGTCGCGGAACACCTTGGTCAACCCGCTTACGGCTACGGGGTTGGATGCGTTTGCCACGGACATGCACGTCTCCTCGTCAGGGCATCAAGACTGCCGCAAGCGCCCGTCCCGCGCAATCAGAAAGCAGATGCAGAAGTCAGCCTCCACCATCCGCAAACGGCAGGCCTGCAAGAGCATCTCCGGCAGAGAGCGTCTCAATCTCGCTGAAAGGGGCGAAGTCCGCGGGGTTCTGCGTGATGAGCGTGGACATGCCATGCTCCAGCATGGTTGCCGCTAGATTGGCGTCGTGGATGCGCTTGCCCGACAGGTCGTGGGCAAGGATCAGTTCGCGCAGCCGCTGCGCGACAGCCACCGTTTCGTCGTAGAACGCAAGCCGTCTGAGAAACGTATTCACGTTCGTATCGACGAATAGCACGTCACCGACCTTGATTGTCATAGATATCGACCCTGCTCCACGTTTCGGTCCGCCCTATTTTGACTGTCACGAGATGGATCTTGTCACTTTCCGTATCCGGAGGAGCCAGTCGAGCGGCCCGGTCCAGAACCTCCCGCAATTCACCCTGAAGCGACCTGTGATGACTGGGTGCCAACCGCTTCAACGCGCTGAGAGTTCCGGGTCCAACATCTCTGATATGTGGCGCATTCATACTGATACCGTAATGCTACCAATGAGATGCGTCAAACACGATGGCTGATGCTCCGGTTCTGGAAACCCCCTTCCAAGTGGCGCCGTGCTGGAGTCCCTGCCAAATCCGTTGTGTCGCGGGGTACTTGATTCTAAAAAGGGAGTAGCCCCCACTTTTTCTCTGCACATGCACATCACCGTACCAATGGGGACGCGGGCCTTTCGCCAGTCTCCCTCTCCCCGGCGGGGAGAGGGTCGGGGTGAGGGGCCGCAGTCCCATGCGGAACCGCGGAAATGCAGAACACCCAACGCAGAATGTCAAAGGAAACTCGGACATTCGGAGATCTTGCTTCGTCAATCCGGGCGTTTTCACGGCGCCGGGAAAGCGGACCGGATGGCTTCCCAGTCGGGGAAGCGGGGCAGGGGGCGTGGGCCGTTCCCGGGAATCACAACGTTCCAGGGGCGGGCCATGACGGCGACGGGCATCTGCATGTCGTCGGCCAGGAAGGCGATCATCCGCGGCGCGTCGTCCACCGCCAGGGCGTAGCGGCGGGTGCGGAACTCGTCCAAGGTGAGCGATCGATCACCGGGGGCGTCGCCGTGGCGGTTGTACTTGTCCAGGAAGGTGAGTGCCGTGCAGGGCACGCCGTGGCGCCTCAGCCACTCCTCGGAGGTGGCGCGCGTGGCGGGCGGGCGACCGGTGACGACCTCGATGGCGTAGCCGTCGGTGGCCCAGCGGTTCAGCGTCTCGACGGCGCCCGGCAGCGGTTGCATCCCGAGCAGCGCCTCGGGTTGGTGGGCGACCTCCATGAGGTGTTCCAGGTCCGCCGGGGGCAGGCCGAAGGAGTCGGCCAGGTTGAATGAGAAGATATCAGCGAAGGCCACCTGCTTGCCGAACTCGCGTGCGAGCAGGCCGGTGAGCGCACTGGCCGTCTCGCATAGCACATCGTCGAAATCCACGTAAATGCAGCGCGCATGGCTCGGCGCCTGCGGCAACGGTTGTCTCATAGGCTCTCCATGGGGCTTGGATCATGCACAGCCCTGAAAGGCGACGCAAGCGTGAAGGTTCATTTAAGAATGTTTCTTGAGGCTTGCTCCGGGGGCGGGTCCCCGGTACCCTGCGTGGCGTGAAAGGCGAGGCAACAGGGCGGCTGCTCGAGACGTTCTACCAGCGGCGCAACTTCGGGATCAAACTGGGCTTGGACGTCATGGAGGCGCTGCTTGCTGACCTGGGCCATCCCGAGCGCGAGTTTG
This sequence comes from uncultured Victivallales bacterium, assembly GCA_964402115.1. Classification (GTDB taxonomy): domain Bacteria; phylum Verrucomicrobiota; class Kiritimatiellia; order UBA8416; family CAYOBW01; genus CAYOBW01. The sequence goes on from CAYOBW010000064.1 coordinate 20,886, forward strand.
CGGTTGTACACGTGGCGGGCACGAACGGCAAGGGCTCCGTCTGCGCCCTGTTGCAGTCCATTTTCTCGACCGCGGGCATTCGCACCGGCCTCTACACCTCCCCGCACCTCGTGCGCTTCAACGAGCGCTGTCGCGTGGACTGGACGGATGTGGACGACGCGGCGTTGACCGATCTGGTGTGCAGGGTCGAGACGGCGGCTGCGCGCGTGGCGCGCGAGGCGGGTCGTGAAGCGACCTTCTTCGAATGCGCGACCGCGTTAGCCTTCGAGCATTTCCGGCGGCAGGCGGTGCAGATCGCGGTCGTCGAGACCGGCCTGGGCGGGCGCTTGGACGCGACCAACGTCGTGCGTCCGCTGGTGTCGGTCATCACCGGCATCGCACTGGAACATACCCAGCACCTGGGCGACACCGTCGAGGCCATCGCGGCCGAGAAGGGCGGGATCGTGAAGGCGGGGCGCCCGGTCGTGCTCGGGCGCATGGACGAGCCGGCCACGGCCGTGCTGCGCAAGCTGGCGGCGTCCCAGGGAAGCCCGCTTGTCGAGGCCGGCGACAGCGTGAGCGTCACGGCGGGCGAGACGGGCCTGGACGGGCAGGTGGTGCGCGCGGAGACGGCGAGCTTGTCGTACGGTTCGTTGCGCCTGCCGCTGCTGGGCGTGCATCAGGCGGATAACCTCGCCATGGCGCTGGCCGTGCTTGAAGTGCTGGCGGATTGCGCGGGTTTCCGGATTCCGGTGGACCAGGTGCGGGAGGGCGTGGGCCGTGTCCGTTGGGCCGGACGCTGCCAGGTCGTGCGACGGGATCCACCGCTCATTCTCGACGGCGCGCACAATCCGCAGGCTGGCGGCGTGCTGGCTGATACCTTGCGTGTGTTGTTGAAGGGGCAACCGCTGGGACTGGTAGTCGGCATGTGTGCCGACAAGGACATCGCCGGGTTCCTGCGCAAGTTCACCCGGCAGGGACGCCGGCTTTGGGCCGTGCCTTTCGCGGACGAACGCAGCGCCGACCCTGAGTCGCTCGTCCGCGCCGCGTCTTCGCTCCGGTGCAGCATGCAAATGCAGGTGGCGTCTTTGCCCGTCGCGCTGGCGGAGTCCGAGGCCTGGGCGCGGCAGGAGGGCGGGGCGGTCTGCGTGACGGGGTCGTTGTTCCTCATCGGGGAGGCGTTGCAGGCGTTGGGCGTGCAGCCCTGAGACAGGTTGTCAGGCGCGAAAGGGAGAGACATGGGCGACAGGCGGGTGCTGGAGATTCTGACGAGGGGTGTCTACCTGGTGCAGGGGTATGTGCTGCTGTGTCATACGAAGGGCGCCCGCAACACCTACCTGCCCGGCGGCCATGTCGAGTTCGGCGAAGCCGCGACGGCGGCCCTTGCCCGCGAGATCCGCGAGGAGCTGGGCCTCGGCTCTCGCGTGGGGCGGTTCATGGGTGCGGTGGAGCATGCGTTCGACCAGCGCGGAACGCCGCACTGCGAACTGAACCTGGTCTTCCGCCTGTTCATCCCGGGCGTGACGCCGGCAGCGGCGCCGCGCGCGGAGGAATCCTACATCGAGTTCCTGTGGGCACCCCTTGAGACGCTTGGTGCGGCACGCCTCGAGCCGGCCGTGCTGTGCGCCGCCCTTCCAGCCTGGCTGCGCGGCCGCGGCAACCGGTGGGGCAGCACGCTGGCTGGTCGGTCGCTGCCGGCGCCCCCGCCTGGCCGGCCAAAAGCTTCTTGAGAGATGTGACACGCGCAGGACGATGGCTTGACATCACGTGGAAAGGGACGCTAATCTACGACATCTTTCTCGGTTGGGCGCAGACGAGGGGTTGCGCATGGGCGTGAACCCGTTGACGTGGCGCAGGAGGTTGAAAATGACAGACACAACTCAGGGCTCGGCCACGACCAGACCTGCGAACGGCGCCCAGCCGGGCCGGCAGTACAGGGTCTACATCGTTGACGATCACCCCATTGTGCGCCTGGGCTTGCGCCAGATGCTGGAGCAGGAGGTCGATCTGACGGTCTGCGGCGAGGCGGGGGACGCCTATGTAGCACTCGCCGACATCCCCGCGTTGAAGCCGGACGTGGTGCTGGTCGATATCTCGATCGAGAGCGTGAACGGGATTGAACTGACGAAGGCCATTCGGCTCTTCGATCAGGAGCTGCCGATTCTCGTGCTCTCCATGCACGATGAGACCCTGTACGCGGAGCGGGCCCTGCGTGCCGGGGCCAATGGCTATATCATGAAGCAGGAGGCCGCTGATCGCGTGGTGCGCGCTCTGCGGTCCGTGTTGAGGGGCGAGCTGTATGTGAGCGAGAACATCTCCTCGCGGATGTTGCGTGACTTCCTGGACGGAAATCGCGCGCGGCAGCGGAGCCGTTCGGACGGCGTCGAGACGCTCAGCGATCGCGAGCTGGAGATTTTCGAACTGGTTGGGCGCGGCAAGTCGGCGCGCGACATCGCGGACATGCTGGGCTTGAGCGTTAAGACGGTCGAGACGCATCGCGGTCACATCAAGACCAAGCTCAAGCTACGCAATGCCTCGGAACTGATTCACCACGCAGTGAATTGGGTCCAGGCCGAGCGGATCCACTGACGCGGCGCAGGCACGCTTGCCCGGCTTTCAGCGACCGTCGTCGCGCAGGGCGCGGCGGGAAACGATATCGGACGCACTGATGGTCTTCAGTACGCCTGGTCGCGTGAAGAGACGCACGTTGCCCTGCGGATCGACCTCGGAGAGCACGCCCCGGAACACGTCGGTCGCGGTGCGGACCTCGCAGTCCGGGATGAAGCGCTGCTCCAGAGCAATCTGCACGGCCACGGTCTTGTCGCGCTCCACGACCACGGCGGTCTCCTTGCTGAAATGCCCCTTGCGTGTCAGCTCGAGCTTGTGGGTGCCGAGCGCTACACGCTCGATCCGCAGGGGTTCCGAGACCCGGTCGGTTTCGTTCGTGGGGGCGCGCGTGACGCCGCAGTCGCGTCCGTCAACGAAGACGTGTACTCCGGCGGGCGCCGTGATGACGTCGATGGAGCCGCAGTTCGGCGTCAGGCGGAACTCCTCGGTGAGCTTCCCGGCGCGCTCGAGGGTGACTGTGCGAGCGAGCGGCTCGTGCGCTTCCAACTCGGCGCGGACGCGGTAGTCACCGGGTTCCAAGTTCGCCAGGTTGACCGGCGCTTCGCCGCGGAACTGGTTGTTCACGTAGATCCGGGCGCCGGCAGGGAGCGAGACGATCGACAGGGCTGCCGGAATCTGCTTCAAGGGGGCAGTCAGTGTCTGCTGTTCGCCGGCCTGCATGCGAAGGGTCTGCCGGTACGGCTCGCAGCCCGCCAGCGTAAGTTCCAGCGTGGCTTCACCCTCGGGCACCTGGTCGAGGGTGCATGGTGTCGTGCCGCGGTCGACGCCGTTCAGGGTCACGCTGGCGCCTGAGGGGCGCGAGTCGAGCTGGATCGTGGCCGAACTGGAGGCCAGGCTGATCTCGATATGTTTGGGTTTGCGGGAGTCGATGGTCAAGTCGTGCTCATGCGGTCGCAGTCCTGTCTTCGTCAGCTTGAGGCGATAGGAGCCGAAGGGGAGATCGGTCACCAGCAGCGGGGTTTCACCGCGATTGGCGTTATTGATTTCGACCGTGGCGCCAGGCGGAACCGTGGTGATCAGCACAAGCCCCGTCACCACCTCCAGCGTCAGTTCGGCCGCCGTGCGCTGGTCGGGCGCGAGCGTGACTGTCAGCCGTTGCTCGCGGTACCCGGCCCGCGAGGCCGTGAGGAGGTGGTCCCCCGGCGCCAGATTCGTCAAGGTGACCGGTGCGGGTCCGTGGACAGTACCGTCACAGGCGACCAGTGCGCCTTCCGGCTTGGTCGTGACCACGATCTGCCCGTTCCGGGGCACGACAGGGTTGTCGGCGGCGACAGCCATGACGGCTAACCCCGCCAGGCACCCTGTGATCCAGTAACGCGCGCTACGATGCATGGAGCCTACCTCATCGTCTTGAGCCGGGTTTCAATCTCAAGCAGCTTGGTTCGCGCCTCGCGGCTGCGCTCGTCGCCGCGGTCGGGAATGATCTCGCACAGGATCCGGAGCTCGCGGGCGGCCTCCTCCCACTGCTTCAGCCGGATGGCCTTCTCGGCCTGGAAATTGCGGTCTTCGTACCGCTTCTGCAACTCCTCGCGGCAGTCCCGCATCAACGTGAGCATGTCGCCGTAGTAATCGGGCTTCTGCTCGACGGTGCTGAGGTTGAACTCAGCCTCCTCGAAGCTCTGGATGGCGAGCGCCAGGTTGCCGTTCTTCACGTCGCGCTCGTCGTTGAGCTTGCGCCCGAGGAGGTAGGCCTCGCGGGCCATTTCGAGCATCTTCTCGGTCGTGTACTGCTGCGCCCATAACCCCATCTCGTTCTTGCCGAAGACATCGATGCGCTCGCGAATGTCGCGGAAGATCTCGGGCTCGACCCGGTTGAGGACCATGCTGCGGTGCGTGCGCCGTCCCAGCGTCAGCGTGATGTCCCACTGGCTGTATTGGTTGGGCAGTACGCCCCGATACTCGTCCTGCAGCTTGAAGAAGCCGGCCTCCTCGAGGCTCTGCGCGATTCCCTGGACCTGCTTCGGGTCCAGCGCCTTCGTCTCGTGGAAATGGCGGTTGTTGCGCACGTCATCCATCTCCACCGTGATCTGCGCGTCGGCTGTGATGACGAGGCTGTAGCGAAAGACGTTGTTGGTGTCGGCCTCGACCTTCTCGTAGGTCAGTTCGATCGTGGCCGGGGGCCCGGCGTCGGGATTGACGTCGGTCGGCTGCGCCGGGTGTTGGCGAAGCAGCTTGGGCACCCAGGCAACCAAAGCCAGCGCGACGACAAGCACGCCGATCAGCAGCAGCGGGCCGCGCCCCAGCCGCCCCGGACGGGACGGCAGCCCGTCGTCGGCCAGGCCGAGATCCACGACGGGTGCGCCGCCCGCGGCGGGAATCAGCGGTCCGAGATCCGCCGTGCCGGCCGGCCCCGCCAGTGGAACGGCAGCAGGCGCAGGCTCTGCCGCTGCCTGTTCGTGCAGCACGGACAGCACGGTATCGCCCAGCTGGATGTGATCGCCCACGTGCAGGCGCTGCTCCTGCACAGGTATGCCGTTAACGAGGCTTTGGTTCGCGCTGCCCAGGTCGGCAACCCAGAGCGTGCCGTCCTTGATGAAGAGCCGGCAGTGGTAGCGCGAGAGGAGCGGGTCGGCCAGGACCACATCGTTCTTCGAGGAACGGCCCAGCCGCACGCCTTGCGGCGGCACGGTGATGCGGAGCCCCTTGTCCTCACCCTGTATGATTTCGACGTGTACGATCTCAGACATAATGGTGAGCCGATGCTACAGCCCGCTTCGCGCCGGTGTCAAGGACCGGTGCAGGGTGTTTGCGGTTTTCTGCACTTACGTCCCCGCCGCTGCCTCTGGTAGGTCGGGCCTCATGGTCTCCCTTTTCGCGCAACCCGCGCGAGTCCCTCACGCGCTTCCTGATCGGGCTCGCTGGCGGGAGGCCCCCGCTGTCATCTGGTGCGATCGCATGGCGCTCGGCGCGTGGGCCGTGTGCGGCGTCTGCACCCCGCTGGTGCCTGGACAGGGTGGCTGCGACGGCCATGGCGTGGCTGCTCTTCCACACAAAAGACTTGTTTGACGGGAGAAAAACAGGTTTCATGCAAGGGTTTTGGTGCGGTGCAGGAGTTGCCGGTGATGGTCTCCGGGCTGCGCGGCACGGATCCGAGAGGAAAGGACGCGTTCCATGGGACTGTCGATTGCTGACATCGTCGTATTCCTGCTGTTCGTGGGTAGTGTGATTGCGCTCGGCCTCTGGAAGAGCAAGGGCGAGGCGACCCACAGCGACCAAGGCGCCCAGGACTATTTCCTCGCGGGGCGCGGGTTGACCTGGTGGCTGATCGGCTTCTCTCTGATCGCGGCGAACATCTCCACGGAGCAGTTCGTCGGGATGAGCGGCCAGGCGGCTGACTGGCTGGGTATGGCCATTGCGAGCTACGAGTGGATGGCTGCGATCACGCTCGTTGTCGTGGCATTCGTGTTCCTGCCCACGTTCCTGAAGAGCGGCATCTACACGATCCCGGAGTTTCTCGAATACCGCTACAATTCATTGGCGCGCTACGCCATGGCGATCACGACGATGATCATTCTCGTGGGCGTGCCGACGGCCTCCGTGATCTACTCCGGCGCCAAGGTGATCTGCGTCTTCTTCCGCGGCTATTCCTTAATGGGACTCGATCTGGGTGACATCACCGTTGGCTGTTGGATCATCGGTATCCTGTCGGCTGTGTACGTTTTTGTGGGTGGCTTGAAGGCTTGTGCATGGGCGGACCTGATTCAGGGCAGCGCCCTGATCGTCGGCGGCGGCATCGTGATGTGGCTGGCCATGGATAAGCTGGGCACGGCTGATCCGGCGGCGTTGGTGGCGACGGCGGCAAACTCGAGCGTGACGGCCGATACCCTGGTCAACGCCGGGGCCTGGAGCCGGTTCTGGCAGCTGAGCAATGCGGCGTTGCCGGCTGGCAAGCTGCACATGGTGCGACCGCTGAGCGACCCGGCGATTCCCTGGTCGGCGCTGGTCGTGGGTCTCTGGATTCCCAATTTCTTCTACTGGGGCCTGAACCAGTATATCACGCAGAGGACCCTTGGCTCCAAGTCGCTGGCTGAAGGTCAGAAGGGCATCGTGTTCGCCGCGCTGCTGAAACTGCTCATTCCCTTCGTTGTCGTGATACCAGGCATCCTGGCGTTCAACCTGTTCAGCGGTGACCTGAAAGAGTTGGCCGTGAACGGCAAGAACAAGGACGTCATGGCTGAGTTCGTGTCGGGCAAGCAGCAGGTCTACCAGTTCGGCGACAAGTATGCCGGCGTGTATCCGGCGGAAGCGGCCAAGCTCGTGGCCTTCAACGCACAAGTGCTGGGCGAGCCGGCGCCGACGACGCAAGACCCGGTTGAGCTGTACAAACTCAACGGCAACCAGGTTGTCATTGCGTCGGCGAAGAAGGTGCCGGTGTCCCGGAAGATGGTGGCCTACGACTTCGACGCAGCGTTCCCGACCCTCCTGCGCAATCTCCTGCCGTTGGGGGCTGCCGCCAACGGGTTGGCCGGTTTCGTTCTGGCGGCCATCTTCGGCGCGGTGGTGAGTTCGATTGCGGCCATGTTGAACGCCGCTTCGACCATCTTCGCGAGCGACATCTACCACAACGTGAAGAAGCGCGCTTCGGACTACGAACTGGTGACGGTCGGTCGCGTTAGCATCGTGGCCTTCGTGCTCATAGCCATCCTGATTGCGCCGAAGCTGGACAATCCGGCCTTTGGAGGCATCTTCACGTTCATCCAGGAGTTCCAGGGCTTCATCTCGCCGGGCATCCTGAGCATCTTCATCTTTGGCGTCCTGGTGCATCGTGCGCCGCGGATGTGCGGTCTGCTGGGCTTGATCCTCAGCCCGGTGCTGTACGGCGCTCTGAAGCTTGGCATGCCCAAGGTGGCCTTCCTGGATCGGATGGCGATCGTGTTTGGTGTCATCCTGGTTGTGCTTACGCTCGTCACGTTGCTCAAGCCGCTTGCGCAACCGGTGACCCTGCCGGTCAACCCGAAGATGGACATGACGACCACGAAGAGCACGAAGGTGTTCGGTGCGGTCGTGATCGCGCTGACGCTGGTCCTGTACGTCATCTTCTGGTAGGCATCCGACTGTCCGACAGACGGGGCGCCGCGGTTGACCACCGGCGGCGCCCCGTTCCGCTTGGGCGCATAACTGCGATTCCTTGACTCCGCCGCGAAACCTCCTCGGCGCGGGTGGCACCGCGCTGCGGGTTTTCTCCTTGTTTGCGCGAAGTACCGCAGGCATTCCTGCCTGCGGTTGAACGCGGGCAAGAATGCCCGCGTTACTGCTGGGCCTTGCTTGGGCCAGCCACACGGCGGATCTCCCGCAAGAACCCATTCCTGCAGATCAACGAATCACAGCGGCGCCCCGTTCCGTTTGGGTGTGATTCTTTTTCGTTGAAAGGTCATGCGACAGAGCGCAGGTGCGCAAGGA
>CAYOBW010000065.1:0-28729 GCA_964402115.1 uncultured Victivallales bacterium
CGTGGTTGCCCCGCCGCCCCCTCCCCCGCCCCCTCCCCCTACACCCCCTGCGCCCCCACCCCCTCCGCCACCGCCGGTTGTGACGAATCCGCCGATCGTGGTGGTCGAAGTGCCGCCGCCCCCCGCACCCGTTATCGAGCCGCCGCCGGCCGTGACCCCGCCGGCTCCGGTTCCTCCCCCCGCGGCAGTAGCCGCTGCGACGGGTCGGGTCAGCGCGTGGGGCTGGCTGCGGCTGCTGTTGTCGCTGCTGTTGATCCTGCTGTTGCTGGCGCTGCTCATCTGGTGGCTGCGCAGGGTGCAGCCGCAGGTCCATCACATGGTGAAGTACTACGCGGCCAGCCTGGCCCTGCACGCGTTGCTGTTCATGCTCGCGATCAACGTGCTCGTGGAAACCCGCGTGGTCGAATGGCGCGATATCTCGCCGGCGCTGGCGGTGCAGGTGAAATCGCTTGAGGAGACGCTGGGCTTCGAGCTGACCCCGCCGGGGCGCGAAGTGACGTTGCCGGACAGGGAGGGAGCGGCGCAAGTGGCGCGGGCCGAGGCGCAGGGCGGCGGGGCGCAAGCGCAGGCGGCGGCGCGGGCCGAGGCGGAGGCGGCGCGCACGCGGATCGAAGCGCGGACGGTGACGCCGGAGACGGCGGCAGCGCGGCAGGAGGCGGAGGAACAGAAGCGGGCCGCGGACGGGCAGCCCACCCCTGAGGAGCGGGTCGAAGTGGCCACCAAGCGGGCGGAGGCCGCCGTGACGCCCGATGCAGCCAAACCGGTACAGAAGGAATCGCAACGCCCGAGCGCGACCGACAGCAGGCCAACGGCGGAAGCCCGGCCTCAGCAGATGGTGGCACAACCAGCCGCCAACGTCCCGGCAGACGTCAAGTCCGCGAACCCGGTCGCCCCTGCCCTGCGGGCGCTGGCCCCTGAAGCGGCCAAGCACATCGCCGAACAGCAGGCAACGGAAACGGCGCCGGCGCCGACCGTCCCCGTGCATCGGCGGGAGATGGCGCAGCCCGCGGCCCAACCGGCGCGGATGGAGGTCGCGGGGCAGCCGGCAGTCGGCGGGGCGAAACCTGCGGAACGGGCGGTGGCGCTGCCGGCAGCCTCGCAAGCGCCCGCCGCTTCGGTCACGGCCCTGCCAGCGGTGCCGAGGCCGGGCACGGAGCGCGGCGGGGGCCTGCGGCTCGCGTCCCTGACCGACAAGCTGGCGATGGAGGCCGAGGGTGAACCTGCGGCGGCCGAGACACCGGCCGTGGCGGTGAAGCAGTCCGCTGCCGCCGCCGGCGAGACCGGGGGGGCGGGGAACGTGGCCGTCCCCGCCGCCAGCGCGGCGGGGGGTAGCGGGCAGGTAGGCGACAGGCAGGTTGCAGCTACGGCTGGCGCAATCGCCGGAGGCGGCGTTTCACCTGTCACCTCGCAGCTCGCACTGCCGGCGCCCTCGCAGCCGGGAGGGGGGGTACTGGTGGCCGCTGGCGGCGGGCAGGATGGTCCGAACAAGCAGCATAGTGTTGCCGATGAATCACTTGGGAATGAAATCGCCTCGCGGGAAGGGGCGGCGGCGGGGAAACAGGCCACGGGCACGCCTGCGGTGCCAGGCACGGCTGCGAGCGAAGCCGCGCGTGCCGTCACCGGCGGCTTTGTGCCTGGCACCGCAGCAGCCGCGGCGCAGGGGACAGGCAACGAACGGCGAGGCGGCGGACTGGTCGTCCCGGAAGCGGGGACAGGCACCGGGGCTGCGCGGACAGAGGCGCCCGGAGTGGCCGGGGTTCCGGCAACAGGCATCCGACGCACGGATGAGGCAGGCGACGGCCGGCGGCACGAACTCGCAATGCCTGGCACCGAGGGCGTGGCCGACGCGGTCGAAACGCCTCCGCGGGCGGTGCCAGGCACGGGGGGCCAGGGGACAGGCAGCGCGGGAACGGCGCCGGATGGCGATGCGCCGACCCCGACCGCCGTCGGACGCGCACCGACTGACGGAGCAGGCACGGAAGCGCGGGGCAGCGGCGCGGCGGGCTTCTCGCCCCTGCCAGCGGGAGGGAGTGACTCAACCGCCCCGATTCCCCTGCCCGGCGGCTCCGGTGGTTTGGGCACCGCGCTGGCCCGGACAGACGACGCGCCCGGGGGGAAGCGTTCAGCCGCGGCGGATGGTCCTGCCGAAACCGTCGCCGCGAGCGAACCGGGGACAGGCGCCGGCCCGGCCGGTCGGCCCGCGCGCGCGCCGACCGCGGGTGGCGGCGGGGAGTCCGCGCGCCCTGTCAGCGACGGCTTCATGCCTGGCACCGGGGGCCCCTCCCGCGCCACCCCGCCCGCGGAAGGCAGCGGACGCCACGGCTCCAGCCAGCTGGAGATCAGCCCGCGCCTGGCCGAGATTGCCGGCCCGGGCACGACCCCCACGGCGGTCCCTGCGCTCAAGAGCGGCGCGTTTCAGCCCGATCTCGCGTTCTCCATCCGCGGCGGCAAGGGCGGCGTGGCATCCGCCACCATCGGCCTCGCCCGCTACGGCGGCGACTGGGACTGCAGCCCGACGGCGCTGATGTTCCTCTGCCACCAGGTGCGCGAGCGCACGGGCATGGCGCTGGATGCCACCGACCGCACCGTGGCGTTCGACAGCCCCGACCTCCTCAAGCTGCCGTTCGTCTACATGACCGGCCACCGCGATTTCGTCTTCACGGCAGCCGAGCTGGCCAACCTGCGGCGCTACCTGGAAGGCGGCGGCTACCTGTGGGCCGACGACTCCACGGATTTCAACGACAACGCCTTCGACACAGCCTTCCGGCGGGAGATCGCGCGCGTGCTGCCGGGCGTCGCCCTCGCACGCCGCGGCACGGATTTCGAGCTTTTCAAGACCGGGTACAATCTCAGCGGCGGCTACAAGGGCTTCGCCATTCCGCCGGGCGACAAGTACCGGCTCGACTACATCGAAACCGCCAGCGTGGGCGCGCGGGTGGCGGTCATGTACACGCGCAACGACTACGGTGACGGGCTCAACATCGATCCGCTGACCCATCCCCTGAAGCCGTCGCTGACCGACCTGGCCCCGGCCGATATGCAGGAGGGCGCCACGCGCATGGGCATCAACATGATGCTCTACTTCCTCACCCGCGGGGGGCAGATCGAGGCCGAGTTCCTCGACCGCACGGCGTCCTCGCTGCGGGCGCGACCCGACGTCACCCAGCAGGCGGCGCCCGCCGGGCGCGCGCAGCCGCTGCAGGGGTTCGCGCAAGCCGATAGCTGGCAGCACGAGCCGTGGAGCGACGCCGGCACGGTCACGGCGCAGGGCGACCGGCTGACGTTCCGGTTCTCGCGGGACAAGCAGGAGAAGGCGGCGTTCTCCCGGAAATGCGAGCCGGCGCTCAACCTGACCGTCCGGGACGTCATCGCCGTGGAGGTGGAGAGCAAGCTGGCCTGCGGCTGCCGCGTGGCGCTCGCCCTGCGGCAGGGCGATGCGTACTACGAATCGCAGCCCTTCTACGTGAAGCCCGGCGCCAACAGCGCGTTCTTCCTGCTCAATGCCGCCACGTTCAAGTGCCAGGCATCGAATTGGGAGTACAAGGCCGCCTTGCCCGCGCCCTTCGCTGCCGACACGCTGACGCTGCTGATCTACTCCCCCGCCGCCGGCGAGATCCACCTCGGCAGCCCGCGGCTCATCGCGCGGGAGTAGGTCGCTTCACACCCACCATGCGCGCAGGCTCGGGAACTGGGTCTTGAAGCCCAGCAGGGCCAGGTAAAGGCCGCAGCCGGGGTAGACCTGCTGCAACGTTTTCAGATTCTCCACCGGGTCGTAGGGCGTGTTCTCGGGAATGGGATACCCCACGCACTCCGACAACAGGTGGAGCTTCTTCGACATCCACGCGTCAATGATCAGCGGCAGGTTGCACGTCGCCCGCATGGCCGTTACCCGCGGGTCATGGCCGATGACCGGCTGCGTGCAGACGAACTCCGCCCCGGCCTCCAGCTTGCGCTGCAGTTTGGCCAGTTCGTGATCCTGCGGCTCGTACGGATTGAACGCCACGCCCATGCTGAAGGCGCCGGGGTACCGCTTGGCGATATAGCGCATGAGCTCGACCGAGGTCACCGAGTTGGTATGCTCGCCGATGCTCTCGGGCGCCAGCTTGGGGAGTCGTTCGCTGCCGTCGCCGGTGATAACCAGCAGGTACTTGAGGCCGAGCGCGGCGGCCGTGTCGAGGATCTGGTGCAGGTGCTGCAAAGTGTGGAAGGTGTTCAGGTGCACCATGATCTGCTCGGGCTTGACCGGCAGCCCGAGTTCGGCGATCACCTCGGTGGCCTGGAAGCTGAGGTGGCCCATCGGGTTGTCGGTGATGCAGGCGATGTAGCCGCCTTCAAGCACGGCCTGGTATTTCTCGGCGAACTTGGCGAGATCGTCCTCCAGCTTCTCGCTGTTCTGCTTCGGCGTGAGGATCTCGATGTGGTACGTCTTCTGATCGATGTGGTGCTGCATGGCTGCATCTCCCGCTTAGAACAACCCCGTTACGCGTCCGGTGTTCACGTCCACGTCCACCTTCGTGAACGCCGGCTGCGAGGCCGTGCCCGGCATCAGCTTGATGGCGCCGGTCACGGGCACGATGAAGCCGGCCCCACGGTAGATGAGAAGGTCCTGGATAGGTAGCGTCCACCCCGTCGGGCGCCCTTTGCGGTCCGGATCGGCGGAGAGGCTGAGGTGCGTCTTCACCATGCAGGTGCCAAGGCGCGCCAGTTCAGGGTCCGCTTCGATGGCCTTGGCCTTCTTGAGCGCCGTTTCCGTGTAGCTGACCCCGGCAGCGCCGTAGACCTCCTTCGCAATCCGTTCGATGCGCTCGGTGAGCGGCGTATCAAGCTCGTAGAGGAAGCGGAAATCATGGGGCTCAGCGGCACTGGCCACGACCGCCTCGGCCAGTTCGCGGGCGCCCTCCCCGCCTTTCAGCCAGTGCTGCGACACCACGCCGTGCGCGCCCTGCGTCTCGCACAGGCGCCGGATGAGCGCTTGCTCGGCTGCGCTGTCCGTGTGGAAGTGGTTGATGCAGACCACCGGCCGCACGCCGCTGCGCCGGACAATGGCGATGTGCGCGGCGAGGTTCTCGAACCCCTTCTCCACCAGGGCCAGGTCCTCGCGCGTGTAGGCCTCGTCCAGCTTCACGCCCGGCTTCACCGCAGGCCCGCCGCCGTGCATCTTGAGCGCGCGCACCGTGCAGACAATCACCACAGCCCCCGGCTGCTGGCCCGAGAAGCGGCACTTCAGGTTCCAGAACTTCTCGAAGCCGATGTCCGCGCCGAAGCCGCTCTCTGTGACGTGGTAGTCCGCCAGGCGCAGGCCCAGCTCGTCGGCGATGATCGAGCTCTGTCCAATGGCGATGTTCGCGAAGGGGCCGGCATGCACGAAAACCGGTTTGCCGCTGAGCGTCTGCAGCAGGTTGGGGTTCAGCGCGTCCACCATCCACGCCGTCATGGCCCCATCCACGCCGAGATCGGCCGTGGTGACCGGCTTGCCGCCGCGACTGTAGGCCACGACGATCCGGGACATGCGCTCGCGCATATCCTTGAGGCTGCGCGCCACCGCCAGGATGGCCATCACTTCGCTGGAAACGGAGATCTGGAAGCCCGACTCCATCTCGAAGCCGTCCTGCTTGCCGCCGCGCCCGATGACGATGCTGCGCAGCGCCTGCGCGCAGAAATCGATGGCCCACTTGATTTCGACGCGCTGCGGATCGATATCGAGCCGCTGCAGTCCGATTTTCGCCAGCCGCTCGTCGTCGTAGTTGCGCTCGTGCTGCATACGGGACGTGAGCGCCACCATCGCGAGGTTGTGGGCATTGGTCACGGAGTCGATGTCGCCGGTGAGCCGAATGGAGAAAGGCGCGAGCGGAATGCACTGCGACAGACCGCCGCCGGCCGCCGAGCCTTTCACGTTGAACGTGGGCCCGGCACTGGGCTGGCGAATGGCGCCGCTGACGCGCTTGCCGATGACCCCCAGCCCCTCGATCAGGCCCATCGTCGTGGTGGTCTTGCCCTCGCCGAGCGGGGTGGGCGTGATCGCGGTGATATCCACCAACTTGCCGAGCGGCCGGTCCTTCAGCCGCTGCAAGGCCCGCACGAAATCCACCTTGCCGATCCCGCGCCCCATGGGAATCAGCTCGTCCGGCTCCAGCCCCGCGTCGTGGCCCAGCTGCAGGAACGGCTTCATGTGCGCTTCGGCGGCTTCGGCGATCTGCCAATCCTTCAGTACCCGCGGATCCAAGTCGGCGTGTGCCATGGCGAACCTCCCGCCGCGCGCAGGCGGCTTGTCACAACGAATGGCGGCGATCCTGTCATGGCCGGGAAGCGGAAGGATTGTACAAAAGCGCACTTTGCTTGTATATTCATTACGTGCGGCGCTGCCCCTGCAGCCTGCCGCGATGAGGGAACGATCCATGGGTGCGAAAGGCTCAGGTCACGTGGGCGGCGGAAAGACGAGGCCGGGATCGGACAGCGGGCGCGATGTGGAGCGACTGCTCGACACTGTGGCGGGCGTGACCGGGCTTGGCGTCGTGTACCATGCGCAGAGCGAGCCGTATCGCAGCATGCACGGCGAAGTGTGCGCGTTCTGCGGGTGGGCGCTGGCTCAGCCTGAATTGGCCCAGCTGTGCCGCGCCGTGTGCCGGCAAGCCGCGCACCAATCGTGGATGCTTGGCGAACCGTACTTTCATCGGTGCTGGGCCGAACTGGCCGTGGTCACGGTGGCCATCGTGCACAACGGCGTTTGCCGCGGCGGCGTTTCGATCGGCGGATTCCGCTACGCCGGGGAAGCGCATGATGCGCAGCAGGCCGTCCGCCACCACCTGGCCGGCCAGTCGGCGACGCTGCGGCGAACCGGGCTGGCGCACCTGGCAGCCGTGCGGGACAGCACGCCGGCGGCAATGCGGGGGCTGGGCGCCTTCCTGCTGGAAGCCGCCTTCAGCAGCGGCGCCAACGCTGCCGACGCGTTTCGCGCCCAGAACGAGAAGTACCGGCAGCAGCGGGAGATCGCCGACTCGCTGAACGAGCTCGCCCGCCTGCCAGGCGGCGATGCGGACCTGCTGGGCGACGCCTACCGACTGGCCGACGCGCTGCCGCACGCCGATCCCGACCAGGTACGGCATCTGTTGGCCGGTTACTTCGCCCGCCTGCTGGGATCGGGCAACTGGAACCTCGTCACACTTAAAGCACATGCCCGCGTGCTGTTGGCCGCACTGACCTGCCGGGATGTGCAGCGCGGCGAAGCGTGGCCGGTGGCGCTGGGACGGGAGGCCGGCCGGCTGCAGCGCATCGAGCAAACCGCCAGCCTGGAGGACTGCTGCTACGAGCTGACCCATATCCTGGCAGAGCGGGCACGGCATGCCGCCGACCTGGCCGAGCGCACCGCAACCGTGACGGAGCGGCTGTATCGCTGGGTTGCCCTGCACAGCGGAGAGCCCGTGACCCTTGCGGACATGGCGCGGGGCGTCGGCGCCAGCGTCTCCTCCCTGCGGCAGCACCTCCGCCGTGACCAGGGCAAGACCCCGCACCAAGTGCTGGCGGAAGCGCGCGTGGATACGGCCCGCAGGCTGCTCGCCACCACCAAGCTCGGCCTGAGCGAAATCGCGGCGATGTGCGGATTCGCCGACCAGAGTCACTTCACGAAGGTGCTCAAGGCGGCCATCAACCTGACCCCGGGGCAGTTTCGGAAACTGCTGAACTTCGGGCACGCGGACATCTGAACCTACGTCTGCATGCGCCATCTGATGTACAGGGCCATCCCCATGCCGGCAAGGAAGAGCGCCCCCCCGATCAGTCCGACGACCAGAGGCGCGTACGTGATTTCGTAGTTGGCGTGCGTCAGGAATATGCCCGCCGTGATCAGAACCAGCCCCCCCGTGCATAGCACGGCTGACGTGGCTAGAAAAGCCTGATGAACGTCACGGTCCTTGAACATGATTGACCTTTCGCATAAACAATGAAGATGCTAGGTCAACCCGCTAACAATCACAACCTGAATGAAGGCCTATTTTGTAATACAAAAAAGACGGATGCAAACCGGAAGCCATCGGGAATAGGCGTAGACGCCAGACCTGCCCCGCCATGCCGGCAGAGGGATATGCGCAGCGCCCGCCCGTCCATGCGAGGACGGCGGAAGGCCCGTGCAAACGCACCTGACGCTACTAGAGGTGCGCGCTGAGCTTCTGCAGAAGGGCGGCCTTGTTCATGGCGCCCACCATCTGCTCCTGCACGACACCATCCTTCATCACCAGCAACGTCGGGATCGAACGGATGGCGTACTCGGCGGCAAGTTCCTGGTTGCTGTCCACGTCCACCTTGCCGACCTTGGCTTTGCCGACCAACTCGTCCGCCACCTGTTCCAGGATGGGCGCAATCGCGCGGCAGGGGCCACACCACTCGGCCCAGAAATCGACCAGCACGGGGATCTTGGAATCCGCGACTTCCTGTTTCCAGTTCTGACCGCTCAACGTCACGATGTTCTTGCCAGCCATAAAAGCACTCCTCTACTGCGTAATGAGCGGCGGTATTTTGCCGGGCCAAGCCAGGTCCGGGCCATCCTTCCAATAGGACAACTGCGACAGCGACACGTCCCGGCCAAAGGCCTGCGCCATGAACATGTACGCGGTTACGCAAACCACAAGGATCGAGGCAATCGCCAGGATGTGGAAGAACACGTTCGGCTTGTCCTCAACGATGATCGGCTCAAACAGTTCGGGCGCGGATTCCTCCGCTGCCGCCGCCGTCCGCCTGATCTGCAGGCCCCCGGAAGACTGTGGCATGGGTGCGGCCACGGAGCCATCGGGTCGCTTGACTTTGATGGTCTTGCGGCGGGTGGGGGAGTCGCCCTCTTCCCCTTCTTCCTCACCGGGAAGATCGATGCGGGACGTCTTGCTGAGCACCGTCTTCGCTTCGGACGGTGGCCCAGGCTCGTGAGCGGTCATGGACGCCGCCGAGGGAGCGTGCCCCAACTTGATCGTGGCGGCATCACCAGGCCGCTTCAGGCGAATCGTCTTGGGTCGCCCATCCTCAACCGACGGCGCCGACGGTGTGGCCGCCGCGGCTGCGCCCACGGCCGGCTGCTTGGTGGTATCGGGAGCGTATACGGCATCCAGCGAGATACGGGACGTCTTCCGCTTGTCATCCAAGCGCGCGGTTTCATGCATCACCTTCGCTGGCGAGGGCGCCTCGGCGGAGGCTGTCGGCACGGCGGCAGGAGCGGGCACGGCGGCGGCAGGCACCGGAACGCCAGCAGGGGCAGGACGCCCCGCGGGCCGGATGCGAATGGTCCGTGGCACTTCCGCAACCTTCCCCTTGCCTTCGCCGGGGGCAGCCGTGGCGGCATCCAGTGGAATACGCGAGGTTTCCTTCTTCTTCGGAGTGCCGGGGAGCACGGCCGCGGCCACGGTTTCTCCCGCGGGCGCCGCAGCCCCGGCCGGGATCGGCCGGACCGCAGTCTTGGCCACGGTGCTGGGCTTGATCACCAGACGCGGCACATCAGCTGTCGCCTCGGCTTCGGGCGGCATACTGATGTGGATCGTGGAACTGAGATCGGAACCCGCCCCCGCGACCGGCTTACGCGCGCCGTTCTTGCTTAAGTCGAGCTTCGGAGGAATCTGCTCGTCACCGGATTTCGCAACATTGGGAACATCAGCCATGGTATACCCCCCGCACTTATCTATCTGAAGACGCTAGCAACGCCAGTCCATCAGGTCAACAGCGAACTCTGCCGGCAGCACAAGGCGCAGCGGACCGACCCCGCAGCCTTGTGTCCGACAACTAGACCACCATGATCTCGGCTTCCTTGTGTTTGACGGTGTCATCCACCTTCCTGATATAGCCGTCAGTTTCCTGCTGAATCTGCGCAAGTGCCTGATCCCGTTCGTCTTCCGAGATAGATCCGTCCTTCTGCAACTTCTTGATCATGTCGTTGGCTTCACGACGCACGTTCCGGATGGCCACGCGCGCCTCCTCCGACATGCGGCGCGCCACCTTGCTCAGCTCCTGCCGCCGTTCCTGGTTCAATTCGGGGATCGGCACGCGAATGACGCGCCCATCGTTCATGGGCGTCACGCCCAGATTGGCCGCCAGGATGGCCTTCTCGATGTTGGGCAGGGCGGTGGGATCGTAGGAGTTGATGACAATCAGGCGCGACTCCGGGGTGGAGATGTTGGCGATTTCGCGCAGCCGGGTCATCGCACCGTAGTACGAAACCTGCAGGTTCTCCACCAGGGCGGGCGAGGCCTTGCCCGTGCGCAAGCCGGCGAACTGCTCCAGCAGAAACTGCTGGGTCTTCGACATTTTTTCTTCGGCATCCAGCAGAACATCATCTACCGATTCCATACCATCCCTCCCTCCGCCGCCACGCACACCGTCAGGAGCACGGCACACGTGCCGGCACATTCAATCCGTAACCAGCGTACCCACTTCCCGACCGGCCACCGCCCGTTCGATCGTCCCCGGCTTGAAGAAATTGAACACGATGATCGGAATATGATTCTCCATGCACAACGAGAAAGCCGTGGCGTCCATGACGCGCAGCGATCTGTTCAGCGCCTCGCGATAGGAAACCCGACGGTAAAGCGTGGCGGTTGGATCCGCGACCGGGTCCGCCGAATACACGCCGTCCACCTTGGTGGCTTTCATCAGCACGTCCGCCGAAATCTCGCTGGCGCGCAGGGCTGCCGCGGTATCCGTGCTGAAGAAGGGGTTGCCCGTGCCGCCGGTAAAAATCACGACCCGCCCCTTCTCGAAGTGCCGCAGGGCGCGCTTGAGAATGAACGGCTCAGCCACTTTGTTCATCTCGATGGCCGTCTGCACCCGCGCAGGCAGTCCGGCGCGCTCAAAGGCGTTGTGCAAAGCCAAGCCGTTGATGGTGGTGGCCAGCATGCCCATATAATCGCCCGTCGTCCGGTCAATCCCCCGCGCTTCGCCGAGCGTCCCGCGAAAGATATTACCCCCGCCGACGACGAGAGCGATCTGGACCCCCGTGTCGGCCACGCGCTTGATGCGGGTGGCGATGCCTGTGACGATTTCGGGGTCAATGCTGAGGCCCTTCTCGCGATTCTGCAACGCCTCGCCGCTCAGCTTCAGCAGAATGCGCCGATACTTGCTCTTCGCCACCCGCCTTGCCACCATACAGCCTCCCTGACAGCCCGTTACGGACCGATCACGGCCGGTAAAATACCGCAAATCCGGGGCCGCGGCCAAGCGCTTTCGTGAATCACTGTCACGCCCGTGGTTCCAGAATGGCGCGGATCCGGCGCACGCCGGCGCTCGACGACTCCTCTTTCTGAATCTTGAAGCGCCCCAGTTCGCTGGTGCGCTTGACGTGTGGCCCCCCGCAGACCTCCTTCGAGAAACCGCCCATCGCGTAGACCTTGACCTGCTCGCCGTACTTGCCCTCGAACAGGGCGATGGACCCGGCCGCGCGGGCCTCTTCGATGGTCATCGTCTCCATCGTCACGGGCAGATCGTCCGCGATGGCCTTGTTGACCAGCTCCTCCACCTGCTGAAGTTGCTCGGGGGTGAGCTTGTCCGGGTGCGCGAAGTCGAAGCGCAAGCGCTCGGGCGTGATATTGGAGCCCTTCTGCCGCACATGTTCGCCCAGCACGAGCCGCAGGCTCTGGTGCAGCAGGTGGGTCGCCGTGTGCAACCCCGTGGTCTGCTCCGACTGATCCGCCAGCCCGCCCTTGAACACCTTATCCGCCCCTTGCTTGGAGACCTCGCGGTGCGTATCGAACGCACTGTCGAAGCCGGCGCGGTCCACGGCAATGCCGTTCTCGCGGCAGATTTCCTCCGTGAACTCGACCGGGAAGCCATACGTGTCGAAGAGCCGGAACGCCACGCGTCCCGACAGCGTCGCCCCGCCGTGCGCCCGCATCTGTTCGAGAATCTTGCCCAGTTCCGCCGTGCCGCGGTCGAGCGTCTTCTCGAAGCGCTGCTCCTCGGCAGCCAGCTCCGCCACGACATGCGTGCGGTACTTCTCCAGCTCCGGGTAGGCGGACCGGTACAGGCCGATGATGCACTCGGCCAGAGGCGTGGTGAAGCCCGCCACCAGGCCGACCTGGCGGGCATAGCGCACGGCCCGCCGGATCAGCCGACGCAACACGTAACCCTGCCCCAGATTGCCGGGCGTGATCTGCTTGGGGTCGGCCAGGATGAACACCGCGCTACGCAGGTGGTCCGCCAGCACGCGAAAGGCGCGCGTGGTGCCGGCATCCTGGTCCACGTGACGACCGCAGCCGTCGGCGATCGTCGCCAGCAGCGGCTGGAAGAGCTCGGTCTCGTACACCGATCGGCACCCCTGCAGCATGGCGATCGTCCGCTCGACGCCCATGCCGGTGTCAACATTATGCTGGCGGAGCGGCACGTACCGGCCGTCGGCGGTCTTGTCGTACTGCATGAAGACGTCGTTCCAGATCTCGAAGTACTTCCCGCAACTGCAGCCCGGACGGCAGGCCGGTCCGCACGCGCCCTTGCCGGTGTCGACGAACATCTCGGTGTCCGGCCCGCAGGGACCGGTCTGGCCGGCCGGCCCCCACCAGTTGTCCTTGATGGGCAGCGCGAAAATGCGCGACTCCGGCAGGCCGAGCTTCTTCCAGATGCCGATGGATTGATCGTCGCGCGCCACGAGTTCGTTGCCTTCGAACACCGTGACGTGCAGGGCGGCCGGGTCGAACCCGAGGAAGGCGGGAGAGGTCAGGAACTCGTACGACCAGGCGATGGCCTCCTCCTTGAAGTAGTCGCCCAGCGACCAGTTGCCCAGCATCTCGAAGAACGTCAGGTGGCCGGCATCGCCCACGTCGTCGATGTCACCCGTCCGAATGCACTTCTGGCAATCGCACAGGCGCCGCCCCCCCGGGTGTGGCTCACCGAGCAGGTATGGCACGAGGGGATGCATGCCGGCCGTCGTAAAAAGCACGGTCGGATCGTTCTCGGGAAATAGCGAGCTGCCCGAAATCACCCGGTGCCCCTTGCCCGCAAAGAAGCCGAGGTACATCTGCCTGAGTTCGTCCGCCTTGATCTCTCGTCGCATCATGTGATGATCCGTCCTCCCGCGCGGGCAACCGGCGCCTGCCAGGGCCGCCGGCCACCCGCCAGATTGTGTGCTGCTTACTCGCCGACCGGAGGCACCACCGGGGCCGCGGCAGCGCCCTTGACCAGGGGCCCGAGCGTCTTCTCTTTCACCTTGGCCATAATGCGCTGCATCAGGTCGGGATTCTGCTCGAGCGTCGCGCGGGCGGCGTCCTGCCCCTGGCCCACCTGCTCATCCTCGAAGGAGATCCACGAACCGCGCTTGGTCAGAACCCCATGCTGCAGGCCCGATTCCACCACCGAACCCTCCCAGGAAATGCCCTTGGCGTACAGGATGTCGAATTCGGCCTCGCCAAAAGGCGGCGCGACCTTGTTCTTGACCACGTTCACGCGCGTGCGGTTGCCCATCACCGCCCCCGTGGCGTCCTTGATGGAGGCCGTGCGCCTGATGTTCAGCCGCACGGACGTGTAGAACTTCAGCGCCCGGCCGCCCGGCGTCGTTTCGGGGTTCCCGAACATGACGCCGATCTTCTCGCGAATCTGGTTCGTGAAGATGCAGAGCGTCTTGGTTTGCGCGATGATGGCCGTCAGCTTGCGCATCGCCTGCGACATCAGTCGGGCCTGCAAGCCCATGTGCGAGTCGCCCATGCCGCCGTCCAGTTCCGCCTGCGGCGTCAGGGCCGCGACCGAATCCAGCACGATCACGTCGAGCGCGGAGCTCTGAACCAGCTTTTCCGTGATCGTCAGGGCTTCCTCGCCCGAGGACGGTTGCGAAACCAGCAGGTCGTCGAGATTCACGCCGATGCGCTTCGCGTAGGCGGCGTCCAGCGCGTGTTCCGCGTCCACGAAGGCCGCATAGCCGCCCGCTTTCTGCGCGTTCGCGATCACGTGCAGCGCGAGGGTCGTCTTGCCCGAGGACTCCGGACCGTAGATTTCCACGATGCGGCCGCGGGGCAAGCCGCCCACACCCAGCGCCAGATCGAGCGAGAAGGCGCCCGTCGAGATGCAGGGAATCGCCTTGAGCGACTCCGCATCACCCATGCGCATGATCGCGCCGTCGCCGAACTGCTTCCGAATCTGGGCCAGCACGCCCTCCAACCCGGCATTCGCCTCTTTCTCTACCTTCTTAGCCATTTTCAGCTCCTTCTCCCGTGAGGGATTCCCGCACCATGTTCAAGGCTGCCTCGACCGCCGCGGCTCGCACCGCCTCCCGATCGCCGCGCCACCGGAAACGCCGCACGACGCCTCCCCGCGCGTCCACCAACCCAATGTAGACCAGGCCAACCGGCTTGGCACGCGTACCGCCCCGCGGCCCGGCCACACCGGTGACCGCGAGCCCGAGATCGGTGCCGAAGCGCGCGCGCACACCTGACGCCATCAGGTAGGCCACGGCCGCGCTGACGGCGCCCTCGCGCGCCAGCACCCGCGGCGACACCCCCAGGCACGCGGTTTTCGCCGCGTTGGCGTAGGCGATCACACCGCCCGCGAAGTACGCCGAACTGCCGCTCTCCGCCGTCAACCGGCCGCCCAGCAGGCCGCCCGTGCAGGACTCCGCTACCGCCAGCGTCAACCTGTCCCTGCGTAAGAGAAGCGCGACGCGGTGCTCAATTCCGCATTTTTTCACAAAAAATTTCTCGTCGTCGTCGCAACCCGCCGGCGTGGCTTCCGGTTACGCCCCATACCCGCGGGGATGCGCCTGGTGCCAGGCCCAGGCGCTGGCGATGATGGTCTGCAGGTTGTCGAACCGGGGCTGCCAGCCGAGCACGGTCCGCGCCTTCTCCGCCCCTGCCACGAGCCGGGCCGGATCTCCGGGACGCCGCGGCGCCAGCACGGCGGGAATCGGGTGACCAGTGACGGTGCGGGCGGCGTCAATGACGTCCTTGACGGAGTACCCCGTCCCGGTGCCGAGGTTGAAGGGGCCCGCGACGTCCCGGGTCAGTGCCAGGATGTGCGCCTGCGCAAGGTCCACGATATGGATGTAATCGCGCAGGCAGGTTCCGTCCGGCGTGTCATAGTCGTCCCCGCAGATCAGCACCTTCTCGCGCTGACCCAGCGCCACCTGCAGGACGAGCGGGATCAGGTGCGTCTCGGGCACGTGGTCTTCGCCGAACCGCGCGGTCGCCCCGCAGGCGTTGAAGTAGCGCAGGTAGACGGCCTGCAGGCCGTGGATGCGCTGGTGCCAGTCCAGCACCTTCTCGAAAAGCAGCTTGGATTCGCCATAGGCGTTGGTCGGCCGCTGGGGCAGGTCCTCCGTGATGGGGAGCCGCTCCGGTTGGCCGTAGGTGGCGCACGTGGAGGAGAAGACCAGCTTGCGCACGCCCTGTTCGAGCATGGCCTCGGCAAGGTTGACCCCGCCCACGAGGTTGTTGCGGAAGTAGCGCTCGGGGTGGGTCATGGACTCGGCCACCAGCGCGTAGGCCGCGAAGTGCATGACCGCATCCGGGCGGACCTCGGCCAGCGCCCGGCCGATCTGGTCGCGTTCGCGCAGGTCGCCCTCGATCAGGCGGGCACGCGGGTCGACGGCGGCCCGATGTCCCCGCTCCAAGTTGTCGAACACTGCCACGTCGTGGCCGTTGTCGAGCAACTGCTCCGTGGTGACGCTTCCGATGTACCCCGCCCCCCCCGTGACCAGCACCTTCATGCCTGCGCTCCTTTTCCTTCCAACCGGGCGAGACGCTTCTCCATCTCGCGCACCTGTTTCCGCAGCTCCGGCAGTTGCTGCGTGGCGGCGACCACGCGAAACGCCTCCCTCTCGGGCACGGCGGGCGCACCGAACACGCGGCCGCCGTCAGGGATGTCCCGCATGACGCCGGACTGGGCAAGCACGACGACCCTGTCGCCCACGTGCAAGTGGCCCGCGAAGCCGGCCTGGCCGCCCAGCATGCAGTCGCGCCCGACGGTCGTGCTGCCCGAGATCCCTACCTGCGCGGCCATGGCCGTGTTCTCGCCGATGCTGCAGTTGTGGGCGATCTGCACGAGGTTGTCGATCTTCGCGCCGCGGGCAATGACCGTCTTCCCGAACCGCGCGCGGTCGACGGTGACGTTGGCGCCCAGTTCCACGTCGTCCCCGAGTTCGACGGTCCCGATCTGCGGGATCTTCTTCCAGCCCGTCCGCTCACGGACGTAGCCAAAGCCATCGCTCCCGACAACCGCGCCGCTGTGCAGAATGACACGGCTGCCCACCGTCACCCGCTCGCGCACGGTGACGAACGGGTAGAACAGGCAGTCCGCACCGACAACAACCTGGTGCCCCACGTAGACGCAGGCCACAAGCACCGTGCCCGCGCCGATGCGCGCACCGGACTCGATTACGCAATGCGGCCCGACGCTGACACCGTCCCCGAGCACGGCATCCGCCGCCAGGACCGCGGTCGGGTGGACACCGGGCACGCGGGCCGGCGGCGGCGGACCCAGCCGCAACGCCGCGGCGGCGAACGCCGCGTCGGCGTTGGCCACGCGGATCAGCGTGCAGGCGGCCGTTCCCGCGAAGTCCCCGCCAACGATGACCGCCGTCGCGCGCGTGGTCTGCAGCAGGCTCGCGTACCGCGGGTTGGCCAGGAACGACAGCTCGCCCGGCTCCGCCTCTTTCAGCCCCGCCAGGCCGGTGATGGCAGCCGCACCGTCACCCTCAACGCTTCCCTGCAGGCTTTCCGCCAGTTGTGCCACTGTCAGGTTCATTCGCCTTCCCCTCCGCCGGTAACTCGGCCGTCAGCTTGAGAATCTCCCCCGTGATGTCGATTTTCTCGTCGAAGAAGACGACCATGTCGCCGCCCGCCGTGCCCACGGCCGCGGCGTCGAGAATGAGCGTGTACCCCTTCTCCTTCGCGTAAGCGGCGATCCGTTCCTTCAACTTCCCGACGATACGACGGCTCATCCGGGCGCTGCGCTCGGTCAGGTCCTTCCGGCGGTCGCCCAGCGTCTGGCGCAGTTCGTCCTCGTACTTCTTGACCGCCAGCAGCTTCTCCTTGGCCACCTCGAGCTTCTTCTCGCGCGCGGCTTCGCTGAGGTGCTTGCTCTCCTCCGCCTCCGTGCGGGCGGCCTCGAACTCCTTCTTGAGGACCTCGAACTTCTGCTCCATCTCCTGCTTCTCGAGCTCGAACTCGTCCACCTGCTTCTGCAGAACCGTCTCCGCGGCCTTCGTTTCGCCGTAGGCTTTCATGATCCGCTCGAGGTCAACGACCGCCACCTTCAGCGGTTCCGCCGCGCCGGCGGCGATGCTCAACAAGAGACCGGCCAGCAGGCCGGGGACGATCCTCGTATGCATGTTCACGCTTCTTGCTCCCTCCGTTGGAGGCCGCCATCCGCGAGCGGGCGGCAGCCGGTCCGGCCTGTCGGCCTTGTGTTACTGATCGTACCCGATCCAGAAGACCCACATGTCGGTGTCCGTGATCGGGCTGTCCTTGTCGAGCACCCAGGCGTGGTCCACCCGGATCGGGAACCCGGGCAGGTCCAGCCGGATGCCCACGCCCATGCTGGAGGCCAAGGCGCCGCCGTCGAATTCGTAGGCATCTTTCCAGACGCTGCCGGTGTCGTAAAAGGCGGCGACACGCACGCTCGGGACGATGGGCACGGTGTACTCGAGGCTCGCCAGCGCGAAGGACCGCCCGCCATAGGGGCGGTGGCTGCCATCGGGCGGCACGGGCACGGCCTTGGGCCCGACGTCCCGGTAGTCGAACCCGCGCAGCGTCCGGCCGCCGCCGATGAACAGCCGCTCGGCAATGGGCAGCTCGCCGGTGGAGCCGTACTCTTCGATGATCTCGTACTCGCCGCGCACGCTTAACACGTGGCCGAACCAGAGCGGGAAGTAGCGGCGCGCCTCCGCGCCGAGGCTGTAGGCCTCGACATCGAAGCCGAACGGCCCGCCGGCGAGTTCGGCGAACGTCTGGGCGCGCACGCCGCGCGTCGGGACGAAGGGGTTGTCGCGCGTGTCGCGGGTCAGCGTCACGCGGCCCGCGCTCTTGATCCAGTCCTCGGCTCCGAAGACGACAGGATCCCCCGTGACGTAGTCCTCGTAAGGCACGTCCCTGTCGAAGTCATCCATCTCCACCTGCTCCAGGCGATACTGGACAGTCAGGCGGTGCGGCCCCGGCAGGGAGCGTCCGAGCCGCAGCGCGGCGCCGGTGCGCGTGACGTCGAACTCGCTGTAGTCGTACTCGCTGCGGTACAGGTCGAAGCCGAACGCGAGTTTCTTGTCGAGGAACCACGGCTCGGTGAAGGAAAGCTCGTAGCGCTTGCGGCGCGCGCCGTAGTCCGTGCGCAGCCGCAGTTTCTGGCCCGCGCCCGTGAAGTAAGGCCAGCCGAAGATGTCGAAGTTCCCCTGCGAGATTTCCATGAACCCGATCATCTTGTCGATGCTCGAGAAGCCCGCGCCGACCATGAACTGCCCGCTGGGCTTCTCTTCGACCTCCAGGACCATGTCGCTCTCGCCCTCGACGCGGCCGGGCACGGGGTAGCTGCGCACGGCGGAGAAGAACCCGAGGTTCTGGATGATCCGCTCGCTCTGGCGGATGCGCACCTCGTCGTAGATCTCGCCGGGCATCACGAGCAACTCGCGCAGGATCACCTTCTCGCGCGTGCGCGTGTTGCCCTGGACGTGGATGTTGCGAATCTTCGTCAGCTTACCTTCGCCCAGGGTGTAATGCACGCTGACCAGCGCCTGCGCGGAGTCGGGATCGAGCGCGGGCTGGACATCGGTCTCGATGTAGCCGCGGCTGCCGTAGTAGTCGCGCAGCGCCTGCCGGGTGGCTTCGATCGCCGTGGAGGAGGCGGGCTCGCCGGGCTTGAGGCGCAGCTCGCGGCGCAGGTCCGCCTCGGGAAACAGCGTAACGCCGCTCAGCGTGACGCGGCTGACGCGGTAAACCTGTCCCTCGTCGATCTCCACCGTCACGACGATGTTGCCCCGCGCGTCGCGCTCCGTGTCGCGCAGCCGCACCTGCACGTCGAGATTGCCGCGAGCCAGGTAGATGTCGCGGATGGCCAGTCGCCCCATCTCCATCTCCGTGGGGTCGTACGTGTCGCGCGAGAACCAGCGGATGGGGTTGTACCAGGCCCGCAGCCCCATGGCGCGGCGGAAGGCGGAAGGGGGCAGGCTGTCGTTGCCCAGGTAACGCACCGCGCCGACGCCCGCGCGCCGGTGTTCGTCGATCACGATCCTGACGTGCGTCTGCCCGGGCAGGCAGTCCGCGGGGTCGAGTTCCCACTTGACCTCGGCGTCCGGGTAATTGGCCTTGTGGTACTCGTCGCGCACCTTGCGCACGGCCACCTCGAGCACCTGCTCGTCCACGAGGGAGCCCTCCTCCAGCCCGAGCAGGGTGCGCACGCGCGAGTCGCGGAAATGTTCGTTGCCCGTGACGTACGGCCGATCCACCAGGAGCTGCCGCAGCAGGACCGCATAGACGATGCGCAGGCCGCCGTCGGGCAGTTTCTCAGCCGTGACGTTCACATAGGAAAAGCGGTTGAGCGCCAGCATCTGCCGCGTGTCGCGCGCGACGGACTGCTGGTCGAACGGCTGTCCGACGACGAGGCTGATCTGCGCCCGCACGAATCCCTCGTCCAGCGCCGCCGGCCCGAGGTTGCGCACGATGACCTCCCGCACCACGGGGGCCTTGCGCGCCTCCGGCTCCGCCGCGGGCGACAGGGAAGCCGCGCCCAGCAGGCAGGCCACCGCCCACGCCGCACTCCGACCGCACCGCCGCCGTGCCCGTCGCCTATCGCTATACCTGTGCATCGCGCTCCTCCTGGGGCGACGCCCCGCTGCCTTCGCCATCCACGCCCTGACGCCGGTCGCGAAAACGGGTGTAATCCTCTTCGAAGTTCAACTCCACTTCGCCGGTGGGTCCGTTCCGGTGCTTGGCCACGTCCACGACCGCCAGCGTATGGTCATCCACGCGCTCGTCGCCATCGTACTTGCAGGGCCGGCGCAGCATCATCACGACGTCGGCATCCTGCTCGATGGCGCCCGAGTCGCGCAGATCGGAAAGCTTGGGCTTGCCCGTGCGGTCGCGCTGCTCGGGCGCACGGCTGAGCTGGCTCAGCACGAGCACGGGCAGCTTCAGCTCCTTCGCCAGGGCCTTGAGGTTGGCCGAGATGTTGGCGGTTTCCAGCTGCCGCCCCTGGCCGGACACCTCGCGCGCCTGCAGCAGCTGCAGGTAATCCACCACCAGCAGCTGGATGTCGAATTTCTTCTTCATCCGCCGCGCGCGGGCGCGCAGCTCCATGACATCGAGCCCGCCCGTGTCATCCAGATACAGCTTCGCCTTGTTCAGGACCGACGCCGCCTGCATCAGGCTCGCGTGCACGGCCTTCGAGCAAATGCCCTGGCTCAGCCGGAAGGACGACACCCCCGCATGGGAGCAGAGCATGCGCATGACCAGCGCCTCCTGCGACATCTCCAGGCTGAAAATGCCGACGGCCCGGGGGATGCGATCCGCGCTTTCCCCCAGCGCCACGTGCTCGGCGATGTTCATGGCCAGCGAAGTCTTGCCCATCGAGGGCCGGGCCGCAAGGACGATCATCTCCGCCGGCCGCAGGCCGTTGAGCTTGCGGTCAAGGTTGCTGAACCCGGTGGAGACGCCGGAAAGCGGCGCGGTTCCGTCGAACACCCGCTCGACGTGTTCCATGACGGTCTTGACCGTGCCCGCCCAGGAGGCCACCTCGCCGTGCTGCCGCTCCGTGATGTTCAGGAACGCCTGCTCGGTCCGGCTGAGAATGCCGTCCGCGTTCTCGTTCTCCGCATAGCAGGCCTGCTCGGTTTCGCGGGCGCAATCGATGATGCAGCGCAGCAGGTGCTTCTGCCGCACCAGGTCGATGTAGTACTCCGCGTGGGCCGACGTGGGCGTGAAGTCGATCAGGCTGTGCACGTAGACCAGCCCGCCGATGCGGTCGAGCTCGCCCGTGCGCTTGAGGTGCGCGGTGAGCGTCAGGCTGTCGAGCGCCACGCTCTGCCGGGCCAGTTCCAGCAACCCCTGATAGAGGATGCGGTGAGCCGGCACGTAGAACGACTCCGGCACGAGCTGGGCCTGCACGCACAGGTCCAGCACGCGGGTCGGATCGAGCAGGATCGAACCCAGCACCCCCTTTTCCGCCTCCTCGCTGTAGGGAGGCCCGCGGCGGGCAGTCGTGCCCGGCGAGGTTGCGGGGGCGTTGGTCATGCCGTGCTATTCCTCGACGACCCAAACCTTGACGGTCGCCTCGACCTCGGCATGCAGCCGCAGCTTGACCTCGAACACGCCCAACTCCTTGATGGGCTGTTCGAGCACCAGCTTGTGGCGGTCCACCTCGATCCCCTGCTTCTGCAAGGCCGTGGCGATTTCGGCCGTCGTGACCGAACCGTAGAGGCGGTTGCCCTCGCCGACCTTGACGCGCATGGTGACCTCGGCGTTGCCGAGCTTCTCGGCTTGCGCGCGCGCGGCCGCCAACTCGGCCTGGCGCAGCGTCTCGCGAGCGACACGCTGCTTCGCCAGCTGCCGCCGGGTGGCTTCCGTCACCGGGGCCGCCAGCTTGCGCGGGAGCAGGTAATTACGGGCAAAACCATCGGCGACGTTCACGACATCGCCCTCGGCGCCCACATTGGGAACATCTGTCATCAGGAGTACTTGCGTGGCCATAAACGGCTCCTCTCGAGTGTCTCTCGCCCGGGGTCCGCGCCAGCGACAGGGGGAACCGGCTACCGCCCGCCCCCGCCCGCCGCACGCGGAACCCCGTCAGGGCAGCAGGCCCATCGCGCGCGCCCGGCGCACCGCGGCCTTGATTTCACGCTGCTGTTTCGCCGACGCCCCGGTGAGGCGCGAAGGCATGATCTTGCCGTGGTCCGTGAGGAACTTCCTCAGGAACTCGTAATCGGTCGTGTCTATCACCTTCACGCCTTCGAGATGGCGGGAACGCTTAGGCTGCGTGTCCTTGATGCTTGTTCGCTTCGTCGTCCGTCTCGGTCTCATTGCCATACTATTTCAAACCTCCCTGCCTCAGAAGGGCAGATTGTCCTCGTCGCCACCGGTCGGCAGGTCGGGCGCCCCGCCCGGCCCAGCCTTGGGGATGTCCTGCTCAGGCGCCTGCCGCATCGGCGCCGGTCGGGCGGCGGACCGGGGCGGGGGGGGTGTCCCCTCGTCGCCATCCTGCGCCTCGCCACCGCCAGGCCGCGCGGGTCGATCCAGGAACTGAACCCGGTCGGCCTGCACGCGGTGCACGCTCCGCTTCTGCCCGTCCTTCTCCCACGTCTCGTACTTCAGCCGGCCCTCCACCAGCACCGGCGAGCCCTTATGCAGGTACTTCCCGCACGGCTCCGCCTGCCGCCCCCAGACGACCACGCCAATGTAGCAAACCTCTTCCTGGTCCTTGCCATCCCGATCGCGCCATTTGCGATTGGTCGCCAGTTGCAGATCCGCCACCGCTTCCCCCGATTTCGCGTAGCGAATCTCGGGGTCGCGCGTCAGGTTGCCCGCCAGAAAGACACGATTGAGATCGGCCATGTCATGCCCCCTCGGGCGCCGCCTCGGCAGGCTGAACCGCAGGACGAACCGGCCGCGGCACCGCATTGACCACCTGCACGCGGAAGATCTCGTCCACCAGCTTCCAGCGCAGCCGCAACGCCTCGCCCTTGGCCGGGTCCAGCTTGAAGGTCAGGCGGTGGTAAGCGCCGTGTTCCTGCTTCTGCATCTGGCGCGCAAAGGAGCGCCGCCCCATGTCTTCCTCTTCGACGACTGCGCCGCCGAGCTTCTCCAATTCAGCCCGAATCCGGCTCAACGCCTTCGCGATTTCCTCATCCTTCAATGAGGTCAGGAAGATGAATATTGCATCGTACGTTTTCAACCTTGATCCCCCGTTGCTTCGCTTTGCCTTGCCCCCGCAACAGCCCCCTCCGGTAAGAGAACCGCCACGCCCCGTTTTCCGACTTGACCTTAAACCTGTTCCGCCGCCGCGGCGTTGAACGCATTCATGGCCGCATCCACACCCTGCCGCACCACGCACGCGACGGCCTCCGCGGCGCGCTCCAGCGCCGGCGCAAGCTCGCGGGCCTCCGCCGCGGAAAAAGGCGCGAGGACATGGTCCACCAGATCCTCCGCCCCGCGCGCCCGCCCGATCCCCACCCGCACGCGCGCGAACGCATCGTCCTGCAGGTGCGCAATCAGCGAAGCCAGCCCCTTGTGTCCGCCACTGCCCCCCCGCGCCCGCACGCGCAGACGCCCCACCGGCAGATCGGCATCGTCCACCACCACCGTGAGGTCGCCCACGGCCAGTTTGTAGTAACGCACAACAGCCGCGACAGCTACTCCGCTGCTGTTCATGTAGGTCTGGGGCTTCACCAGCAGAACCGGTTCCCCCCCCACCCGCGCGTCCGCCACCAGGGCGCTCCACCGCAAACTACGCTTGAAACGGACCGGCTGCTGCTCCGCCAGGGCATCCACCACGGCAAAACCGACATTGTGGGGCGTTCGTTCGTACTCCCGCCCGGGATTGCCCAGACCGACGATCAGCTTCACAACCACCATCCGGAGCGGCCCGGCGCTACGCCTTGCCGCCCTTGGTCTTGGCGGCCGGTTCGGCAGCCTCACCCTCCGCCTTTTCCTTCGCGTCCTTGCCCTTCGTAATCACTTCCGGTTCGGCCGCCGTCGCTTCCGCCGCCGCGGTCGTCGTCTCCTCGACCTCCAGGCGCGGCGCCAACACGGCCGCCACGGCAATGGCCTTGTCCGTGATCAGCTTCAGCTTCTCGCCCAGCGGCAGCGCGCCCGCCAGCAGGCTCTCGCCCAGTTTCAGCGGCGTCACATCCACCGTGATCTGCTCCACGACGTCCGCGGGCAGACACTCGATTTCGACTTCGCGGATCAACTGGTCGAGCATGCCGCTTTCCTGGGTCACGCCGTAAGGGTCGCCCGTCAGCACCACCGGCACGAAGATGCGGAGCCGTTCGGTCATCGAAATCTCGCGAAAATCCGCGTGGATCGGCTTCGCCGTGATCGGGTCGCGCTGCACTTCCATCAGGAGCGCCTTCATGTTCGGCTGCTGGTCGAGCGCGAGCTCCAGGATGAAGCTCTCGCTGTGGTGATGCCGCAGCATCTGCTCGAACGCGTGCGCGTTCGTCTCGATCATCCGCACTTCCCGATTGTGCAGTTTCAGGACCGCCGGAAGACGCCCCTGCCGGCGCATGCGGCGGACGGGGGTGGTGCCTGCTATCGTGCGGGTTTCCGCGACTATCGTGCTTGTCTCAGCCATGTCTTACCTACCTCGCTCGCGGAGACGGCCGCTTCCGCGCCCCCCGCGCATCTCCCCGCGCCCGCCGACGGATTCCACCGCCACACCGGCCACGGTCTGTTTGCCTTGCCCGATTCCTTACTGCTCTACGGTCTGAACAACGACGAAACCGACTCGTCCTCGTGAATCCGCCGAATGGCCTCCCCCAGCAGGGGCGCCACGGACAATACGGTCACCGGCGCCCCCTTTGCCTCGGGCGGCAGCGGTATCGTATCGGACACGATCAGTTCGGTGATCGCCGAATCGCGAATGCGCTGCAGTCCAAGCGGCGTGATCGTCGCATGGGTCACAGCGGCATAAATTTCCTTCGCCCCGTGCGCGGCAATGATGCTGGCCGCCGAACAGAGCGTGCCCGCCGTCGTCGTCATGTCATCCACGATAAGCACAGCCCGCCCCGCCACATCGCCCGCCAGCGTGAACGCCTCCACCTCGGTGGGGCTCTTGCGCTGCTTGGCCACCACGACGAGGCCGCAGTCGAGCCGCTGCGCATAGTCGTACGCGGTCTTCACGCCCCCGGTGTCCGGAGAGGCGACGGCGACGTTGCTCAACTGCTTTTCCTGCAAGTATTTCACGAAAACCGGGGCGGCGTGCAAGTGATCGACGGGAATATCGAAGAACCCCTGGATCTGCTGGGCGTGCAGGTCGATCGTCAGGATCCGGTCGGCGCCGGCCGCCACCAGCAGGTTCGCGACGAGCTTGGCGGTGATCGGCACGCGGGGCTGGTCCTTGCGGTCCTGGCGCGCATAGCCATAGTAGGGCAGCACGGCCGTAATCCGCTGCGCCGACGCGCGCCGCATCGCGTCGATCATGATCAGGAGTTCCATCAGGCGCTCGTTCGGCGGCATGCAGACCGGTTGCACCGCGTAGACATCCTTGCCGCGGATGTTCTCGCGCAACTTGACAAACGTCTCGCCGTCCGGAAAACGGCTGATCTCGATCTCGCCCAGCGTCGTGCCCAGATAGGACACGATATGCTCGGTCAGGACCGGATTCGCTGTGCCACTGAAAACCTTCATGCCCATGCCTGCTTGTTGCTCTTCCGGCCACGCGCCCACGCCGCCATCGGGCCGCCAGCACGATGGTTGCCCGACTAGGATTCGAACCTAGACTCTGACCTCCAAAGGGTCGTGTGCTGCCATTACACCATCGGGCAGTAACCGTGCCACCCGGACCCACAGCGCTGCGTCCAGCCGCGCCCGCACGCGTCCGGCCACCGCTTCCGCCTCCGCGCGCCCAGCCACCAAACCAAAGACGGACGCGCCGCTCCCGGACAACAGCACACCGCTGGCGCCGGCCTGCCGCAACGCGTCTGCCACCACTTCCGCCAAGGGATATTTGCGGAAAACCGTCGCCTCAAGGCTGTTGAACAACCCGCCGGCCACCCGATCCCAATCCCCCTCCTTGAAAGCGCAAACCATACTCATATAAGGAATTGGCGGCGAAGTCAAGGCCCTGTACCGCGCATACACGTCGGCGGTCAGGATGCTGAACCCCGGATTGACCAGCACCACCCACCACTCCCGCACGCGCGCGGCGCCGTCGAGCGGGATCGGCGAGACCCTTTCCCCCACCCCCTCCATGCGCACCGCGCCGCCCTGCAGCAGCGCGGGAATATCGCACCCCAGCCCGGCCCCGATCCGCGCCAGGGTGGCGCCGTCGAGCTCCAGCCCCCACAGTGTGTTCAGCCCCCGCAGCACCGCCGCCGCGTCCGCGCTGCCCCCGCCCATCCCGCCCCCCGCGGGAATCCGCTTGGTCAGCGTGATCCGCGCCCCACCCGTGTACCCCGTCTGCGCCTGCAACGCCAGCGCCGCCCGCGTGGTGAGATTCGCCGCCGGGGCGCGCAGGCCGATGCTGTCGGCGGAGAACTCGCCCGCCGGGTCGAAAACCGTCTCGATCCCCGCCGGCGTACGCTCCAGGGTCAGGGTGTCGAAGAGGCTGACGGGCACCACGATGCTCTGGATGTCGTGGTACCCGTCCGCTCGCCGCCCCAAGACCTCGAGAAAAAGGTTGATCTTGGCGTGGGCGTATTCAACCCTCGCTCCCCCATCCGTTGACATAGGCGGGCGGAAATACCACACCGCCCCCCCCTTGTCAACGCCGCCTCAATGCCGGAAACTGCGCTGGCCGGTGAACACCATCGCGGCGTTGGCGGCGTTGCAGGCCTCGATGCTCTCGAAATCGCGCTCCGACCCGCCGGGCTGCACCACGGCCGTCACCCCCTCGCGCAGGCCCACCTCTACGCCGTCGCGGAACGGGAAGAAGGCGTCCGACACCATGCAGCTGCCCGCGAGCCCGCCCTTCCGCTCCGCCACGGCAGCGTCGATCTCCTCCTTCAGCGAGGCATCCCGCAGCTCGGCATACGCCACCCGGCACTGCTCCCAGCTCAGCCGGTCGGCCAGGTTGCGATAGGCCTTGTCGCGCGCGTACTGGGACATGCCGACGCGGTCCTGCCCGCCCGCGCCGATGCTGATGGTCGCCCCGTCCTTGACGTAGAGCACGGAGTTGCTGGTCACCCCCGCCTCGACCAGCCAGCCGAACAGCAGGTCGTCCGCCTCCGCCGGGGTGGGCGCCCGGTTGATCCGGCAGGTCTGCCCCTTCCAAGTCGCCTCCGCGGGCACGAAGTCCGCCACCTGGCGCGCGCGGGGCACAAACGGCCACTGCACGATCACGCCGCCGTCGATCAGCGACTTGAACTCGACGAAGCGCGCGCCGACGAACTCCCGCAGGCGCTCCATGTTCCGCACGCGCACGACGCGGAGGTTCTTCTTCCTGGCGAAGAGCTCCATGACCCCCGGCTCGAAGTCGGCCGCCGCCACCACTTCGGCGTAGTTCTCGACGATCAGCCGGGCGGTGTCGAGGTCGACGGGACGGTTCAGCGCGATCGCACCGCCGAACGCGGCGATGCGGTCCGCCAGGTTCGCGCGGCGGTAGGCCTCCGCCAGCGACCCGGCCTGCGCCACGCCGCAGGGGTTGTTGTGCTTGACGATGATGGCGCAGGGCTTGTCGGTGAGATAGCGCAGGATGTTCAGCGCATTGTCGACGTCGGTGATGTTGGTCTTGCCGGGGTGCTTGCCCGACTGCAGCAGCTCCATGTCCGACGCCAGGTAGCGCCCGGGCTGGATCGTCTCCACGTCGCCGAGCCGGAGATTGCCGTTCACCAGCTTGTACATGGCCGCTTCCTGGCCGGGGTTCTCCCCGTAGCGCAGCCCCTTCCGCTCGTCGCCAATGACCCACGCCACCTTTTCGTAGACCAGGGTCTGCCGCCCGGTTTCGTCCACGAAACTGATTTCCAGCCCGGGCGTGAAGTGGTCGTCCATGATGGTCTTGTAGGCTTGTTTGAAGTCGACGGTTGCCATGGCCCTGCCTCCTTGCGGTTGTCCGCGCGCGCAAACGGATTCGACGCCGCGCACCGTAGCAGAACCCCCGCCCCAAGAAAAGCCCCGCGTTCACATCCATCTGCCGGGAAATCGGCTTTCCACGCGTCGGCGAACGGGATAGTGTACAACCCGCGAAAACCGTTATGCATGTGCGTCACACTTACTCGGACTGGATCCGCGCCTGCGTGGCAGCCGCCAGCCTCGCCATCGGCGGCGCGCGGGCGGACGACGCCGAACTGGCCGTGGCCCTGCGGCAGATCGCGCTCGACCAGGCCGGGTTCGGCGTGGGGTTCGTCGACAACAAGGATGGCGGCCGCACCGAGGGCGCCCTGGCCGACTTCGTGCGCTCGCGCGGCGTTTCACGCCAAACCGCTTTGAAGTTGCTGGGCGCGCAACGCGACCGCGCGTTCACCACGTACACCGTGACCGCGGCGGACCTGGCCGAGGTCGGCGAGGCGCCCGAGGATTGGGTCGAGGCGGCAGCCGTCACGCGCATGGCCTGCACGACGCTCGCGGAGGCGCTGAGCGAGAAGTTCCACGCCTCTCCCGCCTTCCTGCAGCGTCTGAATCCGCAGGTGGGAGCGTGGGACGCCGCGCTCGCCGGCGCCGTGCTGACCGTGCCGAATATCACCCTGAAGCCCACCACCACGCGCGACATGGTGGCGCGGCTGGAAATCGACTGCACGCGCTTCCGCCTGCGCGTCTTCAGCCGTTCCGGACAGCTCGCGGCGTCTTTCCCCTGCTCCTGCGCCACGGATGTCGCCCGGATCCCCCGACAGCCGCTGAAAGTGGTGGCCTTCGCCAAAGACCCGAACTACACCTTCGATCCCGCCAACTTCCGCGAATCGCCGCGCGCGCGGGAGATCGGCCGCAAACTGCTGATTCCACCCGGTCCCAACAACCCGGTGGGCGTGTACTGGATGAGTCTCAGCGCGCCGGGGTTCGGCATCCACGGCACGCCGCACCCGGAAACCATCGGCCGCCGCGAGTCTCACGGCTGCTTCCGGCTGACGAACTGGGACATCGTGCGGGTGATCCAGATGACGCCCACCGGCACCCCGATCCAGGCCGTGGCGATTCCTGCGGAGTGA
>CAYOBW010000066.1:0-28628 GCA_964402115.1 uncultured Victivallales bacterium
TCGTATTCGCCGCCCCCCACCCCTGCCCGGAGGGGGCCGCTAAAGCCGGGACTCCGAACGGGTTGCCAGCGGATTGACGACGTTCGGAGTCCCGCTTTCAAGCGGTCTTCGGCCACGGTGCGAACTGCTGCGTTTTTCGCTTTACTGCGGTCGCTTTTGCTTTATGGTTCAACCCGTTTCTGGGCGTAAAGCCCGCGGACACGCGCGTGGAAAGGAAGACCGCAAGCATGCCGGACAGGCCCTATGGTTTGGTGGTGAAAGGTGACGAGGAGGCGGTGCGACAGGCCTATGCCTGCTTCGAGCGTCAGCCCGTCGATCAGGAGGTCAGCGACCCGGACGACCGGCCTCCGGCCCGCGTCACCACGCTGGGTGGTTCCGTATCGGTCACCGGCCCCGGCACCTTCTTCGGCGGCGTTCAGCGCACGCTCCACTTCGAGCCCTCGACGGAACCCGGCTGGCAGTTCGAGCGGACCGATCTTCCGGACTGCTTTCCCATCGACGTGACCGTGAAGAACGTCTGGCCGGTGCCCATCGTGCGCAACGCGGTGAGTTCGATCGTGCTGCTGAGCGGCTCGCCGCACAACTACATGCGCATGGTGGAGCACATCATCTCGCTGCGAGTCGGGCTCGGCCTGGACAACGTCCGCATCCGCATGGACTCGGGCGACCCGCCCCTGTTCGACCGCGGCAGTCTCGACCTCGTGGAGGCCGTGCAGAAGGCCGGCCTGGTCGGGCAGTCCGCGGCGCCCACGTATGTCACCGTGCGCAAGCCGGTCACGATCGGCGGCGCCGGCGGGAGTTTCCTGACGATCCTGCCCGCGCAAGGGGGGTCGCCGGATCTCACGGTGGACTGCGCCATCGACTTCAAAACGGCGATCGGCAAGCAGCGCGTGCGCTTCACGGTCGGGCCGAAGATCTTCACCTACGCCTCCCAGGCCCGCACCAACACGCCGCTGTGGAAGGTCTACTTCACGAAGACCGTCGGCAAGCTCTTCGCCGACACGCGAAACCTCGGGTACACGCGGGAGAACGTATCCATCGCCGGCGCGCACCGGTATCTGAATCCGCCGCGCTTGCTGCACAACGGCAAGGCGCTGGAGGCGGCGTGGCACCGTTCCACGCTCGACCTGCTCGCAGCGGTGGCGCTGATCGACAAGGGCCGCCTGGCGGGCACGCTTCTCTCCTACAAGTCCGGGCACAACCTGGACGTGGACCTCGTCCGCCAGATCTACAAGCGCGATCTGCTGGTCAGGCTTTAGGCCGCGTCCAGGCGCTGGCGGCAGGCCGGCAGGCCGTCGCGGTAGCGAATGCAGGCGATGGCTACCGCGCCCAGGAGCGCCAGGCCGGTGAGCAGGAGGAACCCCGGACCGTAGTCGCCCGTGCGGTCGCGCATGTGCGCCACGAGGTAGGGGAACAGCGCCTCGCCCACCGCATCGCTCATGATGATCAGCCCGAGGATGCGGCTCAGCGCGGCCAAGCCGAAGCACTCCGCGGCCATCAGCGGAATCAGCATATAGTCCGCCCCCAGGCCGAAGCCGAACAGCACGGCGAAGACGTAGATGACACCCGACGTCTGCCGCGCGAGCAGCAGGAGCGGAATCGCCAGGCCAACGATCGCGTACGTCAGCAGCATCACGCGCCTCTTCTGCCAGCGGTCGGCCAGCCAGCCCATCGTGAGGCGTCCCGCGATGCTGGAGCAGAGCGTCAGGCTCAGGACGGTGGTTTTCGTGAATTCGATCTGATCCTTGGGGCAGATATCGGCCAGGTAGAGCGCCAGGTTCTGCATCACGCCGCCGATGGCGCCGATGCTGAGGATGCTGCCGCCGGCGAGGAGCCAGAACGTGCCGGTGCCGAGCACCGCGCCCAGGCGCACCGGCCCCGCGCCCGTCCCGGCCCGCGCGGCCGGCTGCGCGTCGCCGTCGGGATACTGGCACACGTCCGCGGGCCGCCGCCGCACGAGCGACAGCAGGCCAAGCATGACGACGGCGAACAACGCAGCCAGCACGCGCAACGAACAGCGCCACCCGAACGCGCCGTTCAGGTAGTAGACCACCCACGGCACGAGCATGCCACCGACCCCGATACCCACGTACGCGATGCCCATGACGCGGCCCCGCAAGCGCACGAACCAGTGCGACAGCAGCACCTGGTTCGGCAGCGGCCCGGCGCACAGGTAGCCCAGTGCGTTGCAGAAGAAGAACGTGTAGACGACCGGCAGCGTG
The DNA here is from genome assembly GCA_964402115.1 of uncultured Victivallales bacterium. GTDB lineage: Bacteria > Verrucomicrobiota > Kiritimatiellia > UBA8416 > CAYOBW01 > CAYOBW01. The sequence continues at coordinate 2,223 of CAYOBW010000066.1, forward strand.
GCGGCGAAGCTGAAACCGACCAGGGCGACCGCGGCAAAGAGGGCGCCGGCAGCCATGACCCCGCGCGGCCCGCGCTTGTCGATCAGCCACCCCGCCAGGAACCCCAGGATGGGGCCCACGATCAACTTGCTGAGGGTGTTGCCGAGCTGGATCTCAGCCCGCTTCCAGCCGAACTCCGCGACCCACAGGTTGTAGAAGAGCGGCAACCCGTAGAGCGCGAAACCCACGATCAGCATCATGAACACGAAGGCCACAGCCAGCATACGCCAGCCATGGAAGGGTTTGAGGGCTGCCGCCATCATTCGCCCCACAAGGCGTGCTGAAGCTCGTCCATCTGCCGCTCGCGCGTCTCCCGGCTTTGCTCCAGGGCCAGAATCTGCTTGCGATCAGCCAGTTCCTCGGCCTGCGCGCGTTTCAGCTTCTCAAAGGCCTCGCGCCGGGCCGGGCTATCGTGCTCGGCCAGGTGCTCCGTCAACTCCTCAAGCGTGGCGGCGAACTCGAGTTCGCACTCGCCCAGCATATCCCATTCCCGATCGAGCGCCTCGAGCCGGCGGGCCGTCTCCCGCGCCTTATCCAGCTGGGCAACGTCCTGCAGGCCCAGCACCTCCTCGGCTACGACGCGACGGGCTTTCAGTTGCTCGATGCGCGCGTTGAGCAGCGCGCGGCGGGCGGGCTTCTCCGGCGGCTCCTCGGCTTTCAATTCAGCCAGCCTGGCATCCCAGTCGTTGATGCGCTCCTGCATGTTCGCATGCAGCTCGGCGAGCTCCTGCTTCCGGTTGGCCAGTCGCTCGGCGGCTTCGGCCTGCTGCTCAAGCTCCTGCTTCTTCTGCTCCAGGTCCTCGATCTGACGCTCGACCGCTTCCAGTTTCTGCCGCGGATCATCAGGCGCCGGGGCTGGGGCAGGCGCCGCAGCCGGGGCAGGCGCCGGTGCCGGGGCCGGCGGCTGCGCCGTTTGCGCCCGTACCACTCCCGCTCCACCCGCCATCCACAGAACCAACAGCCAACCCGCTCGTGCCTTCATGGCGCATCCTCCCGGCGTTCTAGCGGCCACAGCCTGTCCGCGGCGTCGCACAAACGCACGGGGGGAAGCTTAGACCACACCCGCCGCCAATCAAGGCAATTCGCGGAGAATGGGATTGGCTCCCCGAATCCTTGGCGAGCCAGGGAAACCGCGACCAAGGGTCAGCCCACGTCCCCCTATCCACGGCGGCCCGTGCACTTACCGCAGGATGAGCACCATGCCGGCCGGCGCCGAGACCTTGCCATAGCCGTTGAACGCGCCGTTCGCCGACATATTCAGGTACTCCGCCTTCACCCAGTCGGCCGAACGCGCCACATGCGAAATGCGCAGCTCGTCCATTTGGCCGGCATAGTAGGCATCCCCAGCCCAGTTGCTGCGCCCGATGTAGTTGATCGTGCGGGTCACGACAGGCGGCGGCGTGTCGGTGGCCTGGCTCGCCGCCGAGACACCATTGATATACACGGACTTGACGGCGGTGTTCACGGCTCCCTTGGTGCAGGTGCCCACGAGGTAGGTCCACGTGTTCAGCACGAAGGGCGTCACGGCCGGCCGGTAGTCTTCGTTGCCGGCCACGGTGTCCCTGAAATCCCACGCGATCTGGTCGGTGACGCCGACCCGGGCAATCAGGATGTTGTCCACGTCCGGCCCGTTCCCGAAGTCCAGCACGCGCGCAAAGTTGCCGGCAGCGGTCGGCCGCACCCAGGACGACACGGTAATGCCGTTCGTGTAGGCCGCGAAGCCATCGCCCACGTCCACGCAGTCGTCCAACCCGTCGAGGCTCAGCGCCGGCCCCACCACGGCGGCGGGCGCCGCGGCATACGCCGGCGCGCCGAGGGCCGCCGAGAGGTTGAGGCGCGTGGCATCGCGCACGCCACCGGCGAAATGCCAGACCGCGTCGTAGCCCGCCGACCACGTCGAGCCGTCCAGCGCGTAAGGGGGCGGCGCCACGGCCCGCGGCGCCGGATACGAGGTGGCGAGGCCGTACTTCCGCGCCAGGTAGGCGCCCACGCCGTTGAGTTCGTCGGCGGTCAGGAGCCGGTCGTAGATGATCACTTCCGCGACGTCGCCCGCGAACGGACGCCGCGCGTAGTACAACCCCATCCGGTTGACGTTCATGACCGCACCGGACCGGCAGGCCTCGCCGATATGCCACACGTTCTCGGCGGCGCTGGCCGTCGCCACGCCGTTGACGCGGAACGTGCTGCCGGCGGGATTTGAGAAGTCATTCGCATCGCCCGGATGATTCCAACCGACGTCGCCGTTGCGCCGAATGCCGTCGTCGGCGTTGTAGAAACCGAGCAGCCCGTCCTGGTTACCGCCGAGCGTGGGCTCCACCAGGCAGACGAAGAACACGGTCTGGGCGCCGACAGCAGGGTAATCGAGGAAGTCATCCAGGCCATCGAACCGCACCGCGGCGTGCCCGGCGGGAGCCCCGGACGCAACGAAGGCCGGCGGCGTGCTGGCCGGCGCCGCCGCCAGGCGGCGACCGGACTTGTCGCGCCAGCTTCGCACCACCCCGCCCAGCTGACCGCTCTCCGCCACGCCCTCGGCCCGGCCGTCGCCGTCCAGGTCGTCGCCGTCGAGCCACAGCACACACCCCGGCACCGCGGTGGGCGGCAGCCCGGCCGTGCCCGCCAGCGACGGGTTGTTCCAGTACGCCCAGATGGAGGTGTTGCGCCCCGCCAAAGCCGGCACGCGAACCCAGACATACGAATCGCCGTTCGTGTTCCACTGCTCGATGTCGTAGCTCAGCACCTGCATGCCCGTGGCATCGGTGAAGCGCAGATCCCAGCCGTTCTGCGAAGTGAACTGGCTGTAGCGGAAGTCCGGCATGTCCTTCTTGAAGACCACCAGGGCCGGGAAGTTCGTCAGCGTCGTAGCGCCCTCGTAACCGCTGAACGTGATCTGCATCCTGCACTTCCAGGCGTCGAGCCCCGCGCCGTCGTCGTCCTCGATATCCCCGGCCGCCGTGGCATCGCCCAGCACCGCATTTGCGACGCCGCTGAGCGTGAGGGAGAAGAACTCACCCGGCGCTTCGCGCACTGTGTCGCCATTCACGAGCACGGCGATCATGCCCCCCGGCTGCCCGGCCGGAATGACCAGCGTGCCGTTCGTGGCGACATAGTCCACCCCGGCCAGGGCCGAGCCGTCGGTCGTGGCGAACTGCACGGTAACATTCGAGACGCAGGCCGCCGACAGCGCCACCGTGAAGCTCAGCACCTGCATGCCGGTGTTGCCCTCCACCACGCCGGCGTCGGCCACGTCGAGGGTCGCCTGAGGGGTGTTGAACGCGGCGGCCGTGTCCGCCCAATCCGCGCCCACCGCGTTCGTGACATAGGCGCGCTGGTAGTAACGACCGCCGGCCAAGGGCGACACCGTGGCGGCGAATGTGCCAACGGGCACCGTGCCGACCGTGTTCGTGAACTGCCACGCCGTCCGCACCGGGCCGCCGTCCGCGAGGCCCCAGTAGAGCGTCGCAGCGGCCGCGCCGCCCGTCGTGAGCTGGCCGTTCAACGTGGCGGACCGCGAGGTCACGCCGCTGGCAGCCAGGTTGACGACCACGGGCGCGGCCACGGTCTGGAACCGCACGCGGGCGGCGGGCCAGATGTTCGTGACGGCGTTGGTCGCGAAGTAGGTGCACCAGTAGTTCACGCCGGAGGTCAGGCCCGTGATCGAGTGACTCAGCGCGCCGCTGTGGTTGGTGTAGAACCCGACGAGAGTCCGGTTCGGCCAGGCGTTGAACACCTTCCCCGCATCGTTTGTCCCGCACAGGGCGTAGACCTTGAAGACCCACCCCGTCCCCGTCAGCGAGCCGTTCAGCGTGGCGGCCGTGGGCGCGTGGTCCGACACCGTGCCGTTGGCCAGCGTCGCATCCGCAAGGATCCCCGCCCACGTCGTGTCGAGGTAGCGGAACAGCGTGCGGTTGCCGGGATCCTCCGGGAACACGAAGTGCGGCGGATACTCGGTGTCCCGCCCCTGCGAATCCATGCCGAACCCGAACGCGCCCGTCCAGCCGTCCTGCTGCACGGGGCCGTAGCCGCCGGTGCCGTTGCTGAAGCGCAGGTCGAAGTTGTACCACCCCGCGGCGCGCGTGAGGGTGCCGTGTACCGTGTCGTTCCAGGTGACGTTGTCGAAGACCTGCACGCCGTCGATGAGCAGCCGCGTGCGGTCGTCAATGCTCTCGACGAAAGTGCAGGGGCCGCCAGACAGGTAGATCTGGCCGGTGTACAGGAGCGTGCTGGTCTCCGGAGCGATGACCTGGTTCCAGTGCTCGGCCGCGGTCCGGCCGCCGTACGGTCCGCGCACGATGCCCAGGTTGCCGGCATTGACCGCGCCCAGGTACATGTTGCCGTTGGTGTGGCAACCGAGCAGCCCAGGGCGGTAATACTGGCGGGCCTCGGGCGTCGTGAACGTGCCCGTCGCATCGGCCCAGTCCGCCCCCAGGGCATTCGTCGCATAGGAGCGGAAGTAGTACTGGCCGCCGCCCCACACACTCACCGCGGTGGTCGCAGAGGCGCTGAACATGTGGCCGAGCGCGTTCGTGTTGGCCCAGGCGCGGAGGTCCGTCCCCCCGTCAGCCAGGCCCCAGAAGACAGTCACGTCGGCCTCGCCGCCACGGGTAAGGCGAGCCTCGAGAGTCGCCGAACGCGCCGCGATCGCGGTGGGTGGACCATTCTCCACCACCGGCGCACCCAGGGCCATGAACGCCACGCTGTCACCCCACAGGTTGGTGACGGCGTTCGTGGCAAGCAGCGTGTACCAGTAGGTCGTGCCTTGGGCCAACCCCGTCAGGAGGTTGCTCACGGCCCCATCCTGGTTCACGAACGTGCCCACGTTGGTCACATGCTGCCAATTGCCGAGGGCCTGGCCGCCGTCCGCGGCGCCCCAGCAGGCGTACAGGTCGAACGTCCAGCCCGCCGCCCGCAGGTCGCCGTTCACAACCACGGCATTCGTGGTCAGCCCGCTGGCACCTGTCGTTGCCAGGGTGGGACGCGCTTCGAGCCGGGCCGGGTACTGCCACATGGGCGCCTGTGTCACGGTGTTGACTTGCGCCTCCGCCGAGTCAGGCTCGGTGACGTACCACATCAGTGTCTGCACCCCCCCGATTTCCTGGGTCATGAAGATGAAGTCGTAGCCGCCGACGCCGTTCGTCAACGCCAGCGCCCCCGTGGACGCCCAGGCGTAGGGCGCCACGCGCTCGGTCGTCTCGAAGACGTGGTTGGCGTTGCGGTCGATGTACATCAGACCGCGGTCGTCGTCGTTCCAACGGAAGAAGTGCAGCCCCGTCTTGCGCGGGAAGAGGCGCCCGCTGAAGGCCGCCACAAAGTGATCCGGCGGCGCGAACCCCGGGAATTGATTGAAGTCCTGGATCAGCCCGGAGGCCACGACATTGCGCGCGGGATCGGCTGTCAGGTACAGGATGCAGTTCGTTTTTCCGCCGGTGAACACGCGCGTCAGCGAGTTCGTGAACGCCCCACCGTCCAGGTTCACGGGCGCCTCGGTATCGGGCGTGGCCAGGAAGACCGACCCCCGAAGCCCTGGCGCGTAGATGTACGCGCTATCCGGCGGCTGCGGGGTGGCGAACCCGGCCGACGCCGCGGCCCAGGCCTGTCCCGCTGCGTTGGTGGCGTAGCAGCGATAGTGGTAGGACGCGCCGTAGCCGGCCGCCACATTGGTGCTGAATGCGCCCTGCTGCCGCTCGCCCAGCGGCGCCACCCACTCCCAAGCCGTCTTGTCCGTACCGCCATCCGCACGGCCCCAATACACGTACACGTCGGCCGAGTTGCCGGCCGTCAGATTGCCCTGCAGGCTCGCCGCCCCCTGTGACACCAGGGCGCCCGGCAGGTTGTCCACCGCCGGCGCCGCCACAGGCATGACGTTGGTCGAAGGCGTGGCCCAGACCTGGTCCAGCGCATTGGACGCCTGGAAGGTGTACCAGTACGTGCGGCCGGGCGCCAGGCTGCCGATCGGGTGACTGACGGTCCCCACCCTGCCGGTGTACGTGCCAACGACGGCCTGGGAAGTCCACAGCCCCGGGTTAGCGCCCCGATCCGTTTCGCCCCAGAACGCGCGCACGGTGTACACGGCGTTGGGCGCGGAGAGTGCGGCGTTGAGGGTCGCCGTGTTCAAGGTCACAGCGGTCGCGGCCCGGTTCACGAGCGTCGCGGTCGAAACCACCGCATTGCTGTAGAGTTGGCTGACCTCCGCCGCGGTCAGCGGCCGATCGTAGATGAGGACATCGTCCAGCCGGACCCGGGCGAAATCCACGAACGTGCCGGCCACGTGATCGGCGCCAAAGGCCAGCATGTCGGTCGTGTCGGCGATCAGCCCGGCGCGCAGCTCCTGCCCCACCATCACGTTGTCCACGTAGAGCCGCCGGTACCCGCCGCCATACGTGGCCACGAGATGATGCCAGGCGCCGTTGTTGATGTTGGTCGTCACGAGCCAGTTGTCGTTACCCGGGCCAAGCAGCGTCCAGGAGAGGCTGGCGGCGGTAGCGGCGTTCTTGCGGAGTTGCCAGCCGGCGGTCTCGCCCTGCTTGGAGACGTAGGGCTCCCAGTTGCCATCCGGCCAACCCTTCACCCAGCAGGCCACCGAGAGCGTGTCGAGGTTGAAGGCGGCCTGGCCGTCCCCCGTGTCCACCTTCACGAAGTGATCGCCCGTGCTGAGGTTGATGCTCTGCCCGCCGGCCAGCGCCGCCGGTGTGTCGGAGGCGTAGAACCCGCCGACCAGGTCACCGTCGTAACCGTTGCCGGACGTGTCACGGCAGGTGCCGTCGTCGAACGTCCAGCGGCCTTTCAGACCCGCAACCGGGTAGCGCCACTCTGGCTTGCTCGTGACCGTGAAGGCGCCTGCCGTGTCGGACCAGTCGGCCCCGTAAGCATTCTCCGCATAGCAGCGGTAGTAGTAGGTCTGCGGGTAGTAGACCTGGTTCACGGTGGCCGCGAAGCTCGCCGCCGTCTGTGTGCCGAGGCCCACCGCATGTTGCCACTGGCTGGTGCTGACGGCGCCGCCATCCGCCGTGCCCCAGCAGATGGTCACCGCTCCGCGGTTGTGATCCAGGAACGCGCCCTGCAACGTGGCCGAACCGGCGGCCACCGCCGTTGCGCCGGCATTGGCGACCTGCGGCGGTCCCAGCGTCAGGAAGCTCGCCGCGGGCTGCGCCCAGATGTCGGCCGTGGCGTTGGTGGCGCGGAAGGTGAACCAGTAGGCGCGGTTCGCGGCCAGGCCGCCGAGCGTGGCGGTCAACGCCTGGCCCTGCACGTTCGCGAACACGCCCACGTCCACCTTGTTGCTCCACCCGCCGGGGTTGGTGCCGCCGTCCACACCGCCCCAGTACGCCCACACGTGCACCGTCTGCCCGCTGCAGGAGAGCAGGCCGTTCAGCTGCGCCGCCGTGGCGGTCAGCCCCGTGGCCGGCCGGTTGTCCAGGCCGAGCGTCGACCCCAGGCCGGTCACGTAAACACGCTTGCCAACCGCGTCGTGAACGACCGTCACCCCGTTCGTCACCCAGTGGGCCGGCGCGGCAGTCAGGTCCAGAACGGGCGCGGCATAGTCCGCCATGCTGCCCGTGTACGTGAACAGCGTATAAGCTTCGGAGGCTGCGGGCATGCCGCCGCCATCGAGCAGTTTCAGTTTCCAGCCGGCGGTCAACCGCAGGTTGCCGGTGACGTCCACGCGGTCATTCGCGAGCCCGCCGAACTCCCACGCGTAGGTCGAGCCGGCCAGCATTTCCAGGTCGAGGCCGTCCACGGCCAGGCGCAGGGTCCCCACGCCCTCGTCGCCCGGCGCCAGGGTGCCGAGCGCACGGATGTCCACGTAGTTGATGACATGCACGCGGCCCGTGCCGCCCAGGGTGGCGGCCATGTTGGCTTCCGTGAAGAGGTAGTCCTGGCACTCCTGCGTACCGTTAAGCAGGAGGCGCGCGGTGTCGTAGACGCGCAGCTGCCGGAGCGTGTTGTTGCCGGAGAGCTTCAGTAACCCGTTGCCGCGCACCTGCATGTCGCCCGCGCCATACATGGTGATGTCGCCCGACATGACCGCATGGTCCGTCGTCGCGAAGGCGTTGTCGAACAGGCGCACGGCGAAAACGCGGTTCGATATCCAGACATCATTCTGGAAGTCCACGACGGCGTTGGCCGTCTTGGAGCCGAACTGCAGGTCGTGCGCGGCGAAGCCAAGGTCGATGCTGCCCGAGTCGAGCCGCGCCCCGCCTTCGAGGTTGACTGCCAGGCGCCCGTTCCAGGCCGCGAAGCCGCCCGATTGCCACTGCCAGCTCACCGCGCCGGCTTCGGTCGCCGGCCCGCAGTTCCTCGCGAATGTCCCGCTGCTTTCGAAGATGCTGCCCAGCACCGTGGTGGCGGGGGTGTCGAAGACCAGCGTCGAGGCCGGCGACAGGCCCACGCCGTCCGCGGCACGCAGCGTCGCGCCATCGTCAATCACCGTGCGGTGCACGTACGTGTTGGCCCCGGTGAACCAGACCAGGCCATCGCCCCGGATCCAGAAGTTGGAATTGACGCCGGACCCGCTGATGATACCAGACCAGAGCGCCACGTCGTTCGTGTAGGTCGCGTTGTCGAACGTGACGATGAACCGCTCGCGGCTGTTGAGATCCACGGGGTTGGTCAGCTCGACCCGGTGGTTGGCCGTGCGCGAGCCAAACTGCGGCACGTGCCCGCCGAAGCCGGCCGTGGTGCTGCCCCAGTCCAGCGTCGCTCCGCCTTCCAGCGTCACCGTCAGTGGCCCGCCGAACGCCGCAAACCCGCCGTTGCCGACGGCGCGCGCCCAGCTGAGCGTGCCGGGTTCGGTTTCCAGGCCGATGTCCCGGGCCAGCGCCCCCTTGCACTCGATGACCGCCGGCGCCGTGCCCCAGTTGTCCTGGTCGAAGGCCAGCATCGAATTCGGCGACAGGTTGGCCTGGCTGTCGAGGCGCAGGATGCCGTCGTCCAGCAAGGTCCGCTGCGCGTAGGTGTTCGCGCCCTTCAGCCACAGCGTGCCGTTGCGGTACTTGCGAAACCAGACGGCATTGTTGCTGCCCGTGATGTCGCCGGCGAGCACGCCGACGTCATTCGACGAAGCCGCGTTATCCCAGACCATGACGTAGGCGTCAGCCGTCGTGATGTCCAGGTTGTTCACGAGCGTCGCGGCGCTGTCGGCAAACGGGGAGCCGAGCTGCAGGTACTTGTTGTTGAGGCCCATCATGGCATTGGTCCACGTGAGGCCGCTGCCGCCTTCCAGGGTCACGGTCAGCGGTCCGCCGAGCCCCGAGAAGCCGCCGCGGTTGTCCCAGTAGACCTGCCCGGGGCCCGTGCCGATGTCGCGCACGATCGTGCCCTTGCCTTCGAACATGGCGTACTCGTCGTCGGCCTGCGACGAGAAGCGCAGCGGGGCAGCGGCAGGCAGCCCGACGCCATCCGTCGCGCGCAGCAGGGCGCGGCGAATGACCGTGCTGTTGGTGTAGGTGTTGGTCGCAACCAGCATGACAAAGCTGTTGGCTGTACGGTTCTCGCCCAGCCACACCTCGCCGGCGCCCGCGAGAACATTGGAGACCGTCCGGGGCGGCTCAATGCTCAGCTTGGTGGAGGTTGTAATCGCGCCCGAAACCGAGAGGGCGCCCACCCACGAGACCGTGCCCGCGGTCAAGGGCGCGTCGGTCGTCAGCGCCGTGTTCAGCGGAATCGTGAAGGTGTTGCCGCCGGCGGAGGTGAAACCGTTCAGGCGCAACGAACCGATGTTGAGGTTCAGATTGCCGTTGATGGGCGCGCTCGCGACGGTGGCGACGCCAGGAATGCCGGCCAGCAGCGTCAGCGTGGCGCCGGCATTGACGGCCAGCGAGCCCAGGGCCGCGCCGGTGTCGGACGCCAGCACCAGCCGGCTGTTGCCCGTGACCTGCACGGGCGTGTCGCGCAGGTCCAGCGCGCCGTAGCTCGTGGACGACCAGTACCCCGCCTGCGTGGCGTCACCCGGCTTGACGATCGCCTCGGCGGCCATGGAGGGCGTCTTGAAATAGACCGTGAGCGAAGAGGGCCCCGCAGCGTCGCGATGCGAGACGGCGAAGCGGTAGCTCTGCCCGGCGGTCAACATGACCGTCTTGGCCGTCAGATCCTCGTAGGCCAGCCGTTCATCGCCAAGCGCCCCGGCGCGCTCGAACACGCCGTCCTGGTCCCGGTCCAGCCACATGTTACTGATGTCGTCGTCACGGCTGACGCGAAAGACGTGGGCGCCGGATTCCCTGGCGGTAAACGCGCCCAGGAACAGCGTCATGAAGTAATCGGCCATGGTGACGGCGCCGGTGCCCGTGAAATCCGCATCGGCGCCGAAATCCAGTCCGCGGTTGCCCGGCCCGGTGGTCAGCACCGCGGTGCCCGTGGGCGCCCGGGCCAGGAGTCCGCCGTTGCCCTCGAAGTTGTGCAGCGTGTCGTCCATGAAGTGGAAACCGCGGATAGCCAGCTGGTTGGCGCCGGCCGCGAACGAGCCCTGCGCCGTCACCGTGCCGCCCGCCAGGCGCAACGCGCCAGCCGTGAGGGCGTTGGCGTTGGCCAGCGTCAGGGCGCCGCCGGCCACGGTGGCCGTGCCGGTCACGGCCAAGCCCACCGCCACCGTGTTCGAGCCGGCGGTGTGCGTCAGCAGGTCGGCGGTCAGCGTCCCCGGCGCCGCACGCGTGTCGGCCAGACGGTAGCTGCCCGCGGAAAAGGCCAGCTCGCCAACCCGGAAACTCGTGCCGTTCAAATCCACGATCCCCGGTCCCACACCGGTGAAGGCCGCCCGCTCACCCGCGGCATCGGGCACATTGCCATCCGACCAGTTGCCCGCAACGCCCCAGAGGCTGTCCACGCCGCGCGTCCAGGTGGAGTCGGAGACGGTGGCAAAGGTCTCGACGCCGGACCAGGTCTGCCAGACGGTGTTCGAAGCGTAGAAGCGGTAGGCATAGCTGTTCGTGGGCGCCAGGGTTGTCAGGCTGGCTGCCAGCGCGCCCACCGGGAACGCGCCGAGATACGTGGCGTGCGCCCACCCCGGGGCCGACCACCAGCCGGCCTGAGCCGGGAGTCCGGGGTTGACCCGCTGGGCGGTACCGCCGGGAGTTGCGATCGTGAGGTTGAAGAAATCGCCGCCCCCCGCTTCGTTGTGCGCCCAGGCCAGCAGGTACGGCAAGCCGGCGGTCAGCGTCACGTTGGCCGTCTTGGGCGTGTTCCACCCCTCGGGCGGCAGGTTGGCGGTCACGCGCTCGCCGGCGGCGAGTTCGAACTCACCGTCGCGATCCAGGTCCACCCACATGGTCTCGTGGTCGTCGCCGCCTACCACGAACGTGTACACGCCGTTCGTGGGCGGCGTGAAGCACCCCCACCACATCTGCGTGTAGTAGTCGGCCTTGTTGGCCGCCTGCCACACCTCGCCGACCCAGTTGCTGACCACAGACGGGGTCAGCGCGAATAGACCGCCGTTGCGTCCGTTGGCCACGCCGTCATCCAGCGCGGAGAGGTGCTCCACGGTCGCCCACGGGAAGTAGCCGTAGCTCAGGGCGTTGGGTACCGCGGCGGCCAGGTTCGCGCCGCCATTCTGCGGCCCCCAGCAGGCCCACACGTGCGTCGGTCCGTTCGTCACCGGCAGCGCGCCACTCAACGTGGCGGCGGTGCGTCCCAAGCCGGTGGCGCCGGTCGCCGACGGCGGCGGCGCATCAGGCCCCGCCGCGAAGTTCCGGACGATCTCCTCGGTACGGAGGGCGTGGTTGTAGATGCGCAATTCGTTGTAGGCGGCATGGGCAGTGTTGTCGGTGGCGGTCTTCGAGCGGCCCAGCGTGTTGTCGCTGTCGGTCAGGTCGACGGGGCGGTTGTAGGTGTCGACCGACCCCCTGTAGACGCCGTCCTTGTACCAGCGCAGGACGGTCTTGAGGCCGGGTCCGCTTCCCTCCACGTCCATGACGAGCACGACGTGCACCTGGTTGCTCAGCGCGTAGGGCTGCATGCTGTTACTGATGTAATTGTCGTTGTCGCCGCGCAGCATCGTCGCGTCGATCCACCGCACCTGCTCCGTGTTGGGATCCAGCGCGGAGGTCCAGGTCATGGTCACGAATTCGGTTGTGCCAAGGCCGAAATCGAAGAGACGACTCCAGGTCCTGACGCTCTGCGGCGTAGCCCACAGCTCGATCGTGGCGTCGGCCGTGCAAGCTGACAGAATGCCCGGCGGCAGCCGCACGTAGTCGGCCACGGCCTGCGGCCCGCCCGCCAGGTAGACCTGTCCGGCCAGGGTCTGCCCGACGTCGGCATTGTTCGTACCGCCCTCGACGATGGTGGCATGGGCCGTGCCCACGCTGTCGAGCAGCGTCGTACCCGCGCCACCCGTTTCGTCGAAACTCCACCTGTGCACCAGCGCAGCCGAGGCCGCAAACGCGCCAAGCCCGAGCCATCCCGCGCACACGCCCGCCCACACCTGCGCCTGCCCCCGCCGGAATAACGTCATCGTCTTGCCCCTCCTGTCGACTCAACCGGATACTTCCCGGCCCGTTTGCACGCTCAGTCTCGCGTAGCCGCGGGCGGCAGCCCGCGGCGATTGCCCGGCCGCGCCCCTGGCGGGCGCGGCCGCACCCGCACCTAGCGGAAGATGAACAGACTCGGCTGCCGGACCTGCAGCGCCCCGAACGAGCCGAAGGTCTCAGGCGCGCTGATGGCATTGTACTCAGCCATCAGCCAGTCGGCCGACCGTGCGACGCGCGAGATGCGCAGCTCGTCCATCTGACCGGCATACAACGCATCCGCCCAGTTGCTCCTGCCGATATAGTTGTTGAAGCGGGTAACGTTCGGCGGCGGCGAGAAGTCCGTCGCGGACCAGCGCTGCACACCATCACGGTAGATCCGTGCGGTCGCCGTGTTGGCCCCGCCCGCGGCACAGGTGGCCGCGAAGTACTGCCACTGGTTCTGCACGAACTGGGCGGCCAGCGTCGTCCCCTCTGTGCCGCCCGCCGTACCGTAGAACTCAAAGCGCAGGTCGGCTGTGGTGGCTGGGCGCGCGAGAAGGATGTTGTTGACGCCGGAGCCGCTGCCGAAGTCTATGACGCGCGTCCAGTTCGGGAACGCAGTCGGCCGCGTCCAGGCGGACACCGTGATGCCGCCGGTGTAGTCCGCGAAGCCGTCGCTCGCGTCCACGTAGTCGTCCGTGCCGTCGAACTGCAGAGCCGGGCCGACCTTCGACGTAGCGGTGTAGACGGGATTGCCGATCGCGGCGGCGGTGTTGCGCCGGGCTGAATCGCCCACGTTGCTGGCGAAGTGCCACACCGCGTCGTAGCCCTGCGACCAGGTCGAGCCATCCATCGCGTACGACGGCGGGTTGACGAACGGCGACCCGGCTGGCACATAGGAGGTGCTGACCGCGTACTTCTGCGCCAGGTAGTAGCCGATCCGGTTGACCTCCGTGGCCGTCAATGGCCGGTCGTAGACCAGGACCTCCGAGATGTCGGCGGCCAGGAACCGTCCGGCGTAATAGCCGCCGATGCGGTTGAACGCCATGGTACCCGTCCCGCGGTACGCTTCGCCGACATGCCAGATGCTTTCCGCAACCGTCCCGCCAGCAACTGCGTTCACGCGGAACGTGCTGCCCGCGGGGTTGGAGAAGTCGTTGCCGTTTCCGGCATGCTGCCAGCCCGTGTCCCCCTCACGCCGGATCCCCGTGTCGCTGTTGTAGTAGCCCAGCAAGCCGTCCAGCCCCGCGCTGGCGGCGGCGACGTTGCAGACGAAGAACACCGTTTGCGCGTTCAGCGACGTGAAGTCCAGGTAGTCGTCGTTGCCGTCGAACCGCACCGCCGGCTTGCCGTTCCTGGCATTCGTCACGAAGGTCGGCCGGTTGCCGGCCGTGCCCTGCGTGGCGATGGAGACGCGCGCGGCGGCGTTGGTCCACGCGCTGACAGCCGCACCGTTGGCCAGCGCCAGGCCGTCGGCCTTCAGCCACAGCACGCAGCCGGGAACGGTCAGCGGCTCGGTGGGCGTGGTCGTCAGCAGATCCGGGTTGTTCCAGTACGCCCAGATCCAGGTGTTCGTGCCGGCCAGGGTTGGGAGCTGCACCCAGACGTAGGAGTCGCCGTTCGGATCCCACTGTTCGATCTCGTAGTTCAGCCCGCGGCTTTCGGTGCTGTCCATGAACCGCAGGTCCCACCCCTCGGCCGAGGTGAAGTCGCTGTAGCGGAAACCCGAAATGCCCTGGTTGAGCTTCACCAGCGCCGGGAAGTTGGTCAGCGTCGTCGCGCCGGTGTAGTTCCGGAAGAAGACCTTCATCCGGTACCGCCACGGCTCGTACACCAGGTCCATGTCGTCGTCGCTCAGCGTCGCCACGCCCGTGGCTCGGGCGATCGTGGCGTGGTGCGGGCTGCTCAACACGACGGAGAACGCCTCCGACGGCGTCTCGACCAGGCGGTCCGGCAGCACGGTGATGGGGATCGTGCCGCTCGGCTGCCCGGCCGGGATCGTCAGCGTGCCGCTGGCGCCCGCGAAGTCGCTGCCGGCCACTGCCGTGCCGCTCACCGTCGTGTAGTTCACGGTCACGTTGGACGCGCAGAGGGCGGAGAGCGCGACGGTGATGCCGATTGTGGGCGATCCCGTATCGCCTTCAACCGCAGACCCATCCACGACGCTCAGCGCGGCAAGCGGCGTCAGGAAGCTGGCGCTGGCATCGGCCCAATCCGTGCCGAGGTCGTTCACCGCCTGCGCCCGGTACCAGTACCGGCCGCCTGCGCGCACGGCGACGTTCGTCGAGAAGCTACCCGGCGCACGGTAGCCGAGCGCGTCGGCATGCGCCCAGGCGCCCAGCGTCGTGCCCCCGTCCGCCAGGCCCCAGCAATGGGTCACGCTGGCTGTCCCGCCCCGCACCAGTTCGCCGTTGAGCGTCGCGGACGTGAGCGTCACGCCTGTCGGCGCGGCGTTGACCACGTAAGGCGCGCTCTTGGTCTGGAAGGGTACAGCGGCCCCAGCCCAGACGTTCGTGACCCCGTTCGTCGCGAAGAACGTGCACCAGTAGTTGGTGCCGGAGAGCAGGCCCGTGATCTCCTGGCTGAGGGCGCCGTTGAAGTTCGTATACTGGCCCACGAACACGCGCGACTGCCAGTTGTTGTAGACGGTGCCGGCGTCGTTCGTGCCATACAGGGCGTAGACGTTGAACAGCCAGTTCGAGGCGAACAGCGTGCCGCCCAGCGTAACGCGGTTGGTCCCGAGCCCGCTCAGCGCGCCGTTGGCCAGGTCAGGCTCGACGACGGCGCCGCCCCACGCGGTGTCGTAGTAGCGGAACAGCGTCCGGTCGCCGGGGTCCTCCGGGAAGACGAAGTGCGTCTCTTCCTCGTCGTCGCGCCCCTCGCTGTCCATCCCGAAGCCGAAGCTGCCGGTCCACCCGTCCTGCTGCACCGGGCCGTACCCGCCGCTACCGTTGCTGAAACGCAGGTCGATATTGTACCACCCGGCGACACGCGTGAGGGTGCCGTGGACCGTGTTCTGCCAGTTGCCGTCGTCCATGATCAGCACCCCGTCAACGATCAGGCGCGTGCGGTCATCGACGCACTTCACGAAAGTCACGGGGCCGCCGTCGAGGTAGATCTGGCCCGTGTACATGAGCGTGCTGTTGTCCGGCCCGATAACCTGGCTCCAGTGTTCGCCCGCCGTGCGTCCGCCATAGGGCCCGCGCACGACCCCGAGGTTCCCGCCGTTGGCGAGATCCAGGTACATGTTGCCGCTGGTGTGGCACCCCAGCAGGCCGGTCCGGTAGTACTCGCGCAGCTTGGGCGCGTTGAACGCGGCCGTCGTATCGGCCCAATCCGTGCCCAGGTCGTTGGCCGCGTAGGCGCGATAGTAGTACCGCCCACCGGCCCACACGGAAACGTTGGTGCCAAACGCGCCAACGACCACCGTGCCGAAGGCGTTCGTGTTGTCCCACGACGCGGCGTTCGTTCCGCCGTCGCTCAGGCCCCAGTAAACCGTCACGTCGGCATAGCCGCCGCGCGTCAGGTCGCCGTTGAGCGTCACCGACCGGGGCTGCATGTCCGTCGCCGCCAGGTTGACCACAGTGGGCCGGCTCTTCGTCGTGAAGTGCACGCTCGCCCGGCAAAGGTTGGTCACTTCGTTGGTCGCAATGAAGGTGTACCAGTAGTTCGAGCCCTCAAGCATGTTCGTCAGGCCCAGGCTGAGTGTCCCGTCGAAGTTCGTATACGACCCCATGGGCGTGACGTGCTGCCAGTTCGCGAACACGTTGGCGCCGTCGTTCGTGCCCCAGCAGGCGTACACGTCGAACACCCAACCCGCGGCGCGCAGCGTGCCGTTCATCGTGGCCGAGTTGGTCGTGATGTCCGTCACGGGGTCGTTGGCTAACCGCAGCAACGTGTCGATGCCGGTCGGATACTGCCAAAGCGGCGCCTGATTGGTCGTGTTCACCCGCGCCTCGTTGGCCAGCGGTTCGGTCACGTACCAGTTGACCGATTCGCCGCCGCCGTGCTCGTGCGCCATGAACATGAAGTCGTAGCCGCCCACGCCGTTGGTCAGCGCGACGTAGCCCGTGCTATCCCAGGCGTAAGCCGCCACGCGCTCGCCGTTGACGAACCGGCCGTCATGATTCCGGTCGATGTACATCAGCCCGGCGTCGTCGTTGCTCCAGCGGAAAGCGTGCCTGCCCGTGCGCCGCGGGTAGATCTTGCCGCTGAAGGCCGTGACGAAATCGTCCACCGGCACGAAGCCCGGGAACTGGTTGAAGTTCACGACTTCGCCCGTCACAACCACGTTGTAGGCGGACTGCGCCGTGAGCGTCAGGATCGTGTTCGCTTTGCCGCCGACCAGCACGCGGCTGACCGAGTTGGTGAAGTAGGCGTCGTCGAGGTTCAACTGCGTCTCGTTGCGCGGCGTGATGCCCGTGAAGATCGAGCCGCGCAGGCCGCCAGCATACACCCAGCCCTCTTCCGGCGGCGCCAGCGTCATGAAGTTCGTCGTCGACGCGGCCCAGGCCGTGTTCGCCTCGTTGCTGGCGAAGCAGCGGTAGTAGTACGTCACGCCGTATCCGGCCACGACGTTCGTGCTGAACGGCACGCCCTGCTCGATGTCGGTCAGCAGGATGACGTCGTCCCACAGTGCCGGGGTCGTCCCGCCGTCCGTGCGGCCCCAGTACACGCGCACGTCGGCGAAGGCGCCCGCCGTCAACTGGCCGCGCAACGCCGCTTCGCCCACGGACACCGCCGCTCCGGGCGCGTTGACCACCGTCGGCGTACTCACGGGCGCCACGCTGCGCGACGGTGTCGCCCATACGCTGTCCACCGCGTTCGAGAGCCGGAACGTGTACCAGTAGGTGTGCCCGGAGACGAGCCCGCTGATCGGCCGGCTTACGTTGCCCGAGTAGTTTGTGATCGTGCCGACCTTGACCGGGTGCTCCCACGCCCCGGCAGCGGTCCCGCGATCCGTTTCGCCCCAGTACACCCACACGTCGTACACGCAGCCCGGCGTCGCCACCGTGCCGTTCAGCGTCGCCGTCGTCAGCCCGACGCCCGTCGGCTTGGCGTTATCGACCGCCACGGCCGTTGTGACCGTATTGCTGAAGAGCTGCGAGACCTCGCCGGCCTCGAGGGCGCGGTTGTAAATCAGGATGTCGTCGAGTTGCACGCGGGCGTAGCCGCCGAATGCTCCCGCGTTCTGGCGGGCGCCGAAGACCAGCATGTCGGCCGTGTCCGTAATCACGCCCATCTGGATAGCCTCGGCGATCTTGACGTTATTGACGTAGAGCCTGCGGTAGCCGTTGCCGTAAGTCGCCGTCAGATGGTGCCAGGCGCCGTTGTTGATATTGCTCGTCCCGTACCAGTCGCCGTTGGCCAGGCCGCGCAGGGTCCAGTTGATCTGGTTCGCGGTGTCGGCGGTCTTGCGTAACTGCCAGCCGCCGGCCTCGCCCTGCTTCGACACGAACGGCTCCCATGTGCCGTCCGGCCAGCCCTTCGTCCAGCAGGCCACCGAGAGCTCGTCCAGGTTGAATACGCTCTGGCCGGCGCCCGTGTCGACCTTCACGAAGTAGTCGCCGCCCCGCAGGTCGACGCTCTTGCCGCCCGCCAGCACCCCCGGCACGTCGGCGCTGTAGGCGCCGCCGATCTTCTGGCCGTGGTAATCGTTCCCGGACGAATCGCCGCAGGTGCTGTCGTCGAATGTCCAGCGCCCCATCAGGCCGCTCCGAGAATACGTGGTCTGCGGCTTGGCGCTGACGCTGAAAGGCGTGGCGCTGTCCGACCAGTCCGATCCGTAGGGATTGACGGCATAGCAGCGGTACACGTAGCTCAGCGGGTAGTAGACCCGCGCCACGGTTGCCGCGAACGCGGCCGCCGTCGGCGTGCCGATCGCCGCCGCGTACTGCCAGGCGTTCGTGCTGCCCGTGCCGCCGTCGACCGTGCCCCAACAGACCGTCACGGCCCCGCGGTTGTGGTCGAGAAACGCCCCTTGCAGCGTCGCCGAGCCCGCCGCCACATCGATGGCGCCGGCGTTGCCGACGACCGGCGGGCCGAGCGCGTGGAAGCCGATGGAGGGCATCGCCCACATGTTCAGCGTGGCGTTGGTGGCCCGGAACGTGTAGTAGTACAGGGCATTGGTCCGCAGCCCGGCGATCGGGCAGGAGACGGCCGCACCCAGCTCGTTCGTGCTGGCCCCCGCGTAGACCGCGTTGCTCCAGGCGCCCGGCGTCGTGCCGCCGTCGATGCCGCCCCAGTACGCCCACACCTGCACCACCTGGCCCGAGGACGATACGATGCCGTTCAGCTGCGCCGAGGTCGAAGTCAGCGCGCTGGGCTGCCGGTTGCCGATACTCAACGTCGAGTACAGCCCCGTCAGGTACACGCGCTTGCCGAGCGCGTCATGCACGACCGACATGCCGCTCGTCACCCATGCCGCCGGCATCGCACTCTTGTCCAGCGTGGGCTGCGTGAAGTCGTTCATCGTCCCCGTGTACGTAAACAGGACGTACTGGTTTGTCGCCACGGGCATGCCGCCGCCGCCATCGAGCAGCTTCAGTTTCCACCCGCTCGTCAGGCGCAGGTTCCCTGTCAGCGCGACCCTGTCCGCCGCCAGGCCGCCGAGGTGCCACGCGTAGGTCGAGCCGCTCTGCAGCTCGAGGTCGTTTCCGGCGCCGGCCTGGACCACCTCCATCTTCAGCGTGCCGGCCGCGTCGCGCCCGCCCGGCGCCAGGATGCCGCCGTTGCGAATGTCAATGTAGTTCCAGGCAAGGGCCGTGCCCGTGCCGCCCAGCGTGCCGTTCTGGTTCGCTTCCGTGTAGATGTAATCCGTGCCGTTGTGGTAGCCCTCGATCAACAACGTGGCCGTGTTGTAGATGCGCACCTGGCGGATCGTGTTCGTCGGCGCCGTCAGCTCGAGCACGCCGTTGCCCAGCACGCAGAAGTCGCCCCAGCCGTAGTACCCAATCGAGCCGGCGATGACGCTGCGGTCGTTCGCCGAAAGCGTGTTCTCGAAGACGTACACGTCCATCTGGTCGTTCGTCAACAGGATGTTGTTACGGAACGTCACGACGTCGTTGGCGGTTTTCGAACCGAGTTGCAGGGCGCGCGTATTGAATCCGGTGTTGGCGCTGCCCTGCGAAGTCAACTGGGCGCCGCCTTCGAGCAGCACGTCCAGCGGAGCGCCGTGCGCCGCAAACCCGCCGCTCGCCCGATCCCAGCTTACCGCCCCCAACTCGGTTTGCGGCCCGACGTTGCGCGTGAACGTGCCGCTCGTCTCGAGAATCGTCTGCAACGCCGTGTTGTTGCCGTCGAAGACCAGCGTCGAGAGCGTCGGCAACCCCACGCCGTCCAGCGCGCGCACGGTCGCGCCGTCGTCGATCGTCAGCCGCTGCCTGAAGGTGTTGTTGCCCGTCAGCGCCAGCAGCCCGTCGCCGCCGATCCAGAAGTGCAGCAGGCTGTTCGTGCCGGAAAGCGTGCCGGAGAGCACGGCTACGTCGTTCGTGGTGTCCGTGTTGTCGAACGTCCACACCCAGTCCGTGGCGTTCGTCAGGTCGATCGGGTTGGTCAGGGTCGCGACGTTGTTGGCGTTGCGCGAGCCGAGCTGCAGGTACTTGCCGTTGAACCCCGCGTTGGCATCGGTCCAGCTCAGCCGCGACCCGCCTTCCAGCGTCACGGTCAAGGGGCCGCCGTAGGCCGCGAAGCCGCCATGCTGCTGGAAGAGCACGGCGCCGACCTCGGTGATCGGGCCAAGGTTGCGGGCCAGCAAGCCCTTGCCCTCGAGGACGCCGTGGGATGTCGCGCCGTTCTGGTCGAAGACGAGGTGGCTGGTGTTGGGAAGGCCCACGCCGGGGTCTGCGCGCAGGACGCCGTCGTCCAGGAACGTGATCTGGGTGTACGTGTTGGTGCCTCTCAACCAGACCGTGCCGTTGCGCCATTTGTAGAGGTAAGTCGACGCAGCCGCCCCTGACCCGCCGATCGGGCCGGCGAGGATGGCGACATCGGCCTTGGTCGCCGTGTTGTCCCAGGAGAAGAGATGCCGCGTCGAGGTATTGAGGTCGATGCCGTTCTTGAGCGTTACGGCACTGTCGGCGCTGGACGAGTTGAGCTGCAGGTACTTGCCGTTGAAGCCCGTGTTGGCGTCTCCCCAGTTGAGCACGGCACCGCCTTCGAGGGTCACTTCGAGCGGCCCGCCCAGCGCGGAGAAGCCGCCCCGGTCTTCCCAGTAGACCTCGCCCGCGGCCGTGCCGATGTTGCGGCTCAGCGCGCCGCGCGTTTCCAGCATGGCGAACTCGTCGTCGCCCTGCGACCAGAAGCGCAGCCGCGAGGCGGCGGGCAGCCCCGTATTGATGCCCGCCCGCAGGAGCGCGCGCCGGATGATCGTGCTGCCGGTGTAGGTGTTCGTCGCCAGCGGCAGGATGAACCCGTTGCCCGTCCGGTTCTCGCCGAACCAGACGTCACCGGCGCCGGACAGGACATTGGTGATGGTGCGCGACGGCTCGAAGCTCATCTTGGTGGCGGCGGTAATCGCGCCGTTGACCGTCAGCACGCCGCTGGCTGGCACGATGAGCGTGCCCGCGGTAATCGCGCCGTTGACCGTCAGCACGCCGTTGGCAGTCACGTTGACCGTGCCCGCGGTCAGGGGAGAATCGACGGCCAGCGCAGCCCTGCTGCCAATGGTAACGGTGTTCGCGCCTGGCGACGTGTACCCCGACAGCGCCAGGGCCGTGCCCGCCACGATGGACAGGTTGCCCGTCACCGCCGCGGAATTGAACGACAGCGCCGCGCTCGTGCGCGTGTCCGAGATCCTCCCCAGCGTCAGTGTCGAACCGGAGGCCACGCGCAGCGCGCCGAGGCTGGCTGCGTCGGCGGAGCACACATCTAGCCGCGAATCGCCCGTCACGGCCAGCGCCGTGTCCTCCATCGCCAGCGCGCCGCTGGCGGCAGCCGAGGACCAGAACGCGGTCTGCGTCGGATCGCCGGGTTTGATGATCGTCTGCGCGCCCATCGAGGGCGTCTTGAAGAGCACGCGGATGGTCGAACCGCCGGTGATCTCGCCATGCGTGACCGCGAACCGATAACGCTGGCCGGCCGTGAGGTAGCGCGTCGCGACCGTCGTCGACTCGTAGGCGAGGTTCTCGCCGGTGCCCAGGCCGTTCGGCGCGTCGAAGACACCGTCCTGGTCCAGGTCCAGCCAGATGCTTGAACGGTCATCGTCGTTGTTGACACGGAACTCGTGATTGCCCGACTCCTGCGCGTTGAAGTAGCCCAGGAACAGGTTCATGTAGTTGTCGGTCAAGCTGACGGCGCCCGTGCCCGTGAAGTCCGCGTCGCTGTTGAAGTCCAGCCCGCGGCTGCCCGGCCCGACCGTCAGAAACGTCTCGCCGTAAGGCATCTCGACCAGCAGCCCGCCGTTGCCATTCAGGTTGTTGAGCGCGTCCGAAATGGTGTGATACCCGCGGTGCGCCAGGCGCCCGTACGTGTGGGAGACCGTGCCCGTGACGACCAGGTCGCCGCCGCTGAGCTCCAGCGTGCCCGCGCCGAGGCTGTTCGCCGTGGCGAGCGGCAGACGGAGCGTACCCGCGCTGTGCTGCAGGCGGCTTCCGGCAGGAAGGCTGACGGCGCCGTTCAACTCCAGCGTGCCGCCGCCCACCTTGTTGAGAGTCGCGCCGGCGTCCACGCTCAGCGCGCTGCCCAGCGCGACGTTGCCGGGCGTCGCCAGCGCGGCGTTGCCCGCAGCGTGGATGGGCGCGCCGCTCAGCGACGTGTCGGCGATGGTCCAGGTCTTCCACATCCCGGCCTGCGCGGCGTCGGACGGGTTGATGTAGCGCTCGCCGAAGTCGGGCGTCGTGATGTAGTAGTTGACAGACTGCCCGCCGCCGAACTCATGTGCCATCATGAGCACGGTGTAGCCCTGCCCCGCGTTCAGCCAGCGCGTACCGGTACCGTCCCAGGCGTAGGCCGCGATACGTTCGCCACTGTCGAAACGGCCGTCCTCGTTCATGTCGATGAACATCAGGCCCCGGTCGTCGTTGCTCCAGCGGAAGGTGTGCGTGCCGGTGTTGCGCGGATAGAAGCGCCCGCTGAAGGCGGTCACCATGTTGTCGCCAGCTGTGTACCCCGGGAAGTTACCCCAGTTCTGCAAGGCTCCGGTCGCCAGCACATTGTAGGCGGGGTTGTCGCAGCGCTGCAGGATCGTGTCGGCCTTGTTGCCGGTCAAGACCCGCGTCCCCGACCACTGGTAGCTCCCGCCGTCCAGGTTCACCGGGTTCTCGTTCTGCGGCACGGTGGCCAGGATCGACCCGCGCAGGCCGGTCTGCTCGGTGATGGCCCCGCGCAGGGTGAGCGTGCCGCCGTTCAACGTCACTTCGCTCGCCGAGAAATTCGGCGCCGCGCTCAGCGTGAGGTTGCCGCCGCTCACTTTCGCGGCGCCGCTGACGGCGGTCGTGACGGCCAAGATGTTCGTCCCGGCCGTGTTGGTCACGACGCCGACGGTCAGCGATCCCGGCGTGGCGTTGGTGTCCAGCAGCGTGTAGTTCCCGGAGGAGAGGCTGAGCGCGCCCACCGTGATGTTGCTGCCGTTGAAATAGGCGTTCCCGGCCGCCCGCCCCTTGAACAGAGCCACTTCCCCGGAAGCATCCGGCACGTTGTAGTCAGACCAGCTGTTCGTGCTGCCCCACCGGCTGCCGGCCGGCCCCACCCACTCAGCCGCGCCCGGCGTCGTAAATGCCGTCACGTCGGGCGCCCAGGCCTGCCATGTTGCGTTCGAGGCATAGTAGCGGTAGTAGTAGTAGCGTGCGTTGGCGCTCAGCCCCGTCGCGGTCGCGCCCAACGTTCCCACGGCTTTCTGCCCCAGCGCCACGGCGCTCTGCCAACCGACGGCTGACCACCAGCCGGACTGCCCGACGGCCCCGGGGTTGATCCGCTCGGCCACGCCGCCCGGCTTCTTGACGGTCACGTTGATGAAGTCCCCGCCGCTACCCTCGTTGAAGGCGATCGCAAACAGGTAACGCTTGCCCGCGTCCAGGGTGACCGTGGTCGTCTTCGGCGTGCTCCAGCCTTCCGGCGGCCGGTTGCTGCTGATCAGTTCGCCGGCTGACTGCTCGAATTCCCCGTCACGGTCTTTGTCGATCCAGAGCACCTCGTAATCGTCGCCATGCACGTAGAACTCGTACGAACCCGTCAGCGGCGGCGTGAAGACGCCCCACCACATCTTGCAGTAGTAATCCCCGTAGTTGGCGGCCTGCCACACCTCACCCACCCAGTTGCTGGCTATGGTGGGCGTTATGAGGAACAGCCCCCCGTTCAGCCCGTTGGCCACGCCGTCGTCCACGGTGATGTTGGTGGTAATCGCGTCCTGGTAGTAGCCGTAGTTCAGCGCGTTCGGCACCTCGATCTTGTTGATCCCTCCATTGGTTCCGCCCCAATACGCCCACACGAACGTGGGGCCGTTGGTAGCGACCAGTGTGCCGCCGAGGGTGGCGTCGGTCGTATGGCTGAGGCTGACCGCCGTGTTGAACACCGGCGGAGCGTCCGGCCCACGCGCCGTGTTCTCGGCGATCTGCGCCGGGCTCAGCGCGCAGTCGTAGATACGCAGTTCATTATAGGAGGCGTTCGCCGTGTTGTCGGCCCACTTCGAGCGACCCAGCGTGCACCATGTGTCGCTCAGGTCCGAAAGCTTGTTGTAAGTGTCGAACGTGCCCTTGTAAACGCCATCCTTGTACCAGCGCACGATCGTCTTCGTGCCCGCCCCCCCCACCTCGATCGTCAGCACAATATGGAACTGCGTGCCGAGGGTAAAGGGCTGCAAGGTGTTGCTGCCGTTGTTGTCGTTGTCGCCAGCCGCAACTCCGCTGTCATACCACCGCACCTGCTCGGTCGTCAGCGTCGTGCCCTGGGTCCAGCTCATCAGCAGGAAGTCCGTCTGGCTGGACCCGATGTCGATGATGCGCGACCAGTTCTGCACGCTGCGCTGCGTGGCCCAGAGTTCGATCGTGGCATCGCCCAAAACGCTTGTGAACGCTATGCCGGGGATCTTGACGTAGTCGGAACTCGCCTGGGCTCCCCCCGCCATGTGCACCTGCCCGGCGTAACTCGTGCCCACATCCGCGTTATTGGCACCCACGTCGATGATCATGGCGTGCGCCGTGCCGACGGAGTCGTTCAGAATCGTCCCGGCCCCGCCCGTTTCACTGAAACTCCACCGGTGTATGAGATCGCCCCGTGACGAAGAAGCGTTAGCCAGAGCCAGACAAATCACGACGCAGGAACGCGCGAGACATCGCTTCATGGCACCCTCCCTATAGCGGGAACAGGACAACCTACCTTCCGTTGGCATCTTACATCAACGTATGTTGATCGTGCAAGAACGGAGTTAGGAAAGCCACGGGAATGCTGTTAAGTGACTTATTTTGAGTTAGATAGGAAGACCGCCTTCTTCGAGTGTCCAGCCCGCTAGCCCGCCGTGTCGCAGGCAGCGCTCAGTTCTTGATTCCCGCCAGGACCTTCTTCGCCCGTTTCCGCAGATTGGCATCATCCACGGCGGTCTGCACCTGCTTCATGGCGGCAGCAACCTCCGCCCGGTGCGTGCCGGCGAGTTGCTCGCCCAGTGCCACGGCCGCGGCGGCCGCCTCGTGCTTCAAGCCGGGAGTACCGAGGTCCCGCAGGACCCGCGCCAGCGACTCGGTCGTGGGGATCTCCCCCAGCGCGGCCAGCACCAGGCGCTGCTCCTCGGGCCTGACAACCAGCGGTCCCAACTCGTTCAAAGCAATGAGCTTACCGGCAGGCTTGGCGTCGGAAAGGGGAATCAGCCGGAGGGCGCCACGCAGAGCGAGAAGTTTGACGGCCGGGTCGCCCTCCGCCCGTGCCCACTTCTGCAAGACCGGCAGCGCCGCAGCCGTGGGCCAGTCGCAAAGCAACCGCCGCGCCACGCCACGCGTCGTCGCTTCCTGCCCCTCCGCCGCGGCCTGAAGCGCCGCCAGGGCTGTTGGTCCGCCGCCGGCAGCGGCCACCCGCAGCAGGGCCGCCCGCATCGCCGGCGTCGCGTCGGGCAGGGCGGCCAGCAACGTCTGCACACAGGCCGGATCGGCGGACGCCGCTTTGCGCCCCTCCCGCGCGCAGAGCGCAGCCAGCGTACTTTCGAGCGCCGTGGACGCGGCGCCCTCCGCCTGCTTGAACATCTTCAGCAGGGCCGGCAAATCGTCGACGGTAGCCGTATTCCTGAGCGCCCGCAGACTGGCCGCCCGCACCTCCTCGGCCGGATCGGCGGCCAGCTGCAGGAGGCGTGCGCTCGCGCCAGCCGGCGCGCGCCGGGCCAGCAGGTCAGCGGCGGCGACGCGCCGCACCGGCGCGGGCTCGCGCGACATCGCCAGTACGGCTGCGTCGGCCGCCGGGCCGGGGATGGCCGCGAGGGCGCCAACCGCTGCGGCAGCGATTTCGGGCTCGGCATCCGTGGCGAGCTTGACGAGCAGCGGCAAGGCGGATTCCGCACCCACCTGCAGCAGCGCGGTGAGGGCCGCCAGGCGCACCGGCCGCTCCTGCCCGGCATCCGCCAGCGTCAGCAACGCCGGGGCCGCGGCGGAATCCCCGCGCGCCGCCAGCACCCGTACGAGCGGCAGTCGCAGGGCGGGCGGCAGTTCCAGGGCGGCGGCCGCCAGCTGCCGGGTCGCCACCGCGCCCGCCAGCTCGTAGGCGACGCCCATGGCGGCGGTCGTCTCGACCCCGTTCGTGCCACGCAGGGCCGCGAGCAGCAGCGGCAGGCCGTTGTCGCCGCGCGCCAGGATCGCGCCCCGCAGGGAGGCGCACCGGACGGGAGGCGGCACGGGGGACGTGCGCAGGCGGTCGTAGATGATTCGGGCCGTCGCCGCATCGCCGCGCGCCAGGGCCGCCTCGGCGCCCCGCAGCAGCCCCTCGCCGATGGCGCCGCGCAGGGCGGCAGGCGCACCCG
>CAYOBW010000067.1:0-28513 GCA_964402115.1 uncultured Victivallales bacterium
ACAAGCCCCTTTGGCAGGGGGGTGACTGCGTGGCGGGCAGGGAAGCCAATTGGCAACGCTCTACCGGCCGAGGACGGCCGGCTCCATTTGCGCTGGAGACGGCGGTCTCCGCCGTTTCGGCGCGCAGGCAGCAATGTTTCCGACACGGTTAGTAACGCGGAAGCGGGCGACGGGCCTTCAGGCTGCCGCGCCCGGAGCGCGGCGCGAGCCCACCGTCCGGCGAGGGGAGAGAGGGAGGACGGCGCAGGAGCACCGTCCCACGAGGGAAGCCGTGCGCTGACCGGCGCTTCCTCCGCATCCCCCCTCCGTCACCTCACGAGCAAAACGGTCCCCCCGACCGCCGGCACGGCCAACCCGCCGATCTCCACCCTGAAAGCGTGCGGCCCCGGCGGCGACTGATTCTCCGTCACGAACTCCAACGTGTTCACCCCGGCGACGAAGCCGTTGGTGATGCTGAATGGCCAGAACGCCGCAAACCCCGCCTGGGTCGGAATCCCGGTGTTCACCCCGTTGAGCAGGATCGCGTTGACCGCGTTGTCGATGGCAAACCGTCCGTCGAGGCGCGCCGTGGCGAGGTTGAGCCCGGCCATGCTGAAGTCCGTGCGATAGTTGTAGCCGCCCACCGGCAGGTTGACGATGGTCCCCTGGGTCGAGATCCACTGCGAGTTGGTGCTGTTCGGCAGGTAGGCTACGTGGGCCGGCGCCAGCACGAAGGCATCGGGGCCCGCGTTGACCGGATCGGCACTGGCCACCAGTCGGTAGTGCGGATCGGGCTGCCCGCCGGGGGCCGGCGACCCGTCGTCGTTCAGCCCGGTGCTGAAGACCGGGATCCGTCGGCCGATGACGACCGTAGCCACCGCGCTGGTCGCACGGCCATACAGGTTGGAAGCGCTCAGCCGGTACTCGCCAGCTGCCCCACCCTCGACGCCGTCGATCGTCAGCACGGCGGCGTTCTGACCGACCACGTCGATGCCGTTGCGCTGCCACTGGTAGGCCATCGGCAGCGTCCCGAAGACACGCGCCGTCAACACCAACTGGCTGCCCTCTGCCACCATCTGGGAAGCCGGCGCCGGGTCCTGCGACACCGTCGGCGCCGTCGGCCCGAGTTCCAGGACCGCGACCCGGTCGAGCAGGACCGAATCCCCGCCAGCGTTCACGAACGCCAGCTCGATGCTGTCCCCCGTGGCCAGGAACGGGGCGCTCAACTGAACGCGGTAGGCCCCTGCCGTCACGACGCGCGGCGGCACAACCACCACGCCGCCGGCCGTCACGGACGCCGTCGGCGCCGCTTGGCCGGTCCGCGCGTTCTCGAAATACTTGACGTAGTAGGTTGCCCCGGCTCGCAGCCCCCCGACAACCTGGGTCAATCTCCCGACACCCTGGATGAAGGCCGCCTGCCGCCCATCCGGGATGACGCCGCTGTTGCAGAACGGGGTGTAGGCCGCCGCCGTCGGATTGTTGGCGCTGTAGGCCAGCGGGTTGATCCCCGCCGCCCCGGCCGCGAGCGTCCAGCCCGCGATTGCGCCGTTGGCCGCGACATAACCCGGGGCCACGACGAAGGCGTTGGCCTCGAAGCTCGGATTGACCACCGGCGCGCCGACCTCCACGACCGCGTTGGAGCTGACCACCGTGCCCATCGCATTCGAGACGGTCAAGGCGTAGGTTCCAGCATCCGCTGCCTGCGCCGCCGGGATGTGCAACGTCAGGTTGGTCGCGCCGACGACGTCAGCCGCGCCTTTGCGCCACTGGAAAAGCAGCGGCGCCTGCCCGCCGACGAGCGGGGCCAGCGTCACCGCATCCCCTGCCCCGACCCACTGCTCGTCCTGCGGCTGACGGTAAATCACCGGCGCCGACGGCGACGCCAACTCCTGGTTGGCGAAGCCGTAGACGTGGATCGTGCTGACGCTGGTCGCCGAGACCCTCAGCGTCACCGACCCCGTGGCATCGGCCACGTAGCGGTACGCTACCCGGAGGCCCTTGCCCAACCCGAAGTGGTCTTCATTGATCGTCAGGCGGTCCTCGCCGACGCTGAAAGTCGCCGTGCGGCTGGTGGTGCGGACCTCGAAGCCGACCAGCCAAAGCGTGGCCCGATACTCGGCGCCCGGCACGAGGTTGTAGATCGAGAGCGTCTCCTCCATCGCCCCGTAGGCAAAACTGCGGCCGAGGCGGGCGCTGCCGCCACCTGCCGCCGTGAGGGCATTGGTCACGTCGTTCAGGTAGAAGTTGGGGAATCCCGTCGTCCCGAACTGACCGACGACCGCCGGCGCCGGGCCGATCAGCCCCCGGAACTGCAGCCCGTTGACCTCCGCGTTCTGGCCGTCGCCGAACTTGTACGCGTGGCTGTACCGGCCGCCGGCCTCGATGCCGCTCGTGGCGTCGCCATCCCAGGCCGCAAACGACCAATTCGAGGACGACGGAGCGATCCGAACGTCGTCGATCAGCAGCGTCGAATCCGCCGCCGTCAGGTTGCCGAAGCCCAGGATGTGCGTCTCCGCCGTGGCCGTGAAATCGACGGCCCCGTAGCGGTAGGGATTCGGCGCGCCGGCCGCCGCGACCGCCCCGACCGAGGCGTCCACCTGGACCACGCCGTCGATCAGCACCTGCAGCAACGGGTTGCCCGTCGAAACCCGCTTGTTGAAGCGGAAGCCGACGGTGTACGTCCGACCCGGCACCAGCCCCCGCAGCGCCGTGGACAACTGGCTGCCCGTGACGTTGCTCTGCAGGAAGGCCACCTGACGCCCCTCGGGAATGGTTCCGTTGTCGGCGAAGGGGCTCTGCCCGCCCACGATGGGATTGAGCCCCACGCGGTTCGTGTCACTGGCCAACCAGCCAGTGATCGGGAAGTTCGCAGGATTGGCGCCGCCGCGCCCCACGTAGCCCGGGTCGGCCAGGAAATCGTCGGCCTCGAAGCCGGGGTTGGCGATCGGACCGAGGGTCAACTGGGCCACGGCGCTGGTCACGCTGCCGGCCCCGTTGGCGACAACCACCGCATAGCCGCCGGCCTGCTCCGGCCCGCCCACGGCGACCGTGAGAACCGCCTGCGTGGCGCCCGCCACCGTCTCTCCGTCCTGGCGCCACTCGTACGCGAGCGGCGTCGCGCCCACGGCCAGGACCCGGAAGGCGTTCGTCGCGCCGACCGCGCCAACCTGGCTGCGCGGCGGCAGCATGATGATCGGCGCCCCGTCGTCCAGCAACCGATTGCAGAAGCCGTAGACATGATAGCTGGCGCCCTTGAGCGGCGCCGCCGCAAGGGTCATCGACGCTGCCGTCGCCTTGAAGCGGCACATCACCCGGATGCCCGCGTTGTCGCCGTACGCGTCCTGGTCCACGGAGAACCGGTCGGTCCCCAGACTGAAAGTCGCCGAGCGGATCGCCGGCTCCCAAGCCACCGAGAAGATCGTCGTCTCGTAGGTTGCGCCGGGCGCCAGGCCGTGGAGGGTCAGGGTCGCCGGATAGCCGTTATAAACGAAATTCGCCGCCAGGACGGCGCTGCCGCCGCCCGCCGTGATCAGCGCGTTGCCGCCATCCCCCGCCGTGGACCCCAACCCCGTCGTCGCGAACCGTCCCGCCACCGCCGGGTTGATCCCCGCGACGCCCGTGAACGTGACGCCGTTGATCACCGCGGGCGCGCTCGACCCGAGGTTGTAGGCATGGGTGTAAACCCCGCCCGACGCCACGCCCGACGACGCGTCGTCGTTCCACCGGGCCACCGACCACGCCCGCGCGGACACGTCGATGGTAAAGGCATCGAGCAGCGCCGCGTGCACGCCGGTCGCGGTCGTGTTGGTCACGGAGAACATCGCCGTCTCGCCCGCGGCCACGAAATCCACCGCCGCGTAGCGGTAGGCCGTCGTCAGCGTCCCGGTCGCCGCCACGGGCGACACGGAGAGGCGCACCAGCCGCATGGCATCCACGCCCACGGCCAGGTCGGGGGTCTGGCCGCCCTTGGCGTTGACCCGGAAGCCGACCTTGTACGTCTCGCCCGGCGTCAGCCCCGTCAGGAGCGTCGAAAGCCCCGCCTCGCCCGGGTTGCGGCTGACGACATAGGCCACATTGGCCCCCTCCGGGACCGCGCCGTTGTCGGCATAGGGCCGCAGCCCCCCCGCCGGGTTCAACCCCACAGCCTCGGCATGGCTCGCCGTCCACCCCGTGATCGCCCGGTTGCTCGCCACCGACCCCGGTGGCACGTTGAACACGTCGGCCTCGAATCCCGGGTTGGAGAAGGCAGCGGCAAAGGCGCCTCCGGCCCACCCCGCCACCGCCAAGCTCACACACAGGGAATGGATGAGGAATCGCTTTGCGGGCGCGGCCGTAACTCGCCCGTTCAGACCGGCCTGCATCAGCGTCTTCATGCCCGCAATGATTTCACAGGATGCTGGAAAATGCAAGTTTGAAGCCTACTCGCCGAGCGGCAGCACGGCCCGCACCCGGTAGAAGCGTTGTTCCGCGCCGCCGGAGGCCACCGTCGCCTGCGCGGGGGACGCGGCCGGCGGGGCCATCAGACCGCTCCCCGCGTCCTTCCAGGCGCGCCCTGCGGTCCTCGGCAGCGCGTTGGTGACCTCGAGGCGATACAGCCGCGTCGGACGGCTCTGCCAGCTTACCGTGTCGTTGTTCCCGGCCCGGCTGAGCGCCACGATAGTCAGGCGTTCGCCAGCCGCCAGCGGATCCGTGTCGGCCGCCAGCTCCTCGGTGTCGCTCTCGCCATCGCGATCCTGATCGCTCGTGCCTCCGCCCAACTTCGTCAGCAGGCCGGCCTCGCGAAACTCCCACGGGTCGGGCAGCTTGTCGTGATCGCTATCGGGGCCGGACGACAGGGTCGTCGTGCGCACGAAAGCCTGCGCGTTCGAGAGGCTGAGCCAGCCCACGTTGGCGCCCCAGGCGTAGCCCGAGAGGTTGCCCGTGCGCAGGTCCACCTTGGGTTTACCGCGGGTCTGTTCGAAGGCGATCCACCCGATGTTCGCCCCGTAGGCGTAGCCGGTGAGCCGCCCCTCGCCATCGTGGTTGACCCCATAGTCGCTCGCGGAGTTGTTGGCGTAGGCGTACCCGTTGCCCGGCGTACCGGAGCCGAGGCGAATCCATCCGACGTTCGACCCGTACAGGTACCCGGAGCAGTAGTAGCGGCCGATCACAGCCCCATTCGTGCCGTCCGCCCGCGCGTTCACCCAGCCGACGTTTGCCCCATAGGCATACGGGTGGGCGGCGTCGATCGTCGTGGCGGCGTGCGTGGCCGACAACCACAGCACGGTCAAAGCGCCGAACCCGATCAGGCAGGATCTGTTCATGACCATTCTCCCTTTCCGTAATCGCGCGGGGGACAACGCCCCGCAATTTGTCATGTCAGTACGTGAAGTTTGCGTTGGGATCCGTCGAACCGGGGGCGGTCCCGCCGGAATCGCCAGAGATAGCCGGCGCGAGGGATGCCTTGACCACGAGGCAGACATTGGCCGTGGCAATGTCCCAGTTGACGGTGTTGCCCCCGGCGCCGTTGCGCCGGATGAAGTTCCGGGTGCCCGACACGTCGAACCCCTTGGCGTTGTCCGCGCTTTCGTTGCCCTCCACCCGGTTCGCGTTACAGCCCACACCGATGGAAATGCCCGCCTTGACGTTCTTGTGCAGGGTGCAACCGGCGACGACGTTGCCGTCGCACTCGCCCGTGCTCGTGCGTTCGAGGAGTATCCCGTTCAACGTGTTGTTCTCGATGCTGCAGAGTTCGACGCGATTCCCGTCCACCCGCGCGATGGCGCCGGCGAAGAGGTAGATGCCATGACCGGTGTTGCCCTGCACGGCGCACGTCAGCAGGAGGTTGCCGTCGCACCGCCCCGAGGCGCCGGCATTGATCTCCAAGCCATCCCCCGTGTTGTCCCCGAACGCGCAGCGCTCGAAGCGGTTGCCTTGGGCATCGGCGTTGTAGCCATTGATGTTGAACCCGTCGCCCGTCGAGGCCAGCGAGCCGGTCAGGTAGTATGAACCGCTCTTGTCGATGGTGAAGGGCAGGCTGGCAATCGGCGTGCGCGGCTCCAACTGATCGAGCGTCTTCATCGTCGCCGCCGGCGCCCTGGACGGCGTCAGGCTGCCCTGGCCGAGGGCTCCCCCCCCCGCGCTCGCCAGCAGAATAGTCCACAGGCAAACACTCGACCGCCTGCAGCATCCACGCATGACTCGCCCTCCCGGTTGTCGCCCCAGCCTTGACCCTGCAACAAACGAATCCACTCCCACATTGCCGCGTGTGCCGGGAGAAGTCAAGCAGACCGTGCCAGCAGGCAAGTATTGACATGCGGGCGGAAGCATGGAGGATAGCGCGCGCAAGGAGAACGATATGCGCTATCTGATCATGGCAGGTATGTGGGCGGTCTGCGCGGCGGGCGTCGGCGCGCAGGACGGGAAGGCTGGCTGGAGCATCGGCAAGGCGGACGGCAACACGCGCGAGTTCGCCCTGGCCCCCGGCAACTACGCGGGCTATGCCGAAGACCCGGTCTACCTCGTCGGCACGTCGGACCCGGCCCGGGACTGGCCTTACGTACACCCGGGGCCGGCCGACGCGTGGGCCGGCAGCCGCCCGCACACCTTCACGGTGCTGTTCAACCTCGCCGCCGTACCCGCCGCGGGCCAGCCCCGGCTGGTACTGCGCCTGGCGGACACGCACAGCCGCAACCTCGTGCAGCTCGAAATGGCGCTGAACGACGCGAAGACGACGCGCGACCTCCCGGCGGGCGGGGGCGACGATTCGGTGCAGGGCAAGCCGGAAGCCGGCAAACGGCTGGAAGTCGCCTGGGATCTACCGCTGAGTGCGCTGAAGGCGGGCGGCAACGAACTGCGCCTCACGACCCTGCGCGGGAGCTGGCTACTCTACGACGCCGTCGCCCTCCAGCTCCCGGACGGCTCGCAGCTCGCCCCGGTCACAAACTACACGCGGCTCGCGGGCCTGCGCGCCGTCCGCGCGCTGGTGCAGAAGAGCGGCACGGTCTTCCAGCCGGTCACCGCGGACATCGTGCACGGCGGCGCGGAGGGCACGGCGGAGCTCGTCGCCGGCAAACAGCGGCAGACCGTCGCGCTCAAGTCCGGCCGGCAGAGCGTGGACCTCCTCCTGCCCCCCGTCACCGGCGCCGTGCCCGTGACCGTGCAGCTGCTGGTTGCCGGGCTGCCCGAGCAGGCCCGGACGGTCACGCTGCAGCCCGTGCGGCGCGTGACCATCTACATCGTGCCGCACTCGCACACGGACATCGGCTACACGGCCCTCCAGACCGAGATCGAGCAGAAGCAGGTCAACAACCTCATCCAGGGCATCGAAATCGCGCGCCGCACGGAAGCCTACCCGGAGGGCGCGCGCTTCGTCTGGAACGTGGAGGAGGCGTGGGCCGCCGATCTCTACCTGCAGCGGCAGGGCGAGACCGGCCGCCAGACGCTGCGGCAGGCCGTCCGCGAGGGCAAGGTGGCGCTGACCGGCATGTACCTCAACGAGCTGTCCGGCCTCTGCCGCCCCGAGGAGCTGCTGCGGTTGTACCGCTACGGCACGCGCCTGGGCGCGGAATACGGCGTCCCCGTCAACACGGCAATGATCAGCGATGTGCCGGGGCACGTCTGGGGCAACGTGCCGGCGATGGCGCAGGCGGGCATCAAGTACCTCTCCACCGCACCGAACTACTTCGACCGGATCGGCAACATCCTCGTCGAGTGGGAGAACAAGCCCTTCTATTGGGTCGGCCCCGACGGCCAGTCGCAGGTGCTGGTCTGGATCCCGTGGTGGGGCTACGCCTTGTCGCACCGCATCCGGCAGCTCTCCGACCCTCTCGTCGCCGAGTTCCAGGCGGCCCTGGACGCCAAGGCCTACCCCTACGACATCGCCTACATCCGCTGGGCCGGCCACGGCGACAACGCGGAGCCGGAGCCCAGCATCTGCGACTTCGTGCGCGACTGGAAGGCGCGCTATGCCTGGCCGCGCTTCATCATCTCCTCCCAGCAGGAGCCGTTCGAGGCGCTCGAGAAGCGCCACGGCGCGGCCCTGCCCCGCGTGCGCGGCGACTGGACACCCTACTGGGAGGACGGCGCGGGCTCCTCGGCGCTGGAGACCGGGCTGAACCGCGCCAGCTCCGACCGCGTGGCGCAGGCCGAAACGCTGTGGGCCATGCTCGACAGCGCGAGCTATCCGGCCGCCGCGTTCGAGGCCGCCTGGAACCGCGTCCTGCTCTACTCCGAGCACACGTGGGGCGCGTGGTGCTCCGTCACCGACCCGGAGCACGAGCAGACGCGCGGGCAGTGGAAGATCAAGCGCTCCTATGCCGTCCAGGCCGACGCCCAGTCGCGCGACCTCCTGTCGCGCGCGCTGGCGCTGGGCCGGGCGGGCACGGCGGTGGCCCCCGGCGCGCTCGAGGTGCTGAACACCGTCTCCTGGCCGCGCTCCGCGCTCGTGACGCTGACCGCCGCCGAGGCGGCCGCCGGGAACGACCGCGTGTGCGACGCGACGGGACAACCCGTGCCGTCGCAGCGCCTGACCGACGGCGCGCTCGTCTTCCTCGCCGGCGGCGTTCCGCCGCTGGGCGCGGCCAGCTTCGCGGTCGGCGCCGGCGCCCCCTCCCCCGCGCCCGCCCCGGCCACGGCAACCGCCGCCGGGGCGCTCCTCGAGAACGACCGCGTGCGCGTGCGCCTCGACGAGCGGACCGGCGGGATCGTCGAGCTGACGGCGAAGGCGCACGGCGGCAACTTCGCCGACCCCGCATCCGGCCACGCCCTGAACGAGTACCTGTACTTCAACGGCAGCGACCCCAAGACCGCGCGAAGCAACGGCGCCGTGAAGATCCGCGTCGGGGAGCCCGGGCCGCTGGTCGCCTCGCTCGTGGTCGAGAGCGAGGCGCCCGGCTGCAAGCGGCTCGTGCGCGAGGTGCGGCTGCGCGCCGGCGAGGAGGCCGTGGAGGTGCTCAACCTCGTGGACAAGGAGCGGCTCCGGGCGCCCAACTACAAGGCCGACAACGGCAAGGAGAGCCTCAACTTCGCCTACTGCTTCGCGGTATCCAACGGCCTCGTGCGCCTGGACGTGCCGTTCGGCGTCGTGCAGGCCGAGGAGGACCAGATGCCCAGCGCCTGCCGCAACTGGCTGTCGCTCAGCCGGTGGGCGGACGTCAGCGCGGCCGAACGGGGCGTCACGCTGGTCTCGCTCGACGCGCCGCTCCTGCAGGTCGGCGGGCTGACCGCGAACCTGCTCAACTCGCAGACGAACCCCGACGTGTGGCGCAAGCGCATCGATCCCAGCCAGCGCCTCTTCGTGTGGGCCATGAACAACCACTGGGGCACGAACTACCGCGCCTACCAGGAGGGCCCCACGTGGTTCCGCTTCGTGCTGCGGCCCCACGGCGCGTTCGACCCGGCCGAAGCCACGCGCTTCGCGGTCGGCTGCAGCCAGCCGCTGCTGGCGCGACCGGCGGGCGGCGGGCGGGCGCCGCTGCTCGAGGTGACGCCGGCAGCCGTGCTCGTGACCGGGCTGAAGCCCGCGGACGACGGGCGGGGGCTGATCGTGCGACTGCAGAACGTCTCCGCGCAGGCCGCGCGGGCGGAGCTGCGCTGGCAGAAACCGGCGCCGCGCAGCGTCACGTTGAGCACGCTGGGCGAGCGGGCGGGCCGGCGGTTCGAAGGCGGCGTGGATTTGCCTGCGTGGGGCGTGGCAACCGTGCGGGCGGAGTGAGGGAAGGCCGCAGGTGGATAGGCTGTGGTCTGTAGCAGGGAAAGGGGAGGTAACGTGAGCAAACGCGATTTGATCCGACGGCTGATTGCCGGCGAGCCGGTGGAGCGGTGCGGACTGTGGCTGGGCAAGCCGCACGTGGACACCTGGCCGATTCTGCACGCGTATTTCGGGACGAAGACCGAGGAGGAGTGGCGCCGGAAGCTGGGCGACGACTGCCGCTGGATCAACCCGCAGTCCTACAAGGACGCCTACCGCGACCCGCAGGGGCGCACGCTCTTCGACGCGGGGCTCGACCGCACCAAGCACCGCGTGCCGCCGCTCGCGGCGTGCGAGACGGTGGCCGAAATCGAGCGCTACGCGTGGCCCGATCCGGCGCACCTGCATTTCGACAGCTGCCTGGCCGACCTCCGCAACGCCGGGGACGTCTACCGCCTCAGCGGCCTGTGGACCTGCTTCTACCACAACCTCGCCGACCTCTTCGGGATGGAGGAGTACTTCGTGAAGATGTACACCCACCCGGACGTGGTGCAGGCGGCCACGGACCGGGTCTGCGGCTTCTACTACGAGGCCAACGAGCGCTTCTTCCGGGCCGCCGGCGACCTGGTGGACGCCTTCTTCTTCGGCAACGACTTTGGCACGCAGCTCAGCCTCATCTGCGGGCCGGCGCAATTCGACGCGTTCATCATGCCGTGGTTCCGCCGGTTCACCGCGCAGGGCCACCGCCACGGGCGCCAGGTCGTGCTCCACTCGTGCGGCTCGATCCACCCCGTGATCGAGCGCCTGATCGAGTCGGGGGTCAACTGCCTCCATCCGCTGCAGGCGCTGGCCGCGGACATGGACGCCGCGACGCTGGCGCGGGATTTCAAGGGCCGGATCGCGTTCATGGGCGGCGTGGACGCGCAGGAGTTGCTCACGAACGGGACACCGGAGCAAGTGCGGGCCGCTGTGCGCCGGGTGAAGCGGTTGCTGGGGCCGAACCTGATCGTCAGCCCCAGCCACGAGGCCATCCTGCCCAACGTGCCGCCGGAGAACGTCGAAGCGCTGGCCCAGGCCGCGCGGGAGGAGCAGGCATGACGCGCAAGGCACGTTTCCTGACTGCCCTGCAGGGGCGCCAGCCGGACCGGGTGCCGATGTTCGACTTCCTGTTCCAGCAGCCGATGTACGAGGCGCTGATCGGCCGCCGCCCGGACGTCTACAACGCGCGGGACGCGGTCGCCTGCGCGCTGGCGCTGGAGCACGACAGCGTCTGGATTCCGTTCGGCGGGTTCAGCGGGTACCAGCCGAAGCTGCTCACCGAGAAGGTGTACGTGGACGAGTGGGGCACGACGTATCAGAAGGACAGCGCCTCGTGGCCGATCGACTCCCCGATCGCGTATCCGATCCGGACGCGCACCGACCTCGCCGCGTACGCGCCGCCCGACCCGACGCTGCCCGGGCGGGACGCGGAGATCCGGACGGCCCGTGCGCTGCCGCACGACCTCGCCATCTGCGGCGGCGTGCTCGGCCCGTTCACGTGCGCCTGGATGCTGATGGGCCTCGAGGCCATCAGCTACGCGCTTTACGACGATCCGGGGCTGGTGACAGCCTGCTGCCGCTTCGCGGTGGAGTACGGCAAGGAGGCCGCGCGGCTGAGCGTCGCGGCCGGCTGCGACGGCATCTGGATCTCCGACGACTTCGGCGACAGTCACGCCGGGTTCGTCAGCACGGATATGTTCCGCGAACACGTGCTGCCGCACTTCGCCGAGCTGGCCGCGTACATCCACAACCTCGGCGTGCCGGTGCTGCTGCACTCCTGCGGCTGCATCTCGCAGTACCTGGACGACCTCGCGCAGACCCCGATCGCCTCGATTCATCCCCTGCAGCGGACAGCGAAGATGGACCTGCGCACGGTGAAGGAGCGGTACGGGCGGCGGTTCTGCATCATCGGCAACATCGACTCCTCGCGCACGCTCCCCTTCGGCACGCCAGCCGACGTCGAGGCCGAGGCGCGGGAAGCGATCGCGATAGCCGCCCCCGGCGGCGGCTACGTCCTCGCCTCCGACCACTCCCTGCACGATGGCATCCCCCTCGCCAACATCCTGGCCCTGCGCGATGCGGGGCTGAAGTATGGCAGCGAGGCGTACCGGCCTATCATACCGTCCCCAGCCCGTTGTCCGACATCGCCAGCCGCCGGTAGGCTTTCGGCGTCACCTGCCGGCGGCGCAGAAACTGCCGGTTGAAATGCGAGAGGTTGTTGAAGCCGACCTTGAGGGCGATGTCCAGCACCGCTTCGCCGCTTTCGCGCAGAAAGAAGCACGCCCGGTCAATGCGCCAGTCGTTCAGGTAGTCCACGAACGTGGTGCCGGTCATGCGCCGGAAGAAGCGGCAGAAGGTCGGCACGCTCATGTTGACCGAGGCAGCCATGTCTTCCAGCTTCAGCGGCTCGTGCCCGTGTTCGTGGATATGGGCCAGCACGCGGGCAAACGGCAGATGCTCGCGGTCGATGGCCGTGTAGTCGTAGTCCTCCGCCACGATGGGAGCGTGATGCCCCCCCCCGGCGAGCATGTCCAGCAGCGCCAGGAAGGTCAGGAACTGGGGCAGGCCCGTGCCTTCCAGGTGTACGATCTGCTCCATGAAGGTCTCGGCGGCCCGGACGTCGGCCGGATCGGTGAAGTCCACGCCGCGGGTCGCGCCATGGAGGAGGCGGCTGATGTTCTGCAATTCGCGTTTCTCCAGCAACTCAACGCCGAGCGACTCACGCGTGAAATGGACGACGGTGTTGTCCATGGTCGCCCGCGCGCCGACGTGCGTCTCGAAAGCGAACGTGTGCGGCAGGTTGGGACCGAAGAGCTGCAGGCTCAGCGGGCCGTAGTTGGCAACCCGGTTGCCGATCAGGCTGCGCCCCCGGCTCCCGCGGGTCATGACCAGTTCGAACTCGGGGTGGTAGTGAAAAAGGAAGTCCGGCTCGCCCGTATAGTAGTGCAGCAGGATGGCCCGCCCCGTGTCCTTCGGCAGCGTATAGAGCCTGGGGGCCAGATGCAGGTCTTTCATCGGGAAAGGGTAGCACAACGCCTGATCGAATAGTATCGGAAAAATGATTGTCTGCACGTAGCGGCGTGGTTCCTGTCGGGCGTATATTCCTTTACCAATAAGCCGTCACGGTGCGCCCGGCGGGGTCTGATAGCGACCGGCCGACAGGAGCCGGCGGCGGGCGCGGACGGAGGAGGGGTGGCATGCAACGCTATGGCTGGCACCGGTGGATCGTGGCGGGCGTATGGCTGGCGGGCGCGGCGGGCGCCCGGGCCGACTTCATCAAGCCGATCGATGCGCGAGTGAGTTCGATCTACTCGTGGGACCAGAAGCCGCAGAACATCATCAACGGTTCCGGCCTCTCGGTGGAGAGCGCCGCCGGCACGCATGACAACCACGCCAGCGCGGCGACCATGTGGCACGCGGGGGCCAACGAGGGCGGACTGGGTGGCCCCACGGGCAATCCGCCCGCCGTGAACGGCCAGACGGTCATCCTCAAGCTCGGCACGATCCAGTCCTACAACCTCAGCGCGCTCTACGTCTGGAACATGAACCAAAACGGATACACCGTGCGCGGGGTCAAGAACGTGACGATCTACGTCTCCTCCGAGGAGGACATGGTCAAGGCCACCAGTTGGACGTCGCTGGGCGCCTTCGTGTTCAACCAAGCCGGCGGCACCGCGGCGCAGCCCGCCCAGACCGTCCCCATCAGCGCCAGCAACGTCCGCCTCGTCAAGTTCGTCATCCAGTCGTGCTACGGCAACCCGTCGGACTTCGTCGGACTCAGCGAAGTGCGGTTCGAGGGGACCGCCGGCGCCCAGTACGACACCGAGGGCGTCCTGCCCATGCCCGGCCTCACGGGGTGGGCCAACCCGTACAGCATCAGCTACGCGCCTTGGTACGTCTTCGATTCGGCGCCGACGGAGTACGCCTGCGCGAGCCAGGGCGCCGGCACCTCGACGCCCGCAACACCCTCCTACTCGACCGCCCAGAACAACGGCACGTGGCTGCAGTTCGACTTCGGCGTGCCGGTGACGATGGACCGCGTGGTGCTCGCCACGCGCCCCTACACGACCGAGTACGTGGGCGCCTCCCACTTCATCTTCAGCAGCGACGCGACCTTCAGCGCGGCCGACGCGCTCGTGACCATCGCCACCACCGGCAACAATGGCCACAGCCAGGTGCACGCCTTCGGCCAGAAGATCACGGCGCGCTATGTGCGGTGGGAGGCCGGCAGTTCGACGCCGGCCAACGGCAACCTCGGCGCACGGGAGATCCGCTTCCTCAACACGCCGGCCACCACGGTCAAGGCCGCCGGCGTGACGGTCAGCGCCGCGGCCGCGCGGCACAGCGCCCCCTACGACCAGTCGCACTTCGTGAATGGCGACGCCGGCGCCGGCGGCGACTACATCGAGTACGCCTCCAACTCGCAGGGCGTGAACACGTACGCCGACTTCGATTTCGGGTGCGTGCGCGCGGTCGCGGCGTTCGACTACTTCGACCGGGCCGATCCGGGCCAAGTCAGCGCGTACGACATGATCTTCAGCCGCGACGCGACGTGGGGCAATGCCGACGACGTGACGCGCAGCTACACCAAGGGCGGCCGCTGGACGCAGAGCGACGTGTTCGCCGCCATCGATGCGCGCTACGTGCGCTTCGACGTCACCGCCATCAACAACGGATCCTACACGGCGGTCGGCGGCGCGGAGATGCTGTTCTACACCGGCGTGCGCACCCAAGGCCACCTCTCCAACCCGCGCATCACGGCCTCGGCAGACCCCTTCAGCGCCAGCTACGTGGCGGCGAACGTGTTCGAACCCGCCTACAACAGCGAGTTCGCCACCTCCGGCAACGGCGCGGGCACGCCGTTCTCCACGGATGTGAACAACGGCACCTGGATCCACTTCGACTTCGAAGCCCCCGTGACCGTGGACACCTTCATCAACGCCACGCGCGCCAACCCCAACGACGTCATCGGCGTCTCGCGCCTGATTTTCAGTCAGGACGCCACATTTGATGCGGCCGACGCCATCGTCGCGTTCAACCCCTCGGGGTCGAACGCCAGCGGCCTGATCCAGCGCTTCGCGGCGCAGACGGCGCGCTACGTGCGCTGGGAGGTGCTGTCGTCGTTGGGCTCGTCGCAGAACCTGGGCGGCCAGCAGTTCTGGTTCCTGGACGCGCCGGCGCTGGACCGCCTGCCGGCGCCGAGCGCCTTCAACGGCTCGGCGGCATTCCCCGGCTACGCCCTGGCCGACGCAGCCGACGGCAACGTCGGCACGGGCGTCGGCAACGAGTACGCCAGCAACGGCGCGGGGGCGGGCACCTTCATCGACTTCGACTTCAGCCAAGCCGAGCCGATCGCGGGCTTCACCTGGTGGAACCGCCAGATGGACGTCATCACCCAGTACCAGATGGTCTTCGCCAACAATCCGCTCTTCACGGCGCCCGTGGCCACACTGAGCTTCACGGCCAACGCCAACGGCGCCCGGGCCAACACGGAGCTGTTCACCCGCGTCATCGCGCGCTACGTGCGGTTCCAGGCCACGGCCTACGCCAACTTCCCCAACACGGGGATGGCGGAGATCGAGTTCTACGAGCACCCGCAGATTGGCACGATGTTCGTGGTGCGGTGAGACCGCGGCCCAGCCCGGCGCTGCATGCCGGGGGTCGTTTGAAAGGCGCACGATGCCGATTCTGACAGCCCATCGCCGCCTGGCCGTCTGCGCCTGGCTGGCCGGTCTCGCGACCGCCGCACGGGCGGATTTCATCAAGCCGGTCACGGCCTGGGCGAGTTCGACCTACAACGCCGACCAGATCATTGTCAAGATCGTCAACGGCGTCGGGCTGTCCGGCAGTGAGTCGGTGTCCGCAACCCACGACAACCAGGCCAGTGCCCAGACCATGTGGCACGCGGCCGCGGTGGCGGCCAGCAACGTCAGCGTGATCGTCCTGCTCGACACGGACACGGCGTACGATCTCACGCAGATGTACGTGTGGAACCACAACCAGGCCGCCCTCACGGGCCGCGGCATCAGCAACGTGAACGTGTACGTGTCGGCCGATGCCCATGTCGAGTCCCCGCACTGGGAGTTCGTGGGGACCTGCACGTTCGCACGGGCGGCGGGCGGCCCGACAGA
Organism: uncultured Victivallales bacterium; assembly: GCA_964402115.1. Taxonomy (GTDB): domain Bacteria; phylum Verrucomicrobiota; class Kiritimatiellia; order UBA8416; family CAYOBW01; genus CAYOBW01. The sequence continues at coordinate 15,820 of CAYOBW010000067.1, forward strand.
GCCATGCCAGTCCCTGCCGTTGCCGGCCACCCGTGTCCGCATGGTCAAGCTGAGCATCCAGTCGGCCTGGGACGGCGCTGCGGCGCCGTACGTGGGCCTGAGCGAAATCCGTTTCGAGGGCACGCCTGTCCCCGTCAGTCCGATGCCGTGGACGGTGAGCGGTTACACGGCCTACAACACGAGCTACGCACACCGCAACGCCGTCACGGGTACCGAAGCCGACTACGCGAGCCAGGGCGGCGGGACGAACACCTACCTCGACTTCGACTTCGTTGAGCCGGTGACATTCGACCGCATCGTGATGGTGCAGCGGGATTCACCGGCCGCGGCGGACCTGTTTCAGCGCGTCCGGATCACCTGCAGCGCCGACGCGGTCTTCGACGCAGCCGATCCGTACGAAGAGCTGCTCGTGTCCCAGCCGCTGCGGGGCCGGAGCGACATCGTCGCGCTCACCCGCACCGCGCCGGCGCGCTACGTGCGCTGGAAGGTCGAGAGCCTGGCCGCCGAGGGCACGTCGAACGTGGGCGCGATGGAGATCCTCTTCCTGCGCCAGCCGCCGGGGTCGGCGCGAATCGCCGGCGTGACCGTGGTCTATGCGGCGACGCCGTTCAACGCCGACTACGCGGCGGTCAACGCGGTCAACGGGGTGGTGGGCCGGAGCACCGTGCTGCCCGCGGGCATCGAGTACGCAGCGGCCGGCCTGGGCGTGGACACCTTTCTCGATTTCGACCTCGGCCGGCCGGAGCGGCTGGCGGCGTTCGAGTTCATCGACCGCCTCGGCTACGTGGATCACGTGGACGGCTTCGATCTGATCCTCAGCCAGGATGCCACGTTCGGCAACGGGGATGACGTGAAGCGCAGCTACGCCACGGCCGGCTCGCTTATGCACGCCGACCATTTCCCGTCGTCCATACTCTGCCGCTACGTGCGCTTCGATGTGACCAGCCTCATCAGCACCAGCCCGAACGCCGGCGCCAGCGAGTTCATTTTCTACAGGCAGACAACGTCGGGCACGGTGCTGATCGTACGATGAGGGGAAGAGGAAGCCATGAAACCGATCCTCGTCGCACTCGTGTTGCTCATGCAGCCGGCCAGCGGGCTGGAAATCAAACAGGTCGAGCCGACGCCGCTCTTCCCGAAACCCGCGGAGGGCCGGCCGCTGAGACAGTTGGCCCGGCTGCAGGTCGACAATCCCGGCGAACCCGTGGCGGCGGTCGCCCGCCTCACGGTCGGGGCCCTGCCCCCGGAAACGCAGGACCTCGGCACGCTCGCGAAGGGCGGTTCGGTTGCGTCCGTCACGCTGCCGGATATCGCCGCGCCGGCGCCGCTGTCCGTCGAGCTTCTGGCGAAGGACGGAAGCGTCCTCGCCTCGCGGAAGCAGGACTGGCAGCCCCAGAAGAAGTGGACGCTGTACTGCGTTGCGTACACGCACCAGGACCTCGGCTTCGGCGACTATCCGCACCGGCTGCGCACGACCATCCGCAACGCGAACATCCGGCTGGCACTGCAGTACTGCACCGAGACGGACGACTGGGGCAACGACGGGTACCGCTTCGAAATCGAAACCGCCGAGCCGATCCCGGCGTGGATCGGGTTTGCCGGCAAGGAGCAGGCGCGCGAGCTGGGCCGGCGCATCCGCGAAGGCCGCATCCAGGTGGGCGGCCTGCACAACACGGCCAACACCGAGCAGTACAGCGCGGAGTTGATGGCGCGGCAGTTCTACCTCGCCGGCCGCCACGTGCCCGACCTGCTGGGTGTGCGCGCGGGGCGCACCGCGCAGCAGACGGACGTCATCGGCATGCCGGTCTCGTTCCCCACCTTCGCCCGTGAAGCCGGCCTGGCGTACTTCTTCCACGGGTTCAACCGCCTGGCCATGCCGCACCGGGTGGGCAACCGGTTTACGCCCGACTTCAAGGAGCTCGACAGCGAGGTGGGCGAGAGCGTCTACGAGCCGGGGCGCCTGCCCGCGTACGAGTGGCGCGGGCCGGATGGCCAGAGCGTGCTCAGCCGGGCCACCACGTACGAGCGCCACGGGCTGCTGGACGACCCCTACGAGCGGCACCCGCCCGCGGAACAGGACCCGCGCCGCATCGAGATGCTGATCGGCGCCCACGCGCGGATCCAGTGGCCGTTCGACTGCTTCCTGTCGCAGGACGGCACCGACTTCATCCTCGCCAAGCGCATGATCGCCGACCGCGCGCGGAACTGGAACGCGCGGTTCGCCTGGCCGCGCCTGGCGCCTGCGACCATGGACATGTACTTCGATCAGATCGGGAAGGAGGTGCGCGAGAAGCAACTCCCGGTGATGACCATCGCCAGGGACGCCAACAACCAGTGGTCCGACCAGGACGCCAACGATGCGCGGCTGCTGGGACAGGCCCGCCGGCTGGGCGAGGAGCTGCCGACCGCCGAGAAGCTGTCGGCGCTGGCCCAGGCGCTCTGCGGCGACGGGTATCCGCACCTTGCCTTCTACCAGGCTTATCACCGCCTGATGCAGTACCACGAGCACACCAACGCCAAAGCCGGCCCGGGGAACACGCCGGAAGATCTCCGGTGGTACGAAACGGAGCTGGACGAGAACCGGGAGATGGTGGCGGAGGGGGAACAGCTCGGGCAGGCTGCGGCGCGCGACGCGCAGATCCGGCTCAACCGGGTGATTGCGCGGGACGGCGACCGCAACCTGGTGGTCTTCAACGCCCTGCCGCAATCCCGCACCGATGTCGTGCGTTGCTCAAGCAAGGAGATCGCGGAAGGTATGCGGCTCGTGGATGAGACGACGGGCAAGGCTGTGGCGCACCAGCGACTCCCGGACGGCTCGGTGGTCTTCGTTGCGACCGACGTGCCAGCGACCGGCTACAAGGTCTTCCGTCTTGACGTGGAACGGCCTTCAGGCCGTTTGGAACGGGCTGAAGCCCGTTCTACATCGGAGGGTGTCATGGAGAGCCGTTTCTATCGGATCACCATCAACCCGACCAACGGCGTCGTCACCAGCCTGCGCGACAAGGAACTGAACGTCGAACTCGTGGAAACCAACGCGCCGCACGGGCTTAACGAGTATCTCTATCAGCGCTTCGACAACATGACCTGGCAGAGCGGGCACGTGGACCGGGCGCCAACGTCCCACGTGAGCGTGGTCCGCGGGCCGGTGGCGGATGTCCTGACGGTCGAGGGCCCGGCGCCTGGCGTGCGCGAACGGCGCCAGACCGTGGTGTTGTACCGGGACGTACGGCGCATCGACTGCGGGCTGTGGCTGAACAAGTTGCCGTCGGGGATGAAGAAGGAAGCCGTCTACGTCGCGCTGCCTTTGAACGTCCCGGGCTTCACCATCCGGCACGAGCTGCCGGGCGCGGTCAGCGAGCCGTTCAAGGACCAGGTGGAGGGCAGCTGCACGGCCCACCACGCCATCCGCGGCTTCACCGACTTCTCCAACGGCCGCTACGGCGTGACGGTCGCGCCCATCGAAAGCCCGCTGGTCTGCTACGGCGCCCCCCGCCCCTCCCCCATGTTCGTGGGCGGGCGGGAAGACCTTTTCGACCGCTCGCAGGCCTATCCGCCAACGAGCCGGCTCTACCTGTATTTGATGAACAACATGTTCGACGTGAACATCTCGTGGGATCAGCAGGGCCCGGCGGCGTTCCACTGGTCACTGCGCAGCCATGCCGGTGACTGGCGCACGGGCGAGGCCAGCCGGTTCGGGCGGCAGACGCTCGTGCCGCTGGTCGCCTGGCGGGCGGACGGGAAGCAAGCGGGCCGCGCCCCGGACGCAAAGGGACTCCTGGCGGTCTCCGCGCCCAATATCGCCTGCAGCACGCTCAAGGCGGCGGAGGCCAACGGGCAGGGCTACATCCTCCGCCTCAATGAAACCGAAGGCGAGGCAACGACCGTCACCGTATCGCTGCCGTTCCTCGGCGGCGCAATCACCGCGGTGAACGAAACCAGTCTCGTCGAGGATGACCGGCCTCAATCGCTCAAGGTCCGCAAAGGCGACTCCTTCACGTGCGACCTGCCGGCCTGGAGCGTGAAGACGTTTCGCGTGCTCTGCGCACCCACGAAGCCGATGCCGGCGGTGGCAGGCCTGCAGGCGGTCGCCGCGGCCGACATGCAGGTGGACTTGGCGTGGACCGGCGACACCGCGGGGCGGGTCAGCCACTACGCCGTCTATCGCGACACCGCACCGGCCTGTGAACCGGTTCTGCTGAACCTGGTGGAGCACGTGGCGGCCGCGCGCTACGCCGACCGGCCGCGGCTGAACCAGGGCGGCTGGATCCGCAACCGGCTCGAACCGGACACAACCTACTACTACCGTGTCGTCCCCGTGGACCGCCACAACAACGCCGGCGCACCCGGTGACGTGGTGAAGGTCACCACCCTGAAGCCGGAGCAGAAGAATCTGCCGCCCGTGCCTGTCGAAGGCCTGCGGGCCATCCTGGTGAGCCCCATCGCGAGGTTCAACTTCGTGAACCTGCTCTTCCGGACCGCCTGCGAGTCCGACATCGCCGGCTACGAGATTCATCGGTCCACCGCAGCCGGTTTCCAACCCGGCGACGCGACACGCATCGGCCGCGTGGACAACAACGCCATCATCCCGGGCAGCGAAGCTTACGGCCACACGCCGCTCGCCTACCCGGTCAAGGAGTTCGACCACGCCATGTTCGCCGACCACCAGGTCGAACCGGGCATAGACTACGTCTACCGCGTGTGCGCCGTGGACACCGCCGGCCAGCGCGGCGCGTACTCCGCGGAGGTCGCCATCCGCACGAAAGGGCCGCTGCTGCCCGCCGGCTGGCGCGTGCAGGCGCAGTCCGTCTATGCGCCCGAGTACGGCAGGGAGCTTGCGCTGGACAGCGATCCCGATCCTTTCCGGGCGTGGATCGCCGCACCATACGGCGGCGGCACGGCGGCCGCGCCGAGCGACACGTGGTGGAGCGTGGAGTTTCCAGCGGGCAAGCCGCTGACGCTGAAGGCCGTGGAGATCATCGGCGACCACCGCGAGGTGATCCCGCTGCAGCAGGCCATGCAACTGCAGATCCCCGACGGTGGCGGCGGGTGGAAGACGGTGGCGGAGGCGAAGGATGTCAGAACCAAGGACTTCCGCATCGAGCTGCCTGCGGCGCGGGCCGTCCCGGCGCTGCGCCTTTTCGTCCCCACCGCCGCCATCCCGCGCGTCCCCGGCCAACACACGGACGGCATCGTGCGGGTGTGCGAACTGCAGTTCCTGCTGCCGGACGGCCGCTGCGTGACAGCGACCGAGCTGGAGCAGGCCAAAGGAGTCGCGCCGTGATAGGCAGGATCACATCCAGACAACGACTCCTCCGCGCGCTGAACGGGCAGATCCCCGATCGCCTGCCGGTGACGACACATCACTTGATGGACTACTTCCTGACGAAGTACCTGGGCGGGGCGGACAGCCTCGGGTTCTTCGACCGCTTCGGGCTGGATGCGATCCGCTGGGTCGTCGCGCATCGGCCGGACGCATCCCGCGGCGAGCGGGTCGACCCGGTCCAGGGCAGGCTCGGCTTCCTGGAAGCGCACCGGGTTGTGACGGACCAGTGGCGCATCGCGGTGGAGACGCTGCACGGCATGGAGCACCCGACGCAGCGCTACCGGTTCATCACGCCCGGGGGCGAACTGACGATGGTGCTGCAGTCCAACGAGCACACCGCGTGGGTGACGGAGCACCTGATCAAGCGGAAGTCTGACGTGGATCTGCTGGGCGCGTTCCTGCCCGCGCCGACGTGCGACGTCGCCGCCGTGAACCGGGAGGCGGCAGCCTTCGGCGAGCGCGGCATCGTCCGCAGCCACATGTGTACGTTCGACGTCTTCGGCCAGCCCGGGTGCTGGCAGGATGCGGCCTGCCTCGTCGGCATCGAGAAGCTGATCCTGGCCACGTTCGACGACCCCGCGTGGGTGCACGCCCTGCTGGCGATCCTCCAGCGCCGCAAGCTCGCCTACACCCGCTCGCTCGCAGGCGCCCGCTACGACCTGATCGAACTGGGCGGCGGCGACGCCTCCTCGACGGTCATCTCCCCTGCCCTGTTCGACGAGTTCGTGGCCCCGTACGACGCGCCGATCATCGCGGCGGCGCACGCCGCGGGCCAGCGGATCGTGTACCACACCTGCGGCGGCATGATGCCGCTCCTGGAGCGCATCGCCGCCATGCAACCGGACGCGCTGGAAACCTTTACGCCCGCGGACATGGGAGGCGACACGGACCTGGCCGAGGCCAGGCGGCGCCTTGGCGACAGGGTGTGCATGATCGGCGGCTTCGACCAGCTGCACTTCTTCACGAAATGCACGCCGTCGCAGACACGCGCCGAGGTGCGGCGCTGCTTCGACGCGGCGGGCAGCGACGGCGGGTTCATCCTGTGCCCTTCCGACCATTTCTTCGACGCCGAGATCCCGCTGATCGAAGCGTTTGCCGATGAGGCCCGCCAGTGCGCGTACGCCGACCAGGCAGGTGCGGGGGAGCTGAAGCCATGAAACCGATCCTTACCAGGCGTGGATCTCCGCGCCATGCGGCGGCCGCACAACGGCCGCGCCGAGCGACACGTGGTGGAGCGTGGAGTTTCCCGCGGGCAAGCCGCTTACGCTCAAGGCCGTGGAGATCGTCAGCGACACATCTTCGGCGGGACGCTTGCCCTTCACTTTTCGCGGTCAGGGGGTTGTTGGCCCTGCGCTGGCATGGGCCTCTCCCTGACGTGCACGTGGCCGTCGGCTAGCGTGTGAGCGTAACCGATCCAATCGAGAATCCTGAGATGCGTGAGCAACGATGCGTTCTCCGCGTAGTAACGAACCAGCCCCGGCTCGCCGCCCGCTTTGGCGGGCTCGAAGCTGATGGGGACTCCGCGCGGGGTGTCGCCGGCCGGCGACTTATCGAATTCCACGCTGACCTCACTGAATAGCTGGACGACATCGTAGACGCTGGCACAGCAGAAGTCGAATTCCGGAATGATGATCGCATGCAGTTTCCGCTCGATGGGCGACAAATCCTCGCGTTTCTCTTCGCGCGCGAGAAAGGCATCCATGGCCTTCCGGCTGGCAACCATTCCATCGACAAGCTTGCGCAATGGCGGCGTGTCCTTCTGTAGCCCCCGTTCGCCGCTCGCCGTCTCCCAGGGCGGGGCACCCGCCGCTCCGCCTGCGGGCGCGCGCCGCAGGTAGGCGAAACACTTCGTCCCCTTCTCCAGCGGCGCAAGGGACTTACTCGGGCGGACGGTGAAACGCACGGGTGCGTTACTGGCGCAGTTGCCGTACAAGACGGCTGAAACGGCCGCGGTGTATACCGTGGCTGTCGCGCCCTCGGGCAACGCGCCGCCCGCGCTCACCCCCTCGATGGTCACCGCCACGACACAATGTGCGCGCTGAATGGCCTCGACCTCCAGCGGCGGGCAGCCGTGACCTGCAAGCGGGGCAAGCGCCACGCACACAACGATGGCTGTGGTTTTCATCTTTCGCGCTCTCTGCACAGCGGTCGGCATGTCCGGCGCGGGCACCGCATAAGGACCGCGCCCTGGTTCTGCCCGATCATTTCGGATCCGGGACCGAGAGGCATCGGCAGATCTTGAAAGCCAGGCGGTCGGGTACTTCGGTGTGACGAGGTACGGCTTCGATCCGGCCTGTGTTGGGGCTGGCCCACAGCGAGTGGGACCCTCCCTCTCGCTTGAGATAGCATCCGTGTCGGCGCAGGTGCCGCAGGAGTTCGTTCCGCTTCATCCCACGGCCACCAGTTCCCGCAGGGCATCGGCGGGCAGGCCGCGCAGTGCGTCATCCCGACGGTCCTCCAAAATCAAGTCAATGGCCTCCGACAGGCTCTTGAGGCATTCCGCCTTGGTCTTCCCCTGTCCGTTGGCGCCGGGGATTTCGGGGCAATAGGCCACGAACCACTTGCCATCCCGCTCCACGATAGCCGTGAACTCGTTGTGCATGATCTCACCTCGTTTCCGACAGCAATCTACCGCTGACCTCACGTCTCCTCAATCTCATTCAGCGGCAGAAAGTTGCTCCAGAGAGAACGGGTAGGCCAGCGCGCCGGGACCGGTCGGCCTCTCGCCACCCGTCTCAGGCCCGCCCGGTCGCCTCCGAGCCGGGACGCCAGGCCGCCCGGAGGGTAATTCGACAGCGTGCTTGACACAGCCCGCCTGTTTCTGGCACTGCTTGCCGGATGAAAGCACGCATGCTCGACACAAAACCGCAGGGGGCGGGCGCATCGTTGAACCGCCGTCAGTTCCTTAAGAGCGCTGCCGCAGTCGGCGGCGCTGTCGCCTTTCCCTTCATTATCCCCGCGTCGGCATTGGGACGTGACGGCGCGGTCGCTCCCAGCGAACGGATCGTCGCCGGCGGCATTGGCATCGGCGGTCGGGGAACAGGCGATTTGCAGTGCCTGATGGCCGAATCCGATGTCCAGTTCGTCGCTGTCTGCGACGTCCGGAAAGCCCGGCGCGAGGCCGTCAAGAAGATGGTGGACGAAAAGTACGGCAATGCGGATTGCGCCGTGTTCACCGACATGCGCGAGTTCCTGGCGGAGCGGACGGACATCGACGCCGTGCTGATCGCCACCAGCGACCGCTGGCACTCCACGGCTTCGGTCCTGGCGATGCGCGCGGGCAAGGATGTCTATTGCGAGAAGCCCGGATCCATGACCATTGCGCAGGGGCAGGCGGTGGTGCAGACAGCGCAGCGTTACGGCCGCGTCTTCCAGACCGGCACGCAGCGCCTGAGCGAGGCGAATTTCACGGTGGCCAACGAACTGCTGCGGCTCGGGCGCCTCGGCGAGATCCGCACGGTGCGCGCGCATATCGCGCCGTGGGACAGCGCCTACATGAACCGCGCGTGGCTGCCCGGCGTGCCCGAACCGCCGCGCGACGAACTGGATTGGGACATGTGGCTGGGCCCGGCTCCGTGGCGGCCCTACAATCCGAGCTATGTGAACGGCGGCTGGCACGGCCAGTACGATTTCCACACGAGCTGCATCGGCGAGTGGGGCTCGCACACGTTCGCGCAGTGCCAGGTTGCGCTCGGGCTGGGCGATACCTGTCCGGTCTTCTACGGGTATGTGAACAACGACAGCAGCGACGGCATGGTCACGCGCTTCGCCAACGGCGTGGAGATGGTGCTGCAGCGGGGGGGCTGGCACGGCTCGTGCGGCGCGCGCTACGAAGGCACCGAGGGGTGGGTCACCTGCGCCGACGGTTACTCGCGCCCGGAGGTTTCCAACCCTGCGCTGCTTGCCGACTATGCGAAGGTGGTGCAGGACTACGTCGCCCGCACCGGCCGCGCGCAGAACCACATGCGGAATTTCCTCGACTGCGTGAGGTCCCGCCAGCAGACCATCGCCAACCCGGTGGTGATGCACCGCTCGATGACGACCGTGCATGCGGCCAACATCGCGATGTGGCTGAAACGCGACATGACCTTCGACCCGGTGAAAGAGGAATTCGTCAACGATCCCGAGGCGAACCGGCTGCGCTCGCGTGCCGCCCGTGAACCCTGGCAGATCTGAAAAATGTCCGGAACGGAAGCCCCGCACCCATGAAACGATTGAACTGCTGTCTGTTGATCTTCGCCAGCTTGACTGCCGCGCCGCTCGTGTTCGCGCAGTCGCCCGAGGCCGCTTTGCTCGCCGTGCTGAAGTCCGACGCGCCGCAGCAACAGAAGGCTGACGCGTGCATCGACCTCGGCAGGGTGGGCACGCGCGCAGCTGTCGCGCCGCTGGCCGCCCTGCTCGGCGACGAGAAGCTGTCGCACATGGCCCGCTATGGCCTGGAGACCATTCCCGACCCGGCCGTGGACGAGGCGCTGCGTGCCGCGCTCGGCTCGCTCAAGGGCAAACTGCTGGTCGGCGTGATCCAGTCCGTCGGCGTGCGCTGCGACGCCAAGGCGGTCGGTCTGCTGGCGAAGATGCTCGGCGACCCGGACAAGGACGTCGCCGCGGCCGCCGCAACCGCGCTGGGCAAGATCGGTACGGCGCCGGCCGCGGACGCGCTGACGCAGGCGCTCGGCAAGGTCCCTGCCGCCGCCGAGGGGCTGCTGCGCTGCGCCGAAGCCGCGCCATCGGCGAAGCGGTCCATCGCGCTTTACGACGCCCTCCGCGCCGCGGCGGTGCCGTCCCAGGCGAAGCTGGCGGCGACGCGCGGCGCGATCCTCGCGCGTGGCCAGGACGGGCTCCCGCTGCTGCTCGAACAGCTGCGGTCCGCCGATGCCGGCCTGTTCGGCATGGCGTTGCGGGTGGGGCTGGAACTGCCCGGCAAGAAGGTCACGCAGGCACTCGCCGCGGAACTCGGTCGGATCCCGGCGGAGAGGCAGGGCCGGCTGATCGCCGTCCTGGCCGATCGCGGCGATGCGGCGGCGGCGCCGGCGCTGCTCGCCCTCGCGCGCAGCGGCGCGGCGGAGGCCCGCGTGCCGGCCATCGGCGCGCTCACGCGGCTGGGTGACGCCGCGGCCGTGCCGGTGCTGGCCGAGCTTGCCGGTTCCGAGGATGCCGAGGTTGCCAAGGCGGCGCTCTCCGCGCTCGCCGGGTTCTCCGGGCCGGAAGTGAATGCCGCCATCGTGGCGCTGGCGAAAAAGCCGGACGCAAAACTGCGCCTCATGGGGGTGAACCTGATCGGGCGCAGGCGCATCGTCGCAGCGCTGCCGGACGTGCTGCGCCTGGCGGCGGACGCTGATCCGCAGGTCAGCGGCGCAGCGCTCAAGGTGCTCGGCGAAATGGCCGGCACGAAGGAAATCCCCGCTTTGCTCGGCATCCTCAAGAAGACAGCCTCGCCGGAGGCGGCAGACGCCCTGACGGCGATCTGCGTCCGGCAGTCGGTGTACGCGCCCGGCTCCCTCGTCATCCGGAAAGCGGTGTATGGCGTGCTGCCCGCCGGCCCCTCGCAGGATGTCACCGCGAAGGTCTCCGAACTGGTCAAGTCCGGGCAAGCGGTCATCGACATCTCCAATGCCACCTTCGGCGATACGGCGCCCGGTCAACCCAAGCAGTTTCGCGTGGACTACACGGTCAACGGCACCGCGAAAAGCGCGGCGGTCAACGAGGGCGCCTCCCTGCGTTTGGAGCAGGGTGCGGGCGTGACTCCGCCCGCGGTTGTCGAGCCGCTGCGGGCCGCTTACGCGGAGGCGCAAGGCGCCTCGAAGCTCGCGCTGCTCCGGCTGCTGTGCGCCGTCGGCGGCTCGCAGGCCCTGTCCGTTGTGCGCGCGGCCGCCGGCGACGCCGACGCGGCGGTCAAGGAGACCGCGCAGCGAGCGCTCTGCGATTGGCAGACGGCCGAAGCCATACCCGATCTTGGCAAAATGGTGCAGGCGCCGCCGAACCCGAAGCTCAAGATTCTCGCGCTGCGCGGCTATATCCGGCTCGCGACCTTGCAGGAGAGCCCCGCCGAGGCGAAGGCCGCGGCCTTGCAACAGGCGTTCGCCTGGGCCGAACGCGATGAGGAGCGCAGGCTCGTGCTGGCCGCGCTCGGCGGGGTGCCCGCGCCCGGCGCGCTGGCCCTGGCGGCAACCTGCATCGACAGTGCCAGCCTGAAGGAAGATGCCTGCCTGGCGGCGGTGGCCATTGCGGAGAGCCTGGTCAAGACCCACCCCGAGCAGGTTGCGAGCAGCATGCAGAAGGTCGTGGAAGTCAGCGGCAACGAGGATCTGCTCAAGCGCGCCCGGGAAAGCTTGGGACAGGTCAAATCAAAATGACGGGCAGTCAAAGACAGGAAAGTAACATGCAACGAACTTCCATGCTGATGATCGCCGCGCTGGTTCTGGCGGGCGCGCCTTTCGCCCTGGCGCAGGAGACGGAAGAGGGGTTCACCCCGATCTTCAACGGCAAAGACCTGACCGGCTGGACCGGCGGCGGAGGCTGGTGGACGGTTGCGGACGGTGTGCTGACCGCCGAAAGCACGGCGGAGAAGCCATGTGCAAAGAACAGCCACCTGATCTGGCAGGGCGGGCAGCCCGGCGACTTCGAGCTGCGCGCCGAGTTTCGCCTGAGCCGGAGCGCCAACTCCGGGATCCAAATCCGTTCCGAGAATGTCGCCGACAGGGACACGGGCTACCAGGCCGATATGAACGGAGGGGGCAACTACGTCGGATTCCTCTATCATCCGGGCAAGCATCTGATCGGCGGACGCGGCGAGAAGGTGACGCTTGCCGCCGATGGCAAGAAGGAAGCCCAGAGATTCGCTGACTCGGCGGAACTGCAAAAACAGTACAAGGCTGAGGATTGGAACACCTACCGCATCGTCTGCCGCGGTCCGGCGATCACCCTGTACGTCAACGGCGTGCTCATGTGCGAGTTCGCCGACCACGACCCGAAAACCCCGCGACAGGGCTTTATCACCCTCCAGATGCACGCCGGCCCGCCGATGAAGATCCAGTACCGCAACGTGCGCATCAAGGAATTGAAGTAGCCGGGATTTTGGCCGTTTCTGCAGTGCCGACGATCCGCTCTTCTGCGGCAGCGGTCAGCGCAGGGCGTCCCACGCAGGACGGTGCTCCCGCGCCGTCCTCCCCTTTCCCGAGCGGGGAGCCGACGGCCCGGCGTCATGGTGGCGAGCTTGCGAGGCTACTCTGCGCGGCGATGTTGGCTCACGATTCCCTCTTTTTCGCAGTCCCCGCTCCGGAGAAGAGATCGAATCCGGTCAGAGCTTGCCCAATCGACAACCGTTCTCGTCGCCGCTCTCGTCAACCGCCGCTTCCTCGGCCCGGTGAACGA